>NZ_BAAAOA010000028.1:0-131367 GCF_039530085.1 Kocuria aegyptia
TCCGAACACCACATCGGCGCCTTCCACGACTGGATCACCGACAAAGTCGGCGACGTCATCCCGGGGCAGACCGGTTCCAAGAGCCAGGAGAAGGTCCAATGAGCAACGACGACTATCGCGCCGAGCCGGCGCCCGCCGAGGAGTCCACCGCGCCGCCCGCGACGCCGCCCGTGGACGACACGACCCTGCTGCACGAGGCGGAGGCGGAGGAGGCCGCGATCCTCCACGAGCTCAGGACCGGCGTGGTGGAGCGGCGGAAATCCTTCCGCGCAGGTCTCGAGGGACTCGACAAGACCATCTTCGTGGTCACCGGAGCCCTCGTGGCCGCATTCGTGCTCTGGGGATTCCTCAACACGGAGAGCCTGTCCAATGCCTCGACAGTGGCGCTGGGCTGGGTGCTGGAGAGCACCGGGTGGCTCTTCGTGCTCCTGGCCTCCCTGTTCGTCGTCTTCGTCCTCTGGCTGGCGATCGGGCGCTTCGGCAACATCCCACTGGGCCAGGACGGCGAACGCCCGGAGTTCCGGACGGTGTCCTGGATCTCGATGATGTTCGCCTGCGGCATGGGCATCGGCCTGATGTTCTACGGCGTCGCCGAGCCGCTCTACCACTACATCTCCCCGCCGCCGGCCACGGCCGACGCGCAGACGGCCGAGGCCATCGAGGCCGCCATGGCCACGTCCCTGTTCCACTGGACGTTGCACCCGTGGGCGATGTACGCGGTGGTCGGCATCGCCATCGCCTACGGCACCTTCCGGCTGGGCCGCAAGAACCTCCTCTCCGAGGCGTTCGTCTCCATCTTCGGGCGCAAGGCCGTGGACGGCGTGGGCGGGAAGATCATCAACATGCTCGCCATCTTCGCGACCGTGTTCGGCACTGCCGCGTCGCTCGGCCTGGGCGCCCTGCAGATCGGCAGCGGCCTGCAGTTCAACGGCGTCGTCGCCGAGGTGACCACCCCCATGCTGGTGGTCGTCATCGCGGTGCTGACGTTCTGCTTCGTGGCCTCGGCCGTGTCCGGAATCGCCCGGGGCATCCAGTTCCTCTCGAACACCAACATGGTGCTGGCCCTCATCATGGCAATCATCATCTTCGTGGTGGGCCCCAGCGTCTTCATCCTCAACCTCATTCCCTCCTCGATCGGTTCCTACGCGCAGATGCTCCCGGAGATGTCCGCCCGCACGGAAGCCGTGGGTGACGAGGGGATGCGCGAGTGGCTCTCAGGGTGGACCATCTTCTACTGGGCCTGGTGGGTGTCCTGGACTCCCTTCGTGGGCATGTTCGTCGCCCGGATCAGCCGCGGCCGGACCATCCGCCAGTTCGTGGTGGGGGTCCTCGTGGTGCCCTCGCTGGTGTCCCTGCTCTGGTTCGCCGTCTTCGGCGGCACGGCCATCGACATCCAGAGCCGGGCCGATGCCACGCCGGACCCGAACGACGGCATCGCCACGGTGGTGGACGGGTCCCCGACCATCTCCTTCGACAGCGCGATCTACGACATGTTCACCGGCCTGGACCTGCCCCAGGCCGTCACGGTCGGTCTCGCCGTGCTGGCCATGGTGCTCACCGGGATCTTCTTCGTCACGGGCGCCGACTCGGCATCCATCGTGACCGGCTCGCTGAGCTCCCGCGGCAGCCTGGAGCCCTCCCGCCCCGTCATCATCTTCTGGGGTGTGCTCATGGGCAGCGTCGCCGCGGTGATGCTCCTGGCCGGCGGCGACGATCCCGCCGCCGCCCTGGGCGGCCTGCAACGGATGACGATCGTCTCCGCTCTGCCGTTCATCCTGGTGATGTTCCTGCTGTGCTTCGCGGTGGCCCGGGACCTGCGCCAGGACCCGATGTGGTTGCGCAAGCGCCTGTCCGACTCCGTGATGAACCGCGCGGTGCGCAACGCCGTCGACGAGTACGGGCACCAGAAGTTCACCCTGGTCACCCGGGAGAGCACGGACCCGAACACGGCCGAGTTCCGCGCGGTGGACGCCACGGCCGCCGGTCAGCCGATCTACGCCCAGCAGAACGGCCGGGCCCGGAAGAAGGAGACGAACATCTCCTGAGGGACCGAGCTGGACCGGGACACGCACCCGGACCGGGCGGCCGGCCCCATCGGGGCCGCCCGCCCTCGGCATAGCAGACGGGAGCGCGACAGTGACGAATGACTACCATGGGGCCATGTCCCCACAAGCCTCCAGACCTTCGCCCATGTCCGACGACGCAACGGAGCAGAACGGCTCCGACGGGGTCACCCCCGGTGGTGTCCAGTCCGTCGACCGGGCGATCACGGTGCTCGAGGTCCTCGCCCGGACCGGCGGTTCGACGGTGACCGAGGTGGCCGCAGAGCTGGGAGTGCACAAGTCCACCGCGTCGAGGCTGCTCGGCGCCCTGGAGTCCCGGGGGCTGGTGCACCACCCGAGCGACGGCAGCAAGTACCAGCTCGGTTTCGGCATCCTGCGCCTGGCGCACGCGATCCCCGGTCGGCTGAGCGTGGTGGCCGAGGCGCGGGACGAGATCCGGAGCCTGGCACGGATCCACTCCGAGACGGTCAACCTGGCGGTCCTCCGGGAGGGCCACGCCGTCAACGTGGACCAGGAGATGGGGCCCTCCTCCGTCTCGACCCACGACTGGATCGGCAGCCTGACCCCCCTGCACGCCACGTCCAGCGGGAAGGTGCTGCTGGCGGGGCTGCCGTCCGACGAGAGAGCCCATGTCCTCCGCACCCAGGGCCTGCCGGCTCTCACCGCGCGCACGATCACGTCGAGGAAGCAGCTCGAACGCCAGTTGATGGAGGTGGCCGCCCGGGGCTACGCCACCGTGTGCGAGGAGTTCGAGATCGGGCTGAACTCCGTCGCCGTGCCCGTGCGGAACCATCTCGGCACGGTCATCGCCTCCGTCAGCGTCTCGGGACCGGCGTTCCGGTTCACGGAGGAGACGATGGCCGATCTCGTGGAGGACCTCAAGCAGGCCGGCCTGCGGATCAGCCGGCGCATGGGCTACGCACCCCTCGACGACCCCCGGTAGAGGATTCCGCGCCGCGCCGCCCGGGCACGACGTGGTCCACGGCACGCCGATCGGCGAGCGACGGCCTGGGGACGGCAGAGCGCCCGCGGCTCTGCCGTCCCGTCCCAGGACGCCGGGGAGAACGGGGCGCCGGCCTAGCCGCGAAAGGACGCGATGACGCCCTGCAGCTGCCGGTGCTCCTCCGACCGGGCGTAGGCCTGTGCCTCCTCCATCGTGGAGAACTCGCGCTGCAGGTTGAAGATCACCACACCGCTGCGGTCGTCGCCGCTCGCCGGGTCCCCCGCCACGATCGACCCCAGGCCGTACATCAGGTGCGGCAGCATGGTCTCGGGCACGGGCTCGTCGCCGTCGGTCAGAGAGGTCACGAGCCGCACGTCGTCCTCCCAACCGAACGCCTCCCGGAGGTCGGGCCGGTCGGTCAGGTCCATGGCGATGGTGCGCACCACGAAATCGCCGCTGCCGGACAGGGCCTCCTCCCCCGGCACGTCCTCGACATGGACCACACGCTGAGGAACACAGGCGGACTCGGGGCCGCACACGGCGCCCCAGCCGCTCAGCACGGTCAAGGAGGCGACCGAGGCACCCTCCGGGGTGACGACGACAACCCCTCCGCCGTCGTCGGTGAACTCGCCGTCGATCGACCATGCCGAGGGCGTCTCGAACGTGAACGAGGTCCCCACGGCCTGACCGGAGTGCGTGATCGCCCGGTCCGGCGCGGGCGTGGACCAGGGGCACGGGTCCTCGGCCGGCAGCTCCCCCGTGGAGGACATCGCCCCGGGCACCAGCACGAGGAGGAGCACGACCCCCGTGCCCAGGGCCCACCGAGCTGGTGGTCGTCCGGTCTGTGACATGGTCTCCGCCCTCGTTCCGTCCCTGCCCGGCACCGGGCGCCGCCGGGGCGTGGTGCCGGATCTGCAATCTAGGCGGCCCGGCCCGTCCCCGGCAACGGTTCCGGCACAAGCGTCCACGATTCGTGATGTGCTCGGGCGCGCGCCGGTCCGGCCGCGACATGTTCGTGCGGATCCGGCAGACCATGGCGACACCTCACGGCGTCTTCCTAGGGTGAGGACCAAGGCCCACGCGCGCCGCCGTCCACAGCCCGGGCCCGGCCGGGAGGCGGCTCGACGGCCGGAGCAGCAGCGTGGCGGTCACCGACGCCGGAGGAGGATCGTTCGACATGGTGTGGACGACTGCGGCGGCCCCGCGACTGGCCGAGGCGCTGGGCATCGTGCTGGGCACGGACCGGATCCCCGTCCGGCTGCGCGCCTGGGACGGCTCGGAGGCCGGTCCGCCCGGTGCGCCGGTGATCGAGATCCGGTCCCGGCGGGCCCTGCGGCGCCTCCTGTGGTCACCCGGGCAGCTCGGCCTGGGCCGCGCGTACGTGGCCGGCGAGCTCGACCTGCCGGGCGACGTCTTCGGGACCGTCGCCGCCCTGACCGCCACCGGAAGACTCACCGAGCCCGTTCCCCTGACGGCGCGCGAGCGCTGGAGACTGCTCCGGACCGCCGCGAGCCTGCGCGCCCTGGGACCGGAGCCGGCCCCGCCCCCGGAGGAGGTGGACCTCGGCGGCCACGGCGGGCGGCACACCAAGGCCCGCGACGCCGCGGCGGTCTCGCACCACTACGATCTCGGCAACGACTTCTACGCCGTGGTCCTGGGCCCCTCCCTGGCCTACTCCTGCGCCGTCTGGGACGACCGGTCCGGTGGGCTGGAGGCGGCGCAGCAGGCCAAGCACGACCTGGTCTGCCGCAAGCTGGGGCTGCGGCCCGGCATGCGGGTGCTGGACGTGGGCTGCGGCTGGGGCAGCTTCGCCCTGCACGCAGCCCGGCGGTACGGGGCCGACGTCCTCGGGGTCACTCTCTCCCCCGAGCAGGCCGCCCTGGGCCGCGAACGGGTGTCCGGTGCCGGGCTGGCCGAGCGGATCGAGATCCGCGTCCAGGACTACCGCGACGTCGATGACGGGCCCTTCGACGCCATCTCCTCGATCGGCATGTCCGAGCACGTCGGCGACGACCAGATCGACGGCTACGCCGCGCACCTGCACGGACTGCTGCGTCCCGGGGCCCGTCTTCTCAACCATGCGATCGCCCGGCGCACCGGGGACCCCTGGCGGGCCGGGGAGGCCCAGCACGACCCTGGGACGTTCATGGCGCGCTACGTCTTCCCCGACACCGAGGTGCTCAGCCTCACCCGGATGATCGGCGCGCTGGAGGCGAGCGGCCTGGAGGTCCTCGACGTCGAGGCCCTGCGCCCCCACTACGCGCTGACGCTGCGGGCCTGGACGCAGCGCCTCGAGGAGCACTGGGACGAGGCGGTCCACCTGGTCGGGGAGGGACGCGCCCGCGTGTGGCGGCTCTACATGGTCGCCGCCGCCTGGACGTTCGAGTCGGGCCGGCAGGGCGTCAACCAGGTGCTCGTGCACCGTCCCGGTGACACGCCACCGCCGCTCGCGCGCCCCTGGAGGGCCTCCGCGGACCGCTAGGCGCGGAAGGAGGCGATCATCGCCTCGACCTGCTGGTGCTGCTCCGAGCCGGTGTACTCCCGGGCGGCCTCGAGGCTGGGGAAGTCGTGGACCGAGCTGAAGATCACCGTCCGGTAGGTGATGCCGTTGGGCGCGACCACCCCCGTCTCGACCGTTCCCAGCCCGTACAGGACGTGCGGCAGCATCGCGGTGGGCGGTGGGGAGTCCGCGTCGGTGAGCGAGGTCACGAGGCGCACGGCGTCCGGCCAGCCGTACGCGTTGCGCAGTTCGGGCGCGGACGTCAGGTCCATGGCCACGGAGCGCACCACGAACTGCCCGCTGCTGGACAGGGGCACGCCTCCCGGGACGTCCCCGAGGTGGGTCACCGGCGGCATCGAGCAGTCGGGGCCGCACTCGGCGCCCCACGCGATGAGGACCGACAGGTGGCCGACGGGCGCACCGTCCGGCCCGAGCACCGCCACCGTGCCCCCGACGTCCGAGAACTCCCCGTCCACGCTCCACGTCGCGGGCAGCTCGAAGGCGAAGGCGGCGTCGGCGGCCGTGCCCGAGTACGTCACGAGCTCCACCGGAGCGGGGCTCGCGGTGGGACTCGCCGTGGGCGTGCCGGTGGGGCTCGCGGTGGGTGTTCCGGTCGGGTTCTCGGTCGGCCCGGCCGTCGAGCCCTCTGTGGGACCGGTGGTCGGCGCCGGGGACTGCGTGGTCGGCGCCGAGTCCGCCGGGGACTCCGCCACCGTGGTCGGTGAGGCGGCGGGACTCGTCCCCTCCCCGGACGGGTTTTCGCCGCCCGGGGTGCCGCAGGAGGCCAGGAGGAGGAGAGCCGCGGCGGCCGCCCCCAGGACCCGGGTCGATCGCGACGTGGTCGGTGACATGTGGACGGCCCCCCGATCGCGGAGCACCGGCGTCACGGGCGTCCGCCCGGCCCGGCCCCGAGGACTGCAATCTACGCCCGCGAGTTCGCAGTCGGCAACAGCCGGGATCGGCCGCCCGGCGATCGTCGTGGAACTGCACATCGCTGGGCGGTGTCGGAGAGCCTGGGTACGCTCGGAGCACGGCTCCGCTCCGGGGCCGCACCGGGGACAGGAGTGGGGCCATGGACCTGAACGGCGCGAGGATCCTCGTCGTGGGGGCGACCGGCGTCCTCGGCCGGCGGCTGTGCGAACGGCTGAGCGAGCGCACCACCGCCATCGTGGTGACCGGCCGCTCCGCCTCGGGCGCCGAGGAGCTGCGGCGCGGGCTCGGCCTGCGCGCGGCCCACGCCCTTGACCTCGTGGACCACGACGAGGCCGCGGCGGTGGTGCACCGGGCCGCCGAGGAGCTCGGCGGGCTCGACGCCGTGGTGATCGCCACGGGGGTCGCCGCGTTCGGCCCGGCCGCCGACGAGGACGAGGCCGTCGTGGAGGAGCTGTTCGAGGTCAACGCCCTGGGGCCCATGGCCGTGATCCGGGCAGCCGTGCCGCACCTCGCCGACGGCGGCGCGATCGCGGTCCTCACGGGGGTGGTCGCGGAGCTGCCTCTGGCCGGGATGGCCGGTTACGCCGCCAGCAAGGCGGCCATGGCCTCGTGGCTGGGGTCGTTGCGGCGGGAGCTGCGCCGTCGTCGGATCGCGGTGGTGGACGCCCGGCTGCCCCACATGGACACCGGGCTCGTGGACCGGGCGCTGACCGGCCTGCCGCCCCGGCTCCCGCCCGGGCACAACGTGGACGACGTCATCGCCGCGGTGGAGCGCGGCCTCGAGCGCGGTGTCCACGAGCTCCGGGTCGACTGAGCCCGGCGCGCCGGGCTCCGGACCGCGGCGGGCCGCTCACCCGGGCATGCGGAGGACGGGCTTCACGACGTCGCCGGACCTGCTGTCGGCGAGGGCCTGCTCGATCTCGTCGAGCTCGTAGAAGCGCACGAGCTCGTCGAAGGGGAACCGCCCCTGCCGGTGCAGCTCGATCAGGGCGGGAATGAACTTCCCGCTGCGGCTGCCGCCGCCCAGCACCCCGACGATCCGCTTGCCCCACAGCGCGCGCAGGTGGTCGAGGCTGATGCGCGCCTGCGCGGGCGCCCCGCCGATCAGCACGAGCGTGCCCAGCATGCCCACGCAGTCCGCGGCTTGTTCTACGACGGGGACCACCCCGGTGCACTCGAAGGCGTAGTCCGCGGTGCCGCCCGTGATCCGGGCGACCTCCGCGACCACGTCCGTGTCCCGGGAGTTGATGACATGGGTCGCCCCGTAGCGGGTGGCCAGCTCGAGCCGGGAGTCGTGCAGGTCCACGGCGATGACCGTGGTGGCGGCGGTGCAGCGGGCGGCCATGATCGCGGCCAGCCCCACGGCCCCCACCCCGAAGACCACCAGCGACGAGCCGGGCTCCGGGCGGGCCTCGTTGAGCACCGCGCCGGCGCCCGTGCCCAGCCCGCAGGCCAGAGGTCCGAGCAGCTCCAGCGGCACGTCCTCGGGAGCCTTGACGAGGGCGTCGGCGAGGACGAGCGAGTGGGTCGCGAAGGAGGACTGGCCGAAGAAGTGGCCGGAGAGCGCCGCCCCGCCCGCCCGGGTGTAGGCCGAGGTCCCGGCCGCCTCGCCCCGGAAGCGGCGGCCCGAGACGAGGGCCTCCCCGGTCCGGGCGCAGTACCGGGGCTGCCCGTCGAGACAGTTGCGGCACGCCCCGCACGAGGGCCAGCCGATCACCACCCGGTCCCCGGGCGCGACCTCGGCGACGCCCTCGCCGATCCGCTCCACGATCCCCGCGCCCTCGTGGCCCAGGATCCCCGGCAGCGGCAGCGGCATGTCGCCCGCCCGGGTGATGGCGTCGGTGTGGCAGACCCCGGTCGCGACGATGCGGACCAGGGCCTCCCCGCGGCCCGGCTCGGCGAGCTCGACGTCCTCCAGCTCGAACGGGGCGCCGATCCCCTCGACGACGGCGGCGCGGATCCTCATGCTGTGCTCCTCGGGATGTCGTGGCAGCGGGGCTGCCGGCCGTGACGGCGGTCACCCGCCCCCTGCTGCGCAGTCTAGGGGTGGCTCCCCGTCCTGTCCTCCGTCCGGTCCGGGCCGGTCACAGCCTCAGCCGCGGCCAGCCCTTCACGTCCCGCAGGAGCTGCCGGTCGTGGGTGGTCAGCGCCACGGCCGCGGCCGTCGCGGCGAGGGCCTCGGTGAGCTCGTCCACGAGGGTGATCGAGAGGTGGTTGGTCGGCTCGTCCAGCAGCAGCGCGTGCGGCCGGGACGCGAGCACCACGGCGAGCTCGAGGCGTCGCCGCTGCCCGGCGGACAGCTCCGCCACGGGACGTCCGCGGTCCCGCGCCGTCAGCAGCCCTAGGGCCTCCAGCGGGGCCACCTCGTGCTCGGCCAGCCGGCCCGCGAGCACGAGCCGGACGAGCTCCTGCTCGTACACCTCCTGGGCGGAGCGCGCACCGTGCCGGAGCCCTTCCTGCCGCAGGTGCCCGATCCGCACCCCGGGCGCGGCGGCGCGCCGACCCGTGGCGGGGGCCAGCGCACCGGCGAGCACCTGCAGCAGGGTGGACTTGCCCGCCCCGTTGGGGCCTCCGACCACCAGCCGGCCCCCGGACTCCAGCACCACGTCGACGGGCCGGAGCAGCCGGCCCGTCACCGTGACGCCCTCTGCGCGCACCAGCTCGACGCCCGGCAGCGCCGGCAGCTCCGGCACCGACAACGCCAGCGGCGGCTCGGGGACGTCCACCCGGTGCCGCTCGAGGTCCTCCTGCCGGCGGTGCACCGACCGGACGAGCCCCGGGGCGCGGGTGGCCCGGGTGTGCTTGCCGGTGCCCTTGTCCGGGCGCCATCCGCCGGCCAGCCGGGCGCGTGCGCGGTCGAGGTCGCCGGCCAGCCGGACGTGCTCGGCCTGCTGCTCCCGGTGGTCGTGGATCCACCGCGAGCGCTCGGCCGTCCGGCCGGCGCGCCAGCCCGCCACGCCTCCGCCGTACCAGCGCGGACGGCCGTCCCGGCTGGGGTCCAGGTCCAGGACGGTGTCGACCACCTGGCCCAGCAGCCGCCGGTCGTGGCTGACCAGGACCACGCCGCCGCGCAACTCGCGCAGCGCCGCGCCCAGGTGGGCCAGTCCCGCCGCGTCGAGGTGGTTGGTGGGCTCGTCCAGCAGGAGGAGGTCGTGGACGGTGCCGAGCAGACAGGCCAGGCGCACCCGGTAGCGCTGGCCCACCGAGAGGGTGCTGAGCACCCGGGAGCGGTCGGTCACGGCGTGCAGGGCCTGCAGGGACAGGTCCACCCGCCGGTCGGCGTCCCAGGCGTCGAGGGCCTGGGCGACCGTCAGCGCCTGCGCGTACTCCTCCGCGGCGCCCGGCTGCCCTGCGGAGCCCAGCTGCCCCGCGGATCCCAGCTGCCCCGCGGAGCCCGGTCGCCCCGCGGAGCCCGGCTGCTCCGTGACGCCCGGCTGCTCCGCGGCGAGGGCCCGGGCAGCGGCCTCGACCTGCGCCACCGCGGTGTGCTCGGCGGTGAGCGCGAGGCCCAGGAGGTCCCCCACGGTGCCCTCGGGCGGCACGGGCAGCTCCTGGTCGACCACGGCGAGCGTGCCGGTGCGGCGGACGGTGCCGGCGTCCGGGAGGAGCGTCCCCGAGAGCACCTCCAGCAAGGAGGTCTTGCCGCGGCCGTTCTCCCCCACCACGCCGAGTCGGGTGGTGGGGGTGATCGTGAGGTCGAGGCCCTCCAGAACGGTGCGGGACCCGCGGACCAGGCGGATCCCGGTGGCGGTCAGCTGGGCGTGCTCGCCCGCGGGCACGGCAGGGTGGTGGACGGGAACGGCGGACATGCTTCCTCCGGATGCGGAGCGGCGCGCGGCGCAACGGCCGGGGCTCCTGACGAGGGGACGGGTGGGCAGGACGACGGACCCGCCGCGGCGGTGGCGTTGTGCGGCGGGAGCCGGAACCCGTCAGAGGAAGAAGTGGTGGTACATGGTCGCTCCAGGATAGCCCCGGGCCGCCGGCTCCGCGGTGTCCCAGGGCCGGGTCCGCCCATTCCGCCGAGTCCCCAGATCACCTGCCGGATCCCCAGAACATTGCTGGGGATCCGGCAGGTGATCTGGGGGTTCGGCGCTCGAGGTGGAGCGGGCGTGGGGATCCGCGCGCAGGGTGGCCGGGAGCGCAACAGGCTCGGGGTCAGGGCGCGCGGGGCTCCCGCAGGACGCCGGCCATCAGGGCCGCGACGAGCGCGAAGCCGGGCACCACGAGCAGCGCCGCCCGCAGTCCCACGGCGTCGGAGAGCACGCCGACGGCCGGGGACAGGCCGAGGAAGCTGATCCGCATCAGCCAGCTGACCAGGGCCAGGCCCGTCCCGGTCCGCAGCCCGGGGATGTCGTCGGCGGCGTGGAAGGCCGCGGGCACGAGCGTGGCGCAGCCGAAGCCGGCCAGCGCGAACCCGGCGACGGCCACGACCGGCGCCGGGGCGAGGACCACGAGCAGCATCCCGGCTGCGCTCAGGGCGGCGCCGGAGCGGACCACCGCGGCACGGCCCCAGCGGTCGGTCATGGGGTCGCCGAGCATCCGGCCTACGAACTGCGCGGCCATGAGCGCCACGAGCCCGAGCCCCGCGGTGGCCAGCGGAGCGCCGAGCTCCGTGTTCAGGTACACCGCCGACCAGTTCTGCCCGGCGTCCTCCACCATGACCCCGGCCATCGCGATCACGGCCACGGGGAGGAGACTGACGACGACGATGCGCCCCGTCGCCCGGCGGCCCGTCCCGGCGCGCCCGGAGCCGGGGTCCGGCCGGGAGCCGCCGGTGCCGGGGTCCGGCCGGGAGCCGCCGGTGCCGGGGTCCGGCCGGGAGCCGCCGGTGCCGGGGTCCGTCGTCGTGCCGTCCGGCAGCGGGTCGCTCGGGCGGACGGTGCGCAGCTCCTGGCCCTCTGCCGGGCTGAGCGCGGAGCGCAGCGCCACGAGGGCGACCGCGCTCCACACGAGCCCGCTCGCCGGCAGGTGCCACCCCAGGGGCACGCCGAGGGCGAGCGCCGCGGCACCCATGAGCCCGCCGACCACGGCGCCCAGGCTCCACAGGGCGTGCAGGGAGTTGATGACGGAGCGGCCGCGGGCACGTTGGACCCCCATCCCCTGGGCGTTCTGGGCGGTGTCCACGTGGGCGTCCAGGGCACCACCCAGGAACATCGCGGCGAGGAACACCCCCACGCCCAGCCCCGTGCCGGCGCCCAGGCCCGCCCCGACCCCGGCGGCCGCGAGGCACGCCGAGAGCAGGACGGTGCCCAGCGCCGCCACCCGGCCGGAGCCGAAGCGGCGGATCGCCCGGGCGGGGAGGGCGCCCACGAGGATCGCCCCGAGCGGGAACGCCACGACCACGAGGCCGTAGAAGGTGTTGGAGAGCCCGAACGCGTCCTTGACCTCCGGCAGGCGCGGCAGCAGGTTGGCGTAGAGGGCGCCGTTGGTGAGGAAGAACGCGGACACCGCGATCCGGGCGCGCCGGACCCGTGCGGGGTCAAGGGCAGGGGTCTGGACGGTCACGCCCACGACTCTAAGGGCTGGATCCCCCGGCCTCCGCTCCCGATCCCCCGGGAGCCGGAGCAGGCAGGCCGGCCAGGGCGCCCCCGAGCCGGTCCCGAAGCCGCCCGGGGCCCCGGGCGACCTCGGATCCGTCATGTCCCGCAATTCAGGCCCCCGTCCGGACAGCCGGTGACCCGAAACCGCTCTACCGTGGACCCATGAGCACCCCACCCATCATCAGCGCCCGCGGGCTGAGCAAGAGCTTCCGCGGGCCCGGCGGCCGGACCGTCGACGCGGTGCGCGACCTGACCATGGACGTGGCGCCGGGCACGCTGACCGCGTTCCTCGGGCCCAACGGCGCGGGCAAGTCGACCTCACTGCGCATGCTCACCACACTGCTGCGGCCCACCGGCGGCACCGCCACCGTGTGCGGGTTCGACGTGGCCCGGCAACCGGCCCAGGTGCGCGCCCGCATCGGCTACATCGGGCAGAAGAACGGGGCCGGGCAGTACCAGCGGGTCCGCGACGAGCTGCTCAGCCAGGGGGCCCTGTACGGGCTGAGCCGGGCGGAGACCCGGCGCCGCGTGGACGAGCTCGTGGAGGCCCTCGGCCTCGGCGACCTCGTCCGCCGGCCCACGCTGAAGCTCTCCGGCGGGCAGCGCCGCCGCGTGGACATCGCCCTCGGGCTGATCCCCGGGCCCCAGTTGCTCTTCCTCGACGAACCCACGACCGGTCTGGACCCGCAGTCCCGCGCGCACCTGTGGGAGCACATCCTCGAGCTCCGCCGGCGCTACGGGACCACCCTCTTCCTCACCACCCACTACCTCGACGAGGCCGACCAGTTCGCCGAGCGGGTCATGGTCGTGGACCGGGGACAGATCATCGCCGACGACACCGCGTCCCGGCTCAAGACGGACCTGGCCGGCGACCGGATCAGCCTCACCCTGGGCGACGACCCGGCCGCCGCCGTGGTGGCCGTCCGGCGCGCGGCCGGAGCCGTGGGGGCCGGCGGCGCCGAGCCGGAGGCGGTCCCGGCGGGGGAGGGCACGCACGTGGTCGTCGCGGTCGAGCACGGCGAGCGCGTGCTGCCCGCCCTGCTGCGCGAGCTCGACCGGGACGGCCACACCGTCCTGACCGCCGAGCTCGCCCGTCCGACCCTCGACGACGTCTTCCTCCGGCTCACCGGCCGGAGCCTGCGCGAGGAGCGGACGGACCCGTCCAGGACCGACCCGGCCCCCGAGGCCACGAGCGTGGGAGCACCCCGATGACCACCGTTCCGACCACCCGCGGGTCCGCCGGTGGAACCACCGGCGGCAGCGATCGGGCCCGCCCGGCCGGGATCCTCCACGACTCCGTCAGCGTCTTCGTCCGCGAGCTCCGGCCCGTGGTCCGGGACCCCTTCAGCCTGGTGTTCTCGCTCATGCAGCCGCTGATGTTCCTCGCCTTCTTCGGCCCGCTCCTGGGCGGGATGACCGGGCTGCCCCTGGACCAGGCGTTCCAGTGGTTCGTGCCGGGCATCGTGGTGATGATCGCGCTGTTCGGCACCGCGATGACCGGCTCGAACCTGCTGTTCGAGATCCAGTCCGGGGCGCACGAGCGGATGCTCGTGGCGCCGGTGACCCGCTCGGCGCTCATGGTGGGGCGCGCGTGCAAGGAGATGGTGCCGCTGGTCCTGCAGGCGCTGGTGCTCTCCGGAGTGGCCGTGTTCTTCGGCTTCCGCCCGTCCCTGCCCGGCATGGCGGTGGGCCTGGCGATCCTCGCGGTCTTCGGGGTGGGACTGGGGGCGCTGAGCTACGCCCTGGCCATCGTCTCCCGGAACCGGGACTGGATGTTCTGGACCGTGCAGCAGGGACTGACGTTCCCGCTCATGCTGCTGTCCGGGATGCTCCTGCCGCTCGAGGCCGGCCCGCGGTGGATGCAGGTGCTCTCGCGCTTCAACCCGCTCACGTACATGGTCGACGCCGAGCGGGCCCTGTTCAACGGCCAGTTCGGCGACCCGGCGGTGGCGGCCGGCGCGCTCGCGGCGGTCGTGCTGGCCGTCCTGGGCCTGACCGTGGGGATCAGGGCGATGCGCAACAGCATCTGAGCTGTCCCCCCGGGATGTCGCCGGGAGCCGGCCCCGTGGCCGCTCAGAGCCACCGCTTCCACTTGAACACCCCGTAGAGAGCCACCCCCATGCCCAGCATGGCCAGCAGCGCGAACGGGTAGCCGAGCGGCCACGCGAGCTCGGGCATGTGCTCGAAGTTCATCCCGTACACCGTGCCCACCAGGGTCGGGGCGAAGAGGATCGCGGCCCAGGAGGAGATCCGCTTGACCTCCTCGCTCTGCGCCAGGGCGGACTCGGTGAGCCGCTGCATCTCGTCGTTCTGCCGCTGTCCCACCAGGGTGGCGTGCACCGTGAGGGCGTTCTGCAGGAGCGCCCGGAACGCGTCCGCGCGCTCCCCCACCCGGATGGCGTGGTCCTGCACGTCCCGCAGCCGCTGCTGCAGCTCGAGGTCGAGCCCGTACTTCTCCGCCCCGGCCTGCAGGGCCCCGAGCATGGCCACCAGCGGGTGGACGGCGCGCTGGAACTCGATGACCTCCCGGGAGAGCTCGTAGACGCGGCGGGAGACGTCGCGGTCCGCGCCGAAGATCTCGTCCTCGATCTCGTCGATGTCGTTCTCCAGCCCCGCGACCACGGGGGCGTAGCCGTCGACCACCTCGTCGAGGATCCCGTACAGCACCGCCTGCGGGCCCGTGCCCAGCAGCTCCGGTGCGGCCTCCAGCCGGCGTCGGACCTTGGCCAGGTCGGGGGACTCGGCGTGGCGGACCGTCACCACGAAGTCGCGGCCCACGAACACGTGCAGCTCCCCGAACTCGACCTTCTCCACGTCGTCCAGGTAGCGGGCCGGGCGCAGCACCACGAAGAGGGTGTCGCCGAAGCGCTCCAGCTTGGCGCGCTGGTGGCCCTTGAGGGCGTCCTCCACCGCGAGGTCGTGAAGCCGGAACTCCGCGGCCACGGACTGCACTTCGGCCGGCTCGGGCCGGTAGAGCCCGATCCAGGCCATCCCGCCGCGACCGCGCAGCGCCGCGTAGGTCTCGTCGAGGTCCTCAGGGGTCGACGCGCGCCGGCCCTCCACGTACACCACGTTGTCCACCAGCGTCACCGTGCACCGCCTTCCGTCCTGCCCGTCGCTCGTCCCGCCCCATCATGGCAGGACCCGCCCCGGGCCAGGACCACCCCCTCGCAGCACCCCTCCGCGGGCTCACCGGCTCCGCCCGGGAGCGGAGGGGCTCGTGCACCGGGGCCGGTCAGGCCACCGTGAAGGTGCGCTCGTGCCACCCCGTGGCGCCGTCCGGGGCGGGCGGGGCCTGCTCGGCGGTCTGGACGGTCCCGTCCCGGTCGACGGCCCGCACCCGCGCGGTGTGCCGGCCGCTCGGGAGCCCGGTGCGCAGCACCCACTGCCGCCAGGTGTCGTCCGTGCCCACGGAGCCCAGCTCGGCGTCCTGCCACGACCCCCCGTCCACACTGACCTGCACGGCGGCGATCCCGGTGTGCTGGGCCCACGCCGTGCCGGCCAGGACCACGGGGTCCGCCTCCGTGCGCCCGCCCTCGGCCGGCACCTCGATGCGCGAGGACAGCTTGATCGGCCCCCGGGCCGCCCAGCCGCGCGAGGTCCAGTACGCCTCCGCCCGGTCGAAGCGGGTGACCTCGAGGTCCACGACCCACTTGGTGGCCGAGACGTAGCCGTAGAGTCCCGGCACCACCATCCGCACGGGGTAGCCGTGCTCGAACGGCAGCGGCTGCCCGTTCATGGTCACCGCGAGCAGGGAGTCCCGGCCGGGATCGGTCAGGGCCTCCAGCGGGGTGCTCGCCGTGAACCCGTCCTCGGAGGTCGAGAGCACCATGTCCGCCCCGGCGGAGGGCCGGGCCTCGGCGAGCAGGTCCCGGATCGGCACGCCCGTCCACACCGCGTTGCCCACCAGGTCGCCGCCCACGGGGTTCGACACGCACGCCAGCGTCACGATCCGCTCGACCAGCGGCCGGGCCGTGAGCTCCTCGAAGCCCAGGGTCAGCTCGCGCTCCACCATCCCGTGGATCCGCAGCTCCCACTCGGCCACGTCGATGCGCGGGACGGACAGGGCCGTGTCGATGCGGTAGAAGTCGCCGGCGGGCGTGAGCCAGGGCTCCACGGCCGCCACGCCGAGATCGGCCCCGGCGGGCACCGGGTCCCGCACGGCCGGCGCGGGAATCCGGAGCAGGTCCCGGGCGGCGGGCACCCGGGCCGCGGCCGCGGACGCCCAGCGCCCCGCGACGCCGGCGGCGGTGCCCAGCACGGCGGCGGCCGCGGAGAGCCGGACGAAGCCGCGGCGGTCCAGGGACGCCGCGGGCCGGTCACCCGGAGCGGTCCGGCGGGTGAGCACCGTCAGGAAGAGCGCCCCGGCTCCCGTGCCGACGACGACGGGGACCGTGTCCGCCACGGCCGGCCCCGCCCGCGTCAGCACGGCCAGCAGCCCGAGGAGCCCCAGCACGCCGAGCAGCACCGCGCCCATCGGGGGTTCGGCGCGCTGCGCCGCCCCGATGCCCGCGCCGACCGCCACGAGCCCGGCGGCCATGACGAGCAGCAGCACGAGCTTGTCCGCGGTGCCGAACAGGGCGATCGCCGCGTCCATGACCGGGGCCGGCACCGCGTCCACGATCACCCCGCCCACCGCCGTGAGCGGCGCGCCGACCGGTCCGGTCACCCAGGCCAGCAGCTCGGCCAGGCCCACGGCGAGCGCGGTCGCGGCGACACCGGCGAGGATCCACGCTCCGAGGTCGGCGGGGGCCCGTCGTCGTCGCCCGGTGTCCGGACGGTCCGCGGTGGAGGTCATGCGCGTCAGCGTGTCACGCGGCCCTGAGATCCGCCTGGGCGAGTGCGTCCCCGAACCGCTCGAGCGCCTCCTGCCCCACGAGTTCCCCCGGCAGCAGGGGGACCTGGAGCAGCGGGACGTCCGGGAGGGCGCCGCGCAGGGTGGCGACGTGCACCTCCTCCAGCGCGCGGCGCTCGGCGAGGAAGTCCCCCGCGTCCGCCGGGGAGCGCTTGTTGACCACGAGGGCCCCCACGTGCACGCCGGCGCGGACCAGCTGCTCGTGCAGCTCCACGGTCTCGAGGACGGGCAGCCGCTCGGCCGCGAGGACGATGACGAAGCTGCAGCGCTCGGCGTCCACCAGTACCTCGCGCAGCGCCTCGAAGCGCTCGCGGCGGCGCAGCAGGATCCGCCGGATCTCGAGGTCCCGCTCCTCGCGGGGGTCCCGGGGCCGCCCGGTGCCCACGATGCTCTCGCTCGCGGCGTCCCGGTCCTCGAGGCCCCGCAGGGCGGCGCCGAACCGCTCCGCCTTCCCGCGCCGGCGCAGCAGCCCCTCGGTCCAGGCGGACATGATCTCGGGCAGGGCCATGAGCCGGGCGGTGTGCCCGGACGGCGCGGTGTCGAAGACGATGAGGTCGTAGTCGTCCAGGCCCGTCTCCACGAGCTCGGCGATCCGCTCGAGCACCGCCGACTCGTGGGTGCCCGGCGAGTCGCGGGCGAGCTCCATGTGCTTGTCCACCTCGGCGGCGAGGTGCTCGGGCATGAGCCGGCGGATGGTGGCGCCCACCGCGGCGAGGTGGGCGTCGGCCGTGGCGACGGGGTCCACCTCGATGCCGTCGAGCAGACCCGCGCCGCCCGGGGCCCGGGCGAGCCGGGTGATCCGGTCGCCCACCGGGCGCTCCCACAGGTGCCCGAGGTTGTGGGCGGGGTCGGTCGAGACGACGAGCACCCGGCGACCCGCCCGGGCCTGGGCGAGGGCGATGGCGGAGGCGACGGCGGTCTTGCCGACACCGCCCTTGCCGCCGACGAACAGCACCCGGCGGTCGGCGGCGAGCTCTAGCAGCATGAGATGTGCTCCAGGGGTGAGCGCTCCATGCCCATCCGCCGGTGCCAGTCGTGGAACCGGTCGTAGACCACGGGCAGCAGCTCCACGGTGTAGTAGCTGGCGGGATTGGGCACGCCGAGCGCCTCGGAGAGGACCAGCATCATGAACAGGTCCTCCTCGTCGCGCTGGGCGCGGGCGAAGGTGCGCCGGTAGGGCGCCACGTAGAACTCGTGCAGGCCCGCGCCGAGGCGGGCCTGCACGGAGCGCAGCCGGTCGAGGGCGCTCACCGGCTCACAGGGAGCGGTTCTCCCCGGCCGAGGTGCTGACGGTCTCCTCCTCCAGCTCGGGCGGGCTCTTCCGGGCCGCGTTCATCGCGGTCACGGACTCGACGATGACCCACAGGGCCGCGATCAGGATGATCACGTCGAGCACGAGCAGGAACCAGTTCTCCGCGGCCCAGAACTGCCCCAGCTGGACGATGAGCGCGTACACCGACATCACGAGCAGGAACACCAGGGGGACCAGCACCGGCAGCACCGGGCGGCCCTTGCGCAGCAGGATCACCGCGATCATCGACAGCGTCAGGCCGGCCAGCAGCTGGTTGGTGGTGCCGAACAGCGGCCAGATGAGCATGCCGCCCGAGCCGTCCGCGCCGGCGCTGAAGGTCAGCCCCATGGCCACCGCGAGGACGATGAGGGTGGAGACCACCTTGCCGATGTTGGCGCCCATGATGTGGCCGGCCTCCTGCACCACGAAGCGCTGCAGGCGGATGCCGGTGTCCATGGTGGTGGCCGCGAAGAGCACGGCCATGGTCGCCAGGATGGTGGCGCTCAGCGACGGGGGGATGCCCAGGCCGGAGTTCACGACCGAGGCGCCGCCCTGGACGAACGCCGCCACGCCGCCCTGTCCGAAGGCGCTGTACACGGCCTCCCAGTCGGCGATCGTGCGGAAGCCGGCGGTCGTGGCGATGATCGCGCCGAGCGCCAGGAGGCCCTCGCCGACGGCGCCGAAGTAGCCGACGAAGCGGGCATCCGGCTCCTTGTCCAGCTGCTTGGAGGACGTCCCCGAGGCCACGATGCCGTGGAAGCCGGAGATCGCCCCGCACGCGATGGTCACGAACAGCAGCGGCACGAGGCTCGGCGTGCCCTCGGGCACGGAGTCGTTGAAGGCCGGGGCCACGACGGTCGGGGCGGAGATCAGCACCGCGCCGTAGAGGATGCCCAGGGCGATGAACAGCTGCAGGCCGTTGATGTAGTCCCGCGGCTGCAGCAGCATCCATACGGGCAGCACGGACGCGATGCCCGCGTAGACGAAGAGCACCACGATCCAGAACGCGTTGGCGGGCAGGCCCAGGACCGTCTCCGGCAGGACCACCGGGAAGCGGTCGCCGACCAGGATGAGGGCGTAGAGCGCCACGACGCCGACGACGGACACGACGGCGAGGTTCCACTTGTAGCGGTAGACCGCCTGGCCGATGAGCAGCGCCACGACGATGGCTCCCCACGTCGGGATCACCGAGGTGGGCGTGCCGATCAGCAGGTTGGAGATCACCACGGCGAACGCGGCGTTGACCATGAGCAGGACGAGGAAGATCACGACCAGGAACAGGTTGCGGCCGCGGTGACCGATGTACTTCCCGGACAGCGACCCGATGGACTTGCCCTGGTGCCGGTTGGACGCCCACAGGGCGCCGAGGTCGTGGACGCCGGCGAAGAAGACCGTGCCCAGGGTCACCCAGAGGAAGGCGGGCATCCAGCCCCAGATCACGGCGATGGCGGGGCCGACGATGGGGGCCGCTCCGGCCACGGAGGTGAAGTGGTGGCCCCACAGCACGTACTTGTTGGTGGGGACGTAGTCCACGCCGTCGCCCAGCTCGTGGGCGGGGGTGACGAAGGAGTCCTGGAGCTGGTAGATCCGGCGGGCCACGAACTTCGAGTACAGGAGGTACCCGAGGATCATCATGGCCACACCGACCACGGCGAGGACGATGGAGTTCATGTCGCTCCGATCTCTGTGGAGGTGGCGGTGGGCTCGGCGAGGGATGTTCGCTGGGTCACCATGCTACCGCCGGGTGACCGTTGTCACGGCGTGCTCCCGCGCTCCGGGGGCGCGCTGCAGGGGCGTCGCGGGCTACGTGCCCGTGGCCTGCGCGGTCGCCGGCGTCATGATCGCGAAGGACTCCCGGTCCGGGCCGGCCACGACCGCCAACCGACCGTACTCGAAGTCGAAGGGGTCCTCCACGACCGATCCGCCGGCCTCGCGCACCCGCTGGACAGCGGTGTCGACGTCGTCGGCCTGGAAGCAGACCGACCAGACCGCGGGCGCGTTCTCCGCCGCGGGGTCGGTCCCGCCGATGCCGCCGGCCGGGTGGTCCCCGCGCGGAACCGTGAACGTGGCGTAGGAGACGCCGCCCTCGCCGATGTCCTCGTAGTGGTAGCCGAAGACCTGGGCGTAGAAGTCGCGGGCGGTGTGGTGGTCCGGGGTCATGAGATCGCACCAGGCGACGCTGCCGGGCACGTCGACCGCGGCGAAGCCGACGTGCTCCCCGGCCTGCCACAGGCCGAAGGTGGCCCCGGTGGGATCCTGCCAGATGCTCATCCGGCCGAACGGGCCGACCTCCACGGGTTCCACCAGCTGCGTGCCGCCGGCGGCCAGGGCCCGCTGCGCGGAGAGGTCGATCCGGTCCGTGGCGAGGTACACCTGCCACACGTGCGGGACGCCCGTCAGGTCCGGGGCCGCCGGGGAGAGCCCGGCCACGGGCCTCCCGCCGACGAGGGCGTCGCGGTACCCGCCGCGCTCCGGCTGCGGCTCGCCGTACTCCCAGCCGAGCACCTCCCGGTAGAACTCCTGCGTGCGGCCGGGGTCGGACGCGGTCAGATCGGCCCAGCAAGGTGTTCCGGCGGGCCACGCTTCGTTGCGCTCTGTCATGACGGGCTCCTTCCGACACGGCCAGGGTACGCCGCGCCCCCGCGACCGGCAGGACCCGGCCGGGGGATCGTTACCCACCTGCACCCCCGCCCACCCGCTCCCCGCGCCGTCCCCCGCCGCGAGGTCGCGGCTGTCGGCCACCACCCGCGGCGGCGTGGCCGTGCTCCGCGACCTCGTCGCCGCCGCGGCCCGGGGGCCGGGGTCAGGGGTCCGCGGGTCAGGGGAACAGATCTCCGGAGATCCACCGACCCCGGCGCATCACGGCCCCCAGCCGGAGGTCCTCCCCCACGACCAGGAGGTCGGCGAGCGCGCCCACCGTCAGGCCCCCGGCCTCTCCGGTCAGGCCCAGCACCCGGGCCGGGACCACGGTGGCCGAGCGCAGCGCGTCCCCGAGCGGGACGCCCGCCGCGACCGTACGGCGCAGGACCTCCAGCATGGTGGCCGTGCCTCCGGCGATCGAGCCGTTGGAGACCAGCGAGGCCACTCCGTCCCGCACCCGCACCTCGGCCGCGCCGAGCGTGTAGATGCCGTCCGTCAGTCCGGTGGCGGCCATCCCGTCGGTGACCAGCGCGATGCTGTCCGCCCCCGCCAGCTCGAAGGCCCAGAGCACGATGCAGGGGTCCAGGTGGGTGCCGTCCGCGATGAGCTCGACGACGGCGCGGCCCTGTGCCGCGGCGCGCAGGCAGGCCGGCACCGGCCCGGGCGAGCGGTGGTGGATGCCGGGCATGGCGTTGAACAGGTGCGTCACCGTCGGCGACCGGGGCGCACCGCCCCCGGGGGCGTCGACCAGCAGCGCCTGCAGATGGCGCAGGGCGGTGTCGACGGTCCCGGTGTCCGCGTCGGTGTGCCCGAGGGAGGGGAGCACGCCGTGGGCGACGAGCAGCTCGGCCAGCTCCCGGGAGCGGGGCAGCTCCGGGGCGAAGGTCATGGTCCGGAGCGTCCCCGCCGCGGCGGCGACGAGGTCGGCCGCCAGCTCGAGGTCCGGCTCCCGCATCTGCGCGGGGTCCTGCGCCCCGCACCGGGCCGTGGACAGGAACGGGCCCTCGAGGTGGATCCCGGCGACCAGTCCTTCCCCGGTGAGCTCCGCCAGCAGCGGCTCGGCGGCCAGCAGGTCCTCCCGCGAGGCGGTGACCAGACTGGCCACGAGCGTCGTCGTGCCCTGACGGTGGAAGGCGTCGAGGGTGGCGCGGATCGCTTCCTCCTCCGAGGAGGAGAAGTCCGCCCCGAACCCGCCGTGGCAGTGCACGTCCACGAGCCCCGGCAGCACCATCTGTCCGGGGGCGAGGACGTGGTGCCGCCCCGGGTCGCCGCCGGAGTACCCGGACCGCGGTCCGGCGTGGACGACGCGATCGCCCTCGACGACCACCAGGCCGTCCTGGTGCTCGGCGTAGCCGGTGTGCACGCGGCCCGAGAGGGCCGTCCTGCGCGCGGAGTCCTCGGTGACCAAGGGCCTCACCTCCTTCTGGTCGTGCCGGGCGTCGGGCCGGTCCGGGGCTACCGGACCAGCCCGTTCGGGGACCGGGGGATCCGGAGGTCGGCGACGATCGGCAGGTGGTCCGACGCGGAGGTGCGCACCACGTGCGCGGCCTGCGGCCGCACGCCCTCGGAGACGAGGACGTAGTCGATGCGCAGGCTCGCGTCCTCGACCGGGGCGCCGTCCGGGGCGAAGGTGTAGGCGTCGTCCTGGCCCAGGGCCGCGAAGGTGTCGGTGAACACCTCGAAGAGACCCCGCAGCTCCGGGGCGCCGGGCTCGGCGTTGAGGTCCCCGACGACCACCGCCGGGCGCCGGCTCTCCCCCGCGATCTGCGCGATCTCCCGAGCCTGCAGCTCGCGCTGCTCGGCGCGCTGGTGGTCGAGGTGGGTGCTGTAGAACCCGATGTGGTGACCCTTCACGTTGATCACCGCCTCCAGCAGACCGCGCTGCTCCGTGGGCTGCTCCGTGTACTCGATGCTGGTCAGCAGGTGGTTCTCGGCGTCGATGATCGGGTGCTCGCTGAGGATCGCGTTGCCGTACCGGCTGTTCCCGGTGCGGCCCTCGGCGGGTGCCACGTCGAGGTTCGCGCCGTAGGCGTAGTGCATGCCCAGGAACTCCGCGAGGCGGGCGGCCTGGTCCTCGAAGTCGCTGCGCGAGGACCACCCGTCGTCGACCTCCTGCAGACCGATCACCTCCGCGCCCGACGCCTCGATCACTGCGGCGGTGCGCTCGAGGTCCAGCACGTCGTCCCCGTCCGCGCCGTGGTGGATGTTGAAGGACATGACGCGCAGGTCGGTGCTTCGGACCGGGCCCCGGTCCGGGGCTCGGTCCGGGGCCGCCGCGGCGGGGGCCGCGCCGAGCACGCCGGTGGTCATGAGCAGGGCGGCCGCGGAGCCCGCGGCGATCAGCGTCTTCATCATGGGGTGCTCCTGGTGCAGGGGGTGGGGACGGGTGGTCGTGCGGGGCGGGGGAACAGCAGGCCCTCCGTCAGGAGGTCCGTCAGCGGCACCGGGCTCGCGATCTCGCCGGCGAAGCTCCCGTCCACGCTGTTCTGGAAGCCGAACACCACCCACTGGCCGTCGCGCTTGCGGAACAGCTGGGCGGCGTAGACGCCGGGCACGAAGAAGCTGGAGCTGCGCTCGAGCTCCCACGGCCCGAGCCGGCCGGCGCCGGGGGCGATCCACGTCCCGGTGCTCGCCTCCGAGAACGGGATGCCGGGGGCCAGCCGCGGGAGGCAGGAGAAGATCAACACTCCCGTGCCGTCCACGACCTGGGACTGGACGACCTCCATCTCCCCGAAACCGGCGGGCGCGGTCAGCGGGGGGCGGACGGTCCAGCGCTCCAGGTCGTCGCTCACGGCGTGGCCGACCACGCCGCGGGCGTCCGGGTCCCCGGTGGCGGCGCGAGCCGTGACGAGCATCTGCCACTGCCCGGTGTCGTCGTCGAAGAAGACGAAGGGGTCCCGCCACGCCTCGTCCGGCCAGGTGCCCTCCCCCAGCTTCTCGTACCAGCGCGGGTCCGCCTCGATCGGGCCGGCGCCGGTGCGCTCCCAGCTGATCAGGTCGTCCGAGACGGCGGAGCCGATGCGCTGCTGCAGCCCGTCCTCGGCGCGGCCGATGCCGGTGTAGAAGAGGTGCCACCGGCCGTCGTGGCCGCGGACGGTGCTGCCCGTCCAGGTGGCCAGGTCGTCCCAGGACGGTTCGTCGCCGGCCACGAGGGCGTCCGGGAGCAGCGTCCAGGACTCCAGGTCGGAGGAGACGGCGTGCCCGATCGAGGCCCGGCGGTGGCGCTTGTGGGGATCCCGCAGGGCGCGGCTGGCCCGCAGGAAGAACAGGTGGTAGTCATGTCCGTCGTCGGCCAGCCAGCTGTCCCAGACCCAGTGGTCCGCGAGGCGCAACGTCATGTCTCCCCCTGGGGCAGCCGGCGCCCGGCCTCGGCGACGAAGCGGTAGTAGTCGGTCAGGGCCAGCCCGCCCGCGGCCGCCTCGTCCACCACGACGGTGGCTTTCCGGTGGAGCTGCAGCACGGACGCGGGGCACATCGCGGAGACCGGCCCCTCCACGGCGGCGGCCACCGCGGCCGCCTTGTGCCGCCCCTGGGCGACCAGGAGCACCTCGCGCGCCTCGAGGATCGTGCCGAGGCCCTGGGTGAGGCAGTGGGTGGGCACGTCGCCGGGATCGTCGAAGAAGCGGGCGTTGTCGGAGCGGGTCCGCGCGGACAGCGCCTTGACGCGGGTGCGGGAGGCGAGCGAGGAGGCCGGCTCGTTGAAGCCGATGTGCCCGTTGACCCCGATGCCGAGCAGCTGCAGGTCGATCCCGCCCGCACGGGCGATGGCGTCCTCGTAGTCCTGGCAGGCCTGCGCCAGGTCCGGCCGGGAGCCGTCCGGCACCCGCACCCGGGAGGCCGACAGGCCGAACGGGCCGGCGAGCTCGCGCTCCAGGACCTCGGCGTAGGCGGCCGGGTGCCCGCCGGGCAGGCCCACGTACTCGTCCAGCGCGAAGCACCGCAGCTGCGACAGGTCCAGCGCCTCCTCGGTCCGCCGCCGGGCGAGCTCGCGGTAGGTGCCCAGGGGGGACGACCCCGTGGCCACGCCCAGCACGGTGTGCGGCCGGCGCGAGACCTGGGCGGCGACGGCGTCGGCCGCGCGCGCGGCGACGTCCTCGGCCGTGGGCAGGACGAGCACTTCCATGGGGGTCCTTCCGGACGACGGGTGGGGGCGTGGCGGGGCGGGTCAGCCCTTGACGGCCGAGCTGGCCACGCCCTCGATGAACCAGCGCTGGAAGACCAGGAACACCACGATCACGGGGATGACCAGCAGCACGCCGAAGGCCATCACCTGTCCCCAGGCCGGCGGCAGCTGGCCGGCGAAGACGCTGATCTGCAGCGGCAGGGGACGCAGCTGCGGTTCGGAGATCATGAGCACCGGCCACAGGAACGAGCCCCACTGCGTGAGGAAGGTCAGCACCGCCACGGACGCGTAGGCCGGCTTGCTCATCGGGGCGATGATCTGCCAGAACACCCGCAGGGGGCCGGCGCCGTCCATCCGGGCGGCCTCGTCGATGCTGCGGGGGATGCCCGAGAAGAACGAGTAGAACAGGAAGATCGACAGGGCGTTGCCGATGAACGGCACGATCTGGATCCACAGGGTGTTGCGCGCGTCGTTGTACAGGTAGAACATCGGCACGGCCACGGCCTCGAAGGGGACGATCAGCAGCATGAGGACGCCCAGCAGCACCGCGCCGCGGCCTCGCCAGCCCAGCCGCGACAGCGCGAAGGCCGCCATGGAGTTGACCACCAGCCCCAGGCCCACCACGCAGGTGGTGACGGTGAAGGACACCGCGAAGAACTGCCAGAGGTGGCCGGTGCTCGGCGAGGACAGGCTCGCGAAGACGCCCGTGTAGTTGTGCAGGCCCCACCCGCGCGGGTCGAACACGGCGAAGCCGGCCAGGGCCCGCTGCGCCGGCGCCAGGGACGCCGCGACCATGTAGGCCACCGGGGCGAGGAAGAGGGCGCCCGTGACGAGGAGCAGCCCGTAGCGGGCCCAGTCGCCGGGGCGCACCCGCCGGCCGGAGCGGGTCCCGCCGGGACGGGTCGTGGAGGTGGGGCGCGGCATGTCAGTCCTCCCGTTCACGGGTCGCGCGGCGCTGGAGCAGGGACAGGACCACGACGATCACGAAGAACACCACGGAGATGGCGCTGGCCCGGCCGATGTTGTTCGCGTCGAAGGCCGAGCTGACGGCCTGGTACATCACCGTGCGCGCCGCGTCCTCGTTGAGCCCGGCGCCCGAGCGGGTCAGGACGTAGATCTGGTCGAAGACCCGCAGGGAGAGGATCGTGGTGTACAGGGCCACGAAGACCAGCGTGGTGCGGATCCCCGGCAGGGTGACGTGCACGAAGCGGTGCCAGGCGTTGGCGCGGTCCAGTTGGGCGGCCTCGTAGAGGTCACGGGGCACCTGCTGGAGGGCTGCCAGCAGGATGACCATCTGGAAGCCGACGCCCTGCCAGATCGACAGGACGATGACCGAGGCCAGCGCCGTGCGGCCGGAGCCCAGCCAGTCCTGCGCCCCGAAGCTGCCGCCCGAGAAGAAGGACAGCAGCGAGTTCAGCAGCCCGTCGCTGCCACGGGCCAGGATGAGCCCCCAGATGAGGGCGACGAGCGCCATGGGGAAGACGACCGGCAGGAAGTACACGGAGCGGAAGACGGCGATCCCGGGCAGGTTCTTCTGCACGAGCACGGCCAGCCCGAGGGCCAGCGCGGTCTGCACCGGCACGACCACGGCGGCGAAGACGAAGTTGTGCAGCAGCGCGCTGAGGAACTGGCTGGACACGTCGGGGTCCGTGAAGATGCGCGCGTACTGGGTCAGGCCCATGAAGGCCGGGTCCCGGGGGTCCCCGAGCCGGACGTTGTAGAAGGAGAACCAGACGGCCGCCACGAAGGGCAGGGCCACGAAGAGCAAAAGCAGCAGCACGGCGGGGGCGGCCATGAGCGGTCCGGCGAGCCGGTCGCGCCGGACCCGGTTCCGGCGCGGCGCCCTCCCGGTGACCTCCGGTGCGGGCGCCGGGGCCACGAGGCCCGGTGACGTGGTCATGGCACTCTCCTCCCACGAGACGGCGGGGCTGCGCAGCAGCCCCGCCGCGGATCAGTCGTCCTGGTAGCCGTTGTTGTCCTCGAAGTCGGCGTCGATGGCCCGCGCCGCCCTGTCGAGCTCGCCCTGCGGGTCGGCGCCGCCCCAGATCGCCGCCAGCGCGCTGCCGTAGGAGCTCGTGACCGTGGGGTAGCCGGGGGTGATCGGCCGGGCCACCGCGATGCACTCCTGGGTGACCTCCTCCGAGCTGCAGGCCGAGGCGAGGTTGCTCGCGAACAGCTCCAGCGGGCCGCCCTCGCCGTAGAGCTCGCTGCCCTCGAGCGCGCTGGTGGTGCCGGGCACCGCCGCGTTGGCCTCGACCATCCTGGCGATGCTCTCGTCGGAGTGCAGGAAGTCGAGGAAGGCACCGGCCGCGGCCTGGTCCCCTCCGGCCGCCGGCGTCACCCCCCACTGCCAGGAGCCGTGGCCCGCCTTGGTGCCGTTGCCGAGGTCGGGCAGGGGCATCACGACCAGGTCCTCGCCGAGGGCCTCGCTGAAGGTGGGGTACATCCAGTTGCCCGTCCAGGTGAGGGCGACGTCCCCGTCGGGGAAGGCGGTGCCGCTGGTGTTCGGGTCCGTGTGCTCCTTCCACGAGGCCCACTCCTCGAGCGCCTCGACGTTCTCGGCGCTGTTGAGCACCCCGTCCGCCGCGCCGTCCCGGATGAGCGTGCCGCCGTTGGACCACAGGACCGGGCTGGTGGTGAAGGTGCCCCACTCGGCGGCGAAGCCGTTGGCCTCGCCCAGGTCGATCGCGTTGCCCGACGGGCTGACCTCCGCGAGCTTCTGCAGGTTCTGCGCGAACTCCTCCGCCGTCCACGCCTCGTCCGCGGTGGCCGGGGCGTCCACGCCCGCGGCGTCCAGGAGCTGCTGGTTGCCCCACAGCCCGAGCCCGACGTCGAACATGCCGACCGCGTAGGTCTGGTCCTGGTACGTGCCGCTCTCCCGCACGCCCTCGATCCGGTTGTCGAGGGTCTCCTGCGACACCACGTCCTCGAGGGGCACGAGCTTGCGGTCGTAGACGAAGGACGCCATCGTCGGGGCGTCCATCTCCATCACGTCGGGGAGGTCCTCCACGGCGGTCGCCTGGACGGTGCTGGTGTAGTCGGCCTCGGGGATGAGGGTCAGCTCGACGCTGACGTCCTCCTGCGAGTCGTTGTACTCGGCCACGAGGGCCTCGAGCGCCTCGGCCTCGGCCGCCTGGCCGCTGTGGGCCCAGACCTCGATGACGCCGTCGCCCTCCCCGCCGCCGCTCGCGCTCTCCCCGCCACCGCAGGCGGACAGCGCCACGGCCACCGACAGACCGGTCCCCAGCACCACGGCGCGGGACCGGCGCCTCGCTCGTGCACTCATGAGCAGTTCCCTTCTCTCCGCCGCACCGTTCGCGATCGTCATGACTTCCGTCCCCCCAGCTTGGACTAGACCAATTTATGTGTCAATGCTCACACCCGGAGGACCCGGGCCGCCGGCCCGGAAGGCGCGGACGGCGCGGGCGGGACGGCCGATATGCTGGGCCGATGAGCGCGGAGCCGCGGACCGTCCCGAAGTACTACCTGCTCAAGGAGCAGCTCCGGGACCTCGTGCGGAACGCGACCCCCGGCACGCTGATCCCCACGGAACGGGCGCTCGCCGAGCAGTACGCCACCTCCCGGACCACGGTCCGCCAGGCCATCGGCGAGCTCGTGGCCGAGGGGGTGCTGGGCCGGGCCCAGGGCCGGGGAACCTTCGTGGCCCCGCCGCGGTCCACCTACGTCCGTCAGCTCACCTCCTTCAGCGACGACGCCGCCGCCCAGGGCCTCGCGAGCTCCTCCACGGTCCTCGACGTGAGCCGCACGTCCGCCGACGACGACGCCGCGGCCCGGCTGCGCGTGCCGGTCGGCGCCGAGCTCGCCCGGGTGGAGCGGATCCGGCTCATCAACGGCGAGCCGCTGGCCCACGAGGTCGCCCTGCTCACCGGACCGCTGCCCGACCTGGCGCAGCACCTGGACCGGACCGGGTCCCTGTACACCGCGCTGCGCCAGGACTACGGCATCGACATCGTCGAGGCGGAGGACACCGTGGAGACCCAGCTCGCCGGTCCGGACGACGTCCGGATCCTGGGCATCGAGATGGGGGCTCCCCTGCTGCTGATCCACCGGCTCGGGTTCGCGGCGGACGACTCGCCCGTGGAGTGGACCCGCTCGGTGTTCCGCGGGGACCGGTTCCGTTTCCTCGCCCGTATGAGGAGCCCGCAGCGCTGACCCACGACGCCGCACACGACGCCACCGGGGGTCGCGGCGCGGCGTGGTCCGCAACCTGGGCGCTCGCGCGGGCACCGGCAGGACTTCGGCGGGACTTCGGCGGCATGATGGGAGCAGACCGCTGTCCTCGAGCACCCGGGAGGCTCCCATGACCACGCTGCACGACTTCACCGCCACCGCGCTCGACGGGCGCGAGCATCCGCTGTCCCAGTACGCCGGGAAGGTGGTGCTCGTGGTCAACACCGCGAGCGAGTGCGGGTTCACGCCGCAGTACGAGGGCCTCGAGCAGCTGTGGCGGGACTTCAAGCAGGACGGCCTGATGGTCCTGGGCTTTCCCTGCAACCAGTTCGGGAACCAGGAGCCGGGCATCGAGGAGGAGATCGCGGACTTCTGCAGCCGCAACTACGGCGTCACGTTCCCGATGTTCGAGAAGGTCGACGTCAACGGCCCCGACGCCCACCCGCTGTGGTCGTGGCTGCGCGAGGAGAAGGGCGGGATCCTGGGCGACGACATCAAGTGGAACTTCACCAAGTTCCTCGTGGGCCGGGACGGTCGGGTGATCCGCCGCTTCGCCCCGAAGACCTCGCCGGCGCAGCTCGCCGGAAGCATCGAGTCGGCACTGGCCCACAGGGACGAGGCCCCCGGGGAGGAGACCGCCGGGACGGGCTGAGGCGGATCAGCGACGCGCCATGGCCCGCAGCACGTCCGCGAGCGCGGCCAGTCCCCGCTCCAGCTCCGGCTCGGTGATCACCAGCGGCGGGCTGAGCCGGATGGTGGAGCCGTGGGTGTCCTTGGCGAGGACCCCGTGGGCCGCCAGACGCTCGCAGCACTCCCGGCCGGTGCCGAGCCGCGGATCGATGTCGATCCCGGCCCACAGCCCGCGCCCGCGCACCTCCGCCAGGCCCAGCGGCGCCAGCTCCGCCAGGCCGGTGTGCAGCCTCTCCCCCATGACCCGCGCCCGCTCCTGGGGCTCCCCGGTGGCCAGGAGGGCGACGACGGCGCGGCCGACGGCGCCGGCCAGCGGATTGCCGCCGAACGTGCTGCCGTGCTGGCCGGGCCGCAGCACCGACAGGACGTCCGCGCGGCCCACCACCGCGGAGACCGGCAGGACTCCCCCGCCCAGGGCCTTGCCGAGCAGGTAGAGGTCCGCCTCGACGCCCTCGTGCTCGCACGCCAGCGTCCGGCCGGTGCGGCCCAGCCCGGACTGGATCTCGTCGGCGACGAGCAGGGCGCCGCGCTCGGCCGTGCACCGCCGCACCCCCTGCAGGTATCCCGGCGGCGGCACGATCACGCCGGCCTCGCCCTGGATGGGCTCCAGCAGCACGGCGACCGTGTCCTCGGTGACGGCGGCCTCGAGGGCGGCGAGGTCCCCGAACGGGACGGTCACGAAGCCCGGCGTGTAGGGGCCGTAGTTGCGGTGGGCCTCGTCGTCGTCGGAGAAGCTGATGACCGTGGTGGTGCGGCCGTGGAAGTTCCCCGCCGCCACGACGATCTGCGCCCGACCCGGGGCCACCCCCTTGCGCTCGTAGCCCCACTTCCGGGCGACCTTGATCGCCGACTCCACGGCCTCGACGCCGGTGTTCATCGGCAGCATCATGTCCTGGCCGAGCAGGGCGCACAGGTCCCGGGCGAAGGGACCGAGCTGGTCGTTGTGGACCGCGCGGCTGGTCAGCGTGACGCGCTCCAGCTGGGTCCGGGCCGCCTCGAGGACCGCCGGGTGGCCGTGGCCGAAATTCAGCGCCGAGTAGCCGGCCAGGAAGTCGAGGTACTCCCGGCCCTCCACGTCCGTGACCGTCGTGCCCTGCGCCCGGGCCACCACCACGTCCAGCGGGGAGTACGTGCGCGCGGTGTAGTGCTCGGCGCTCTGCACGAGCTCCCGCGTCCTCGTGCCGCGCCCTGCCGTGGCCGCGCGGGCGCCGGACTGCGTCGGGGCGTGGTTCATGGGGTTTCTCCCGGTTCCTCGCTGGTGTTGTCTGGTGCACGTGCGGACCAGCCCATCACGTACAACGCCACCGGGCCTGCATTCCAGTCCCGGCCCCGCGCCGCGCGGCCCGTCCCCGACCCGCCCCGCCCCGACCCGAAGGAGCAACCGTGTTCCCCGACTTCAGCGCCCACGACGTGACCGTGGCCGACGCCACGATCCATGCCCGCACGGGCGGCGACGGCCCGCCCGTGCTCCTGCTGCACGGCTTCCCGCAGACCCACGCCATGTGGCACCTCCTGGCGCCCGTGCTGGCCGAGGAGTTCACGGTGGTCGCGGCCGACCTGCGCGGCTACGGCCGCTCGCGCACGGGCAGCGAGGACCACACCTTCCGGGCGATGGCCGCCGACCAGGTGCAGCTCATGCGGGCGCTGGGCCACGACCGGTTCTCCGTCGTCGGGCACGACCGCGGCGCCCGGACCGCCCACCGGATGGCGCTCGACGCCCCCGGCGCGGTGGCGTCCGTGGCCCTGCTGGACATCCTGCCCACCCTGGAGGTGTGGCGGTCGATGGACGCGTGGCTGGCCCAGCAGTACTACCACTGGGCGTTCCTCGCGCAGGGCGAGGGGCTGCCGCAGACCCTGATCGGCCACGACCCCGTGTACTTCGTGCGCCGGACGCTGCAGGGGCTCAGCGGCACGCAGGTCCCGTTCGCCCCGGCCGCGCTCGCCGCCTACGAGGACGCGGCGCGGGATCCCGCCGTGGTCGACGCCTGGTGCCGCGACTACCGTGCGGCGGCCGGCCCGGACGTGGAGATCGACGAGGCGGACGAGCACGAGCAGCGGGACCTGCCCGCCCTCGTCCTGTGGGGCTCGCGGGGGCGGGTCGGCGCGCGGGAGGACCCGCTCGCACTGTGGCGGCGGCAGTTCCCGCAGGCCACGGGCCACGCCGTGGACGCCGGCCACTTTTTGGCCGAGGAGCGGCCCCAGCAGGTCACTGCCGCCGTCCTGGCACACCTGCGCGCGGTGCGGACATAGTCGCGGCCCCGGCACGGGGTCCGTGCCGGGGCCGAGGCTGTGCCCGTGGCGGGGCGGGTCAGCTGTTCTCGTAGCCGGTGATGGCCTCGACCTTGGCCGCCGAGGCGCTGGTCGGGTCGAAGGCGTAGCCGATCCACTCCTTGGCCAGGCGCCTGGCCAGCTCCAGGCCGATGACCCGCTGGCCCATGCACAGCACCTGGGCGTTGTTGGAGAGCACCGAGCGCTCCACCGAGTAGGAGTCGTGGGCGGTCACCGCCCGGATCCCGGGGACCTTGTTCGCCGAGATCGCCACCCCCAGCCCGGTGCCGCAGACCAGCAGCGCCCGGTCGGCCTCTCCGGAGGCCACCTTCCGGGCGGCCTCCACGGCCACGTGCGGGTAGTCGGTGTTCTCGGTCTTCGAGACCCCGACGTCCACCACGCTCTCGACGCGCTCGTCGGCCTCGAGGTCCTGGCGCAGGGTCTCCTTGTAGTCGAATCCGGCGTCGTCGCCGCCGATCACGATCCGCAGCTTCTTGTTCTCGCTCATGGTGTGCTCCTTCATCTCGTCCGTGTCTGTGGTCCGTGGTGTGTCGTGTGGTGTGTCGTGTGTGGTCTGTGGTGCCGGGTGGCGCCGGTGCTGCCGCGGCAGGTGGTGGGACGGGTTCAGCGGTCGGCGGCGATCTCGAGCAGGCGCAGGTAGCCGTCCAGCTGCCAGGCGGTGCGCCCGACGAACAACCCGTCGACCTCGGCGATGCCGAGCAGGTCCGCGGCGTTGTCCAGGTTCACCGATCCGCCGTAGAGCAGCCCGCGCACCTGCTGCCCCCAGGACTCGCCGAGGGCGGCGAAGGGTTCGGCCAGCTCCGCGGTGGTGGCCGGGCGCCCGTGCTCCCCGATCGCCCAGATCGGTTCGTAGGCGATCAGCACCCTGGACAGCTGCTCCGGGGCGAGACCGGCCAGGGCACGGGCCACCTGATCGAGAACGTACCCGGTGGAGTCGCCGGCGTCCTTGACCTCCGCGGGCTCCCCCACGCACAGCAGCGGGATCAGCCCGTGGGCCAGGGTCGTGGCGACCTTGGCCCGGACGGTCTCGTCGGTCTCGGCGAAGTGCTCACGCCGCTCGGAGTGGCCGATCTCCACGATCCGGGCCCCGGCGTCGGCGACCTGGGGCACCGAGACCTCCCCGGTCCAGGCCCCGGCGTCCTCCCAGTGCGCGTTCTGCGCCCCCACCAGCACCCGGGGCTCATCGGCCAGGGCCGCCGCCACCGCGGCGATCGCGGTGGCCGGCGGGATCACGAAGGGCACCACGTCGCCCAGGTCCCGCCCGGCCAGGTGCCCGGCCAGACCCCGGGCCCAGTCGCCGGCCTCGGCGAGGGTCTTGTTCATCTTCCAGCTCGTACCGATCCACACCGTCACGTCCGCCTCCTACCGCCCGCCCGGGCTCTCGATGTCGGAGCTCTGGGTGTCAGGGCTCTGGGTGTCCCGGGTCTGGGTGTCCGGGCTCTGGGCGAGGTGCTCGCCCAGGGCGGCCATGAGCACGGAGAAGGACAGCGCTCCGGGGTCCGGGGTGCCCAGGCTCTTGTCACCCAGCACCTTCGAGCGCCCGCGCCGGGCGGTGATCTCCGCGGTGGCCTCTGCCGCCTCCCGGGCCACGGCGGCGGCCTTCTTCGTGGCGCCCACCAGGTCGGAGGAGGTCTCGAACTCGGCCAGCAGCGTCTCGCGGAACGGCAGGGCGGCGTCGACCATGGTCTTGTCCCCGGGGGCCGCCCCGCCCAGGCGCACGATCGCGTCGATGCCGGCCACCAGGGCGGCCACCGCCTCCTCCGGCCCGGCCCCGGCGGCGTCGTCGAAGACCGACCCGGCGGCGGTCAGCGCCGCGCCCCACAGGGCACCGGAGGTGCCCCCGGCCTCCTCGGCCCAGGCGTCCCCGGCGCGCAGCAGCACGGTCCTCGCCCCGGCACCGGCCTCCGCGGCGTCCCGGGCGGCCGCCAGGGCACCCCGGGTGCCGTAGGCCATGCCCTGGCCGTGGTCGCCGTCGCCGGCGATCGCGTCCAGCCGACCGAAGGCCTCCTCGTGCTCGGCCGCCGTGGCCTCCAGCACCGCCAGCGCCGTCAGGATCCGCCCGGTGACCTCCTGGGAGTCCGCAGTGGCCTCGGGCACCTCCTCCGCCCCGGGGGCGTGCACCCCGGTCCGCGCGGGCCGGCCTGCCGTGTCGGGCGCGCCGCGGCGGAAGGCCGGGGTGTCGGCCGGGGCCAGCCAGTACCGCTCCAGTTCCTCGTCGAGGAACACCACCGTCAGCGAGCACCCTGCCATGTCCAGGCTGGTCACGTGCTCCCCGACCTCCGGGGCCACCACGGTCAGCCCCCGCTCGGCCAACCGCTCGGCCACCCGGGCGTAGACCACGAACAGCTCCTCGTACTTCACCGTGCCCAGCCCGTTGACCAGCACCGCCACCCGCCCCTGGTAGCCGCCCTCGACCCGGGCCGGCTCCTCCGCCAGCACACCCTCGAGCAGCAGATCGGCGATCTCGTCGGCCGTGCCCATCGGCACCTCCCGCACGCCGGGCTCGCCGTGGATCCCCAGCCCGATCGCCATCTCCCCGGCCGGCACGTGGAACAGCGCCTCCCCGGCCCCGGGCAGGGTGCACCCCTCGAACGCCACCCCGAAGGAGCGGGTCGCGTCGTTGGCCTTCCACGCCACCCGCTCGGCCTCGTCCAGATCGGCCCCGGCCTCGATCGCCGCCCCGGCGATCTTGAACACCGGCAGGTCCCCGGCGATCCCGCGGCGCTCCCGGTGGGACTCGGCCGGGCCCGAGGCGATGTCGTCGGAGACCCGGATGATCCGCACGTCCACGCCTTCGGCGCGCAGCTTCTCCGCGGCCTGCCCGAAGTGCAGCACGTCCCCGGCGTAGTTGCCGAAGCCCAGTACCACACCCCCGCCGTTGGCCGCCGAGCGCGCCACGGAGTACACCTGGGAGGCCGAGGGCGAGGAGAAGATGTTGCCGCACGGGGCGCCGTGGCCCATCCCGGGCCCGACCCATCCGGCGAAGGCCGGGTAGTGCCCCGAGCCCCCGCCGATCACCAGCGCCGGCTGGCCCGCCGGGGTCTCGGAAGCACGCACCACCCCGCCGTGGGCGGCCATCACGTGCTCGGGATGAGCGGCCACAAAACCCCGCAGCGCGTCGGCGGCGAACTCCGCGGGATCGTTCACAAGAAAAGTCATCGTTCCAACCTCGGTGGTCTCGGAGGATCGCCGGCAGGCGCAGGGGTTCGACGTCGAGCGCCGCTCCCGCCGGAGGGGTGGTCGGTGCTTGCCGGCTCAGCCGGCGGGGGTGGACGCCCCGCCCTGCTGGGCGGTCTCCTCGTCGACCGGGCTGGGGCCCAGTTCGTTCAGGAGCCGCCCCATGGCCACATAGGCCTTGTTGCGGTAGGCGACGAGGTCGTTCGAGCGCTCGGCCGGGATCTGCAGGAATCCGGCGCCGGACTTGGTGCCGAGCTTCCCCTCGTCCACGAGGTCCTGGAGGATCTTGGGCGTGGCGAAGCGCTCCGGGAAGGAGGTCTGCAGCGAGGCGTAGCAGAAGGAGTAGACGTCCAGTCCGGCCATGTCCGCGATCGCGAAGGGCCCGAAGAACGGCAGCCGGAAGCCGAAGGTGGTGCGCACCAGCGTGTCGACGTCCTCCGCGGTGGCGATGCCCTCTTCGACCACCTGGGCGGCCTCGTGGAAGAGGGCGTACTGCAGGCGGTTGAGCACGAACCCGGTGACGTCCTTGACCACGGCGGCCTTCTTGCCGGTCAGCTCGACGATCTCCTTCGCCACCTCAACCGTCTCCGGCGTGGTGGTCTCGTGGGGAATGACCTCGACGCCGGGGATGAACGGCGCGGGGTTGGAGAAGTGCACCCCGAGGAAGCGGCCCGGGTTCTCGACGACCTCGGCGAGCTGGGCGATGGAGATGGTGGAGGTGTTGGAGCCGATCACGGCGTCCGCCGGCGCGGCGTCACTGATCCGGCGCAGAGTGCCGTGCTTGATGTCGAGGATCTCCGGGACGGCCTCCTCCACGTAGGAGGCGTCCGCGACGGCCTCCTCGATGCTGGGGGCGGCCCACAGGTTCTCGCGCAGCCGCTCGACCGCGTCCGCCGGGAAGAGCCCGTCGGCGACGAACTGCTCCGCCTCGCCGAGGAGGCGCCCGAGGTTCTTCTCGGCGATCTCCTGCGAGATGTCGGCGAGCGCGACCCGCGCGCCGCCGAGGGCGAGCACCTGGGCGATGCCCCCGCCCATGTATCCCGAACCGACAACTGCTACCGAGCGCTGAGCCATGATCCCCATCTCCTCTGATGTGCACATGTTCCGTCTGATGGACACGGCGGCGGCGGCGGAGCGCAGGTCGCGGACGACCCCGTGGACCGGTCAAGTCTTGGCCGTGTTTCCTATAGGATCCACGGCACCGAGTGTGGTGTCAACCACACCGGGCGCCGCCGGAGGATGAGCCGGGGGCCTCAGGCGCTCTCGCTGCGGGCGTCCTCGCCGGCGTTCTCGTGCTCGTGGATGGCCCGCTCGCGGACCCCGCAGATGTGCCCGGCCATCGCGATCCGGGCGGCCGCGGCGTCACCGCGGCGCAGCGCCGCCAGGATCCGCGCGTGCTCCTCGATGGCGCTGCGGGCGTCCTGGACCCCCAGCCCGCTGAAGAGCCGGAACCGGTGCACGTGCCCACCCAGGGAGTCGTAGGCGCCCAGGACGAACTTGTTGCCCGCCTGCTCCGCGATCAGGCGGTGGAAGCGCTCGTCCGCCTCCCAGTAGGTGCGGTAGTCGGAGAAGTGCGGCCCGTTGGGGGCGTCACGGAGGTCGTCGATGGCTCGCTCGAGCGCCTCCAGGAACGCCGCGTCCGCGTGTCCGCACGCCAGCTCGGCGTTGTACGGCTCGATGAGCAGGCGGGCGTCCATCAGGTCCAGCAGCTCCTCGTGGGTCAGCAGAGGAGCCACCCGGTAGCCGCGCAGCGCGGCGCGGACCACCATGTTCGTGGACTCCAGCCGCGCCAGGGCCTCCCGGACCGGCGTCGGCGAGACACCCAGCTCCCGCGCCGTGCCGTCGATGCTGATGGGATCCCCGGACTTCAGCTTCCCGTCCATGAGCCGCGCGAGGATCTCCTTGTAGACCTGGTCCGCGAGGATGCTGCGCTGCACCCACGCCCCGCCCGGAACACCCGTCTCCATGCCGATTCCCTCACTCGCGTCCGCCGTCACAGGAATTGTCCCACGCACCCGGGGCACAGACGGCGGCCGGTCCGCACTCCTGCAGCCGATGGCCTCGACCACTGGACAGATTACCAATATCCTATAGGGTATTGGCCAATGGCCCGTCGAATGTGGTCCACACCACAGCACCAGGGTGGCTGGCCCGCATTCTGACCAAAGGTGATTCAGCTATGCACATCCTTCTTCCCGCCGCCACGGCGGACGCGCTCGTCCTGGCGGAGAGGCCCACGTGGGCCCTCCTCGCCATCGCGGTCGCGGCCATCGCCGCGCTGCTCGTCCTGATCATCAAGCTCCGCGTCCACGCGTTCTTCGCGCTGATCATCATCAGCCTCCTCACGGCCCTGGCCGCCGGCATCGGCGTGGCCGACGTCGTCGGCGTGGTGGTCGCGGGCTTCAGCACCACCGTGGGCAACGTGGCCCTGCTCGTGGGCTTCGGCGCCGTGCTCGGGCGCCTGGTCCAGGTCTCCGGCGGCGCGCAGGTGCTCGCCGACGCGATGCTGCGGCGGTTCGGGGAGAAGCGGGCCCCGCTCGCCCTGGCCGTGGCCTCGCTCTTCTACGCGTTCCCGATCTTCCTCGACGCCGGCTTCATCGTGATGCTGCCGATCATCTACACCGTCGCCCGGCGCCTGGGCGGCTCCTTCATGCTCTACGTGCTGCCCTCCATCGGCGCCTTCCTGATGATGCACGCCCTCACCCCGCCGCACCCGGGCCCCACCGCGGCGGCAACCGTGATGGGCGCCGACGTCGGGATGGTCGTGCTCGTCTCGCTCCTGGTCGGCCTGCCCACGTGGTACCTCGCCGGCTACCGGCTGAGCCTGGTCATCGCCAAGCGCTACCCGAACATGCCCGTGCCGAACCTCCTGGGCGAGGTGGAGCTCGACGACGACACGCCCCGGCCCGGCTTCTGGACGATCATCTTCGTCCTGCTGCTGCCGCTCGTGCTCATCTTCTTCAACACGCTGTTCACCACACTGGAGGCCAGCGGGGCCGTGGGCGACGACAACGTCCTGTTCCGCCTGTCCCGGCTCATCGGCAACACCCCGATCGCGCTGCTCATCTCCACGCTGTTCGCGATGTACCTGCTGTACCTGCGGCCGCGGCGCGGCCGCGGCTCGATCGGCGGCGCCCTGGAGGACCTCGTCGACCACGCCCTCGCCCCCGTCTGCTCGATCATCCTCATCACGGGAGCCGGCGGCGCCTTCGGCCGCGTGCTCACCGAGACCGGGATCGGCGGCACCATCGCCGGCGGCCTGGACGCGATGGGGCTCCCGGCGATCCTGGCCGGCTTCCTGGTGGCGATCGCCTTCCGCGTGGCCCAGGGCTCGGCCACCGTGGCCGCGACCACGGCGGGCTCCATCATGGCTCCGGCCGTCGCGGAGCTGGGCCTGTCCGGTGTCGGGCTGGCCGCCATCGTCGTCGGCATCGCGGCGGGCTCCATCACCTTCTCGCACGTCAACGACTCGGGCTTCTGGCTCATCGGCAAGTTCTGCGGTTTCGACACCCTGACCACACTGAAGACCTGGTCGGTGGTCGGCACCGCGATCGGCTTCATGGCGTTCGCCCTGGCCTGGATCGTCTACGCCCTGGCCGCGTGAGCCGGCCCCGTCCCGACCACTGGTGCGACCGCGCACCGCAGACCCGACACAGCACGGCGTCCCGCGAGACGCCCGACAAGGAGAGAACCATGCCGTACACCCCCGAGACCTGGCCCATCGGCGCCGCCCTGCTGAACTTCACCGGCACCACCGCCGACGGCCGCGACCGCACGACGGCCGGCCCCGAGGCCTGGAAGCAGACGCTGCGCGAGGTCCGCCTCGCGGGCTTCGACCACGTCGACCTCACCGACTCCTGGGTCCGGCCCGCCGACCTCGACGCCCAGGGCCGTCGCCGACTGCTCGAGACGGCCCGCTCCTACGACCTCGCCTTCAGCGACATCGCGGTGACCCGCAAGAGCGTGATCACCCCGGACGAGGACAAGGCCCGGGAGAACATGGCCTACACGAAGCGGACCATCGACGCCGCGGCGGACCTCGAGGTGCCCATGGTGTGCCTGGGTCTGCACGACCCGTTCACCGAGCCGCAGAAGCAGGCCACCTGGTTCTGGCTCGCGGAGGGCGCCGAGGACGAGGAGACCCCGGAGAACCGGGAGAAGGCCGCCACCCGTTTCCGCGAGCTGGGCGAGTACGCCGCCGAGCGCGGCGTCAGCGTGTCCCTGGAGATGTACGAGGGAACCTTCCTCGGCACCGCCGACAGCTCCGTGCAGCTCGTCACCGCCGTGGACCTGCCCAACGTGGGGCTGTGCCCCGACATCGGCAACATCGTCCGCCTGCACCGGGAGGTCGAAGACTGGCGGGAGATGCTGACCAAGATGCTCCCCCACACCAACTACTGGCAGCTCAAGAACTACTTCCGGGACTTCGATCCCGCCACCGGCTCCTACGCCTCGGCGCCGGCGCCGCTGGCCCTCGGATTCATCAACTACCGCGAGGCCATCGGCATGGCCCTGGAGGCCGGCTTCGACGGCCCCATGTGCGTGGAGCACTACGGCGGCGACGGCCTCACGGTGACGGCCATGAACCGCGACTACATCCGCGGGATCCTCGCGGCCAAGCTCCCCGAGGAGTGACCGGGCGCCCAGGAGCGGAGATCCTGGGCGCCCCGAGGAGCGGGCGGGCGGGNCCCCCCCCGCCCGTCGGCGCCGCAGGACCGGGGCGCGATCCGTCCCGGCAACGCACCATGCTGTTCTTCAGCCCCCTTACCTTTTTCCGGGACAGGCCGTAGCGTGGACCGGGCACGTCGTCCGAGCACCACCGAGGAGAAGGAGCACCAGCATGCGAAGGATCCTGTTCATGGTCGGCACCGCGGTCTTCGGCCGCATCATGGCGAAGCGGCGCGAGAAGAGGGCCGGCGGCCGCTAGTACCGGAAGCGCCATTCGGTGCGGGAGCGCCAGGTCCGCCCCGGGCGCAGCACCGGGTCGGTGAGCTCGGGCCGGTTGGGGGAGTCGGGGTGGTGCTGGGGTTCCAGGGCGATGCCGGCCCAGCGGGGGTAGCGGTGCCCGCCGGGGCCGGTGATGGTCCCGTCCAGCGCGTTGCCGGTGTAGACCTGCAGGGCGGGCTGGTCGGTGATCAGTTCCACGGCCCGCCCGCTGACGGGGTGCTCCAGCAGCGCGGCGGTGCGCAGCCCGGTGCCGCGCAGGTGGAAGGAGTGGTCGATCCCGCCGGCGGCCGTGATCTGCGGGTGCGCCGAGCGGATCCGCTCCCCCAGCGGGGCCGGGGTGGTGAGGTCGAAGACGGTGCCGGTGACCGGGGTGAGCCCGCCCGTGGGGAGCCCGTGGTCGTCCACGGGCAGGTAGTGCTCGGCGGCGACGGTGAGCCGGTGGTCCTCGATCGTGCCCGAGCCCTCGCCGGCGAGGTTGAGGTAGAGGTGGCTGGCCGGTCCGGCCACGGTGGGGGCGTCGGTGCGGGCGGTCAGCTCCAGGGCCACGGTGGGTCCGCTCACGGTGTAGATGGCGCGCACGGTGAGGGCCCCGGGGAAGCCCTGGTCCCGGTGCGGGCTGAGCAGTTCCAGCACCAGCTGGTCCGGGCCCGCCTCCACCGTGCGCCAGAGGCGGCTGTGGAAGCCGTCGGGGCCGCCGTGCAGGGTGGTGGTGCCCTCGTTGGCGGCCAGGTGCACGGTGGTGCCGTCGAGGTCGAAGCCGGCGGCGGCGATGCGGTTGGCGTAGCGGCCCACGACCGCTCCGAGGAAGGCGTCCGGGGGTGCGGTGCAGCCGGTGGCGTCGCGGTGGCCCAGGGCCACGTTGGTCGTGCCGCCGGTGCGCTCGGGCAGGTGCAGGGCCTGGATCGTGGCCCCGAGGTCCAGGACCTGCAGCACCGGCCCGCCCGGGGTGCCCAGGGTGTGGACGGTGACCTCCCGCCCGTCGGGCAGCACCCCGAAGGACCTCGGGGCGGTCACGGTCATTTGAGGGCGTTCGAGGCGCGGCGCTTGTTGAACACGTCGAACCCGACCGCCAGCAGCAGCACCAGGCCCTTGATGAACTGCTGGTAGTCGATCCCCACGCCCATGAGGGACATGCCGTTGTTGAGCACGCCCATGATCAGACCGCCGGTGATGGCGCCGATGATCGTGCCCACACCACCGGTCACGGCGGCGCCGCCGATGAAGGCCGCGGCGATCGCGTCCAGCTCGAACAGGCTTCCGGCGCCCGGTCCGGCGGAGTTGAGCCGGCCGGTGAACACCAGCCCGGCCAGCGCGGCCAGCACGCCCATGTTGACGAACAGCAGGAAGTCGACGCGCTTGGTGTTCACGCCGGACAGCTGGGCCGCCTGGAGGTTGCCGCCGCGGGCGTAGACATGACGGCCGAAGACCGTCCGGTTCATGACGGCGCTGTAGGCGACCACCAGCACGCCGAGGACCACGAGCACGATCGGCGTCCCGCCGCGCGAGCTGGCCAGCAGGAAGGTGAGCGCGAGGATGACGACGACGCCGAAGACCAGGCGCGTGAGGAACCAGGCGCGCGGCTCGTCCTCGAGGTGGAGCTTCGCGCGGTTGGCCCGGCCCCGGAGCTGGCTCACCACGAGCATCGCCGTGGCGATCAGGCCGATGCCCACCGTGGTCCAGTCCAGGATGTTGGTCGCCGGCGGGAACAGGCCCGGGAAGAGGGAGCCGCCGCCGAGCTGGCGGTACTCGGTCGGGAAGCCGGTGATCCGCTGGTTCTCGAGCACGATCTGCGTCAGGCCGCGGAAGACGAGCATGCCGGCGAGGGTCACGATGAAGGCGGGGATCCCGATGTAGGCCACCCAGAAGCCCTGCCAGGCCCCCACGAGAGCGCCGACCGCGAGGGCGGCCACGAGGGCCGCCCACCACGGCAGGCTCCAGTCCCGGATCATGATCCCGGACATCGCGCCCACGAACGCGGCGACCGAGCCGACCGAGAGGTCGATGTGCCCGGCCACGATGATCATGACCATGCCGATCGCCAGCAGCAGGATGTAGCTGTTCTGGACGATGATGTTGTAGACGTTGTCCGGCTGGAGCAGCGCGCCGCCGGTCAGGCCCTGGAACAGCGTCACGATCACCAGCAGGGCCAGGAAGATGCCGATCTGGCGGAGCCTGCTCATGAGGAACCGGCCGGCGCCGGCCACGGTGGAGGTCTTCTGCGGGCCTCTGCTGTCGAGGGCCCGGTCCTCGTCGACGAGGGTGGAAGCCATGGGTCAGTCCTTTTCCTTGGTCATGTGCTGCATGAGTCGTTCGGGGGTGGCCTCGGCGATGGGCACCTCGGCGGTGATCCGCCCCTCGGCGAGCGTGTAGATCCGGTCGCAGATCCCCAGCAGCTCCGGCAGCTCGGAGGAGATCACCAGCACCGCCTTCCCCTGCGCGGCCAGCGTGTTGATGATCGTGTAGATCTCGTACTTCGCGCCCACGTCGATGCCGCGGGTCGGCTCGTCCAGGATGAGGACGTCCGGGTCAGCGAACATCCACTTGGACAGGACGACCTTCTGCTGGTTGCCGCCGGAGAGCTTGCCGGTGATCGAGGACACCGAGGGCGCCTTGATGTTCATGCTGGTGCGGTAGCCCTGCGCCACCAGCGTCTCGCGCCCGCCGTCCACCCAGCCCGCGGACGTGAGCTTGCCCAGGGCCGCCGAGGAGATGTTCCGCTTGATGTCGTCGATCAGGTTGAGCCCGTAGCGCTTGCGGTCCTCCGTGGCGTACGCGATGCCGTGCCGGATCGCCTCGCTGACGGTGCGTGCCGTGATCTCCTGGCCGTTCTTGTACATCCGTCCGGTGATGCTGGCCCCGTAGCTGCGCCCGAAGATGCTCATGGCCAGCTCGGTGCGCCCGGCGCCCATGAGCCCGGCGATCCCCACGATCTCGCCCGCCCGCAGGGTCAGCTGCGCCCGGTCCACGACCACCCGCGAGTGCTCCCGGGGGTGGTGCACGGTCCAGTCCTCGACGCGGAGCACCTCCGCGCCGATCTCGGGGACCCGCTCCGGGTACCGGTTCGTGAGCTCGCGGCCCACCATGCCCTTGATGATCCGGTCCTCGGTGACGGACCCGTCGTGCAGGCTCAGGGTCTCGATGGTCTGCCCGTCGCGGAGGATCGTCACGGAGTCGGCGATCGCCCGGATCTCGTTGAGCTTGTGGCTGATGATGATGCAGGTGATCCCGTCCTCGCGCAGCCCCCGGACCAGACCCAGCAGGTGCGCGGAGTCCTCGTCGTTCAGGGCCGCCGTGGGTTCGTCGAGGATGAGCAGCTTCACGTCCTTGGAGAGCGCCTTCGCGATCTCCACGAGCTGCTGCTTGCCCACCCCGATGTCCCCGGCCGGGACGCTCGGGTTCACGTCGAGACCCACGCGCCGGAGCAGGTCGGCGGCCCGGGCGTTGGTCTCGTTCCAGTTGATGACCCCGCGCGTGGCGCGCTCGTTGCCGAGGAAGATGTTCTCCGCGACGGACAGGAACGGGGACAGCGCCAGCTCCTGGTGGATGATGACCACCCCGCTGCGCTCGCTGTCCTTGATGTCCCGGAAGGAGACGGTCCCGCCCTCCAGCACGATGTCCCCCTCGTAGGTGCCGTGCGGGTACACGCCGGACAGCACCTTCATGAGGGTGGACTTGCCGGCGCCGTTCTCCCCGCAGATCGCGTGGACCTCGCCGCGGGCGACGGCCAGGGTGACGTCCTGCAGCGCCTTGACGCCGGGGAAGGACTTGCTGATCCGGCGCATCTCCAGAACGTGCTTGCTCATGCGGGGCTCCTCGTCTCGGGCTGGGTGGTGGTGAGGGACGGGCCGGCCGGGCGGCGTCGGGCCGCCCGGCCGGTCGCGGTCACTCGACCTCGGACGCCTCGTAGTAGCCGCTGTCCACGAGGGCCTCCTGGTAGTTGTCCTTCGTGACGATCTGCGACTCGAGCAGGTAGGCGGGGACCACCTTCACGCCGTTGTCGTAGGTCTCCTCGTCGTTGACCTCGGGCTCCTCGCCCTGCATCAGGGAGTCCACCATGAGCACCGCGCGTTCACCGAGCTCGCGGACGTCCTTGAAGATCGTGGAGTACTGCTCGTCGTTGACGATGGACTTCACGGATCCGATCTCGGCGTCCTGGCCGGTCACCACGGGCAGCTCGTCCTGGGAGTAGCCGCCGGAGCGCAGCGCGGAGATGATGCCGATCGAGAGGCCGTCGTAGGGGGAGAGCACGCCGTCGAGCTGGTCGCCGCCGCCCACCGTGATGAGGTCCTCCATCCGGTCCTGGGCGGTGTCCGGCAGCCAGCGCAGGATGGCGGCCTGCTCGAACTCCGTCTGGCCGCTGGGGACGTTGAGCGTGCCGTCGTCCAGGTACGGCTTGAGGGTGTCCATCGCGCCGTTCCAGAAGAAGGTCGCGTTGTTGTCGTCGGGGCTGCCGGCGAAGAGCTCCACGTTGAACGGGCCCTTCTCGCCGGTCGGCTCGCCGTTCTCGTCGAGCACCCCGAGGCCGGTGAGCAGCGACGTGCCCTGCTGGACGCCCACCTCGTAGTTGTCGAAGGTCGTGTAGTAGTCCACGGTGTCCGACTCGTTGATGAGCCGGTCGTAGGCGATCACGGGGATCTCCTGGGTCTCGGCCGTGTCCAGCACGCTGGTCAGCGTGGTGCCGTCGATCGAGGCGATCACCAGCGCCTTGGCCCCGCCGTTGATCATGTTCTCGATCTGCGAGATCTGCGTGGGGATGTCGTCGTTGGCGTACTGGAGGTCCACCTCGTAGCCGAGCTCCTCGAGCTGGGCCTTGACGTTCTCGCCGTCGGCGATCCAGCGCTCGGACTGCTGCGTGGGCATCGCCACGCCGATCCGGGCGCCCTCGTTCGAGCCCTCCTCCGCGCCGGCGCCGCGGCTGCCTCCGCAGGCCGTGAGGCCCAGGGCGAGGGTCAGGGCGGTCACCCCGGTGAGGGTCTTCTTCACTGTGGTCCTGGCGATCATGGTCGTGCCTTTCGTCGGTCCGGGCCGCACTGCCCGGTGGTCGTGGTGGTGGTCAGCGGTCGTGGTGGTCCCGAGGGGTCGTGGTCGTCCCGGTCAGAGCTTCTGGGCGAGCCGGTAGTAGGCCGCGTTCCACCGCACCTCCCGCTGGAACTCCCGCAGGGTGGTGGAGCCGTCGATGACGAGCAGCTCGGTCCGGGTCATCTCGGCGAAGTCCCGGATCACCTCGGCACCCACCGCGGTGCTGAGGACCGTGTGGTGGGCGGCGCCGGCGGTGAGCCAGGCCGCGGCGGAGGTCGCGAGGTCGGGGTGCGGCCGCCAGACGGCACGGGCCACCGGCAGGTGCGGGAGCGGGGCGTCCGGGGGCACCACGTCCACGGTGTTGGCGGTCAGCCGGAACCGGTCCCGCATGTCGGACATCGCCACGACCACGCCGGGGCCGGCGTCGGTGTCGAACACCAGGCGCACGGGGTCCTCCCGCCCTCCGATGCCCAGGGGATGCACCTCGAGGGAGGGCCGTGCCGTGGTGAGGGTCGGGCAGATCTCCAGCATGTGGGCGCCGAGGATCTTCTCCTCGCCCGGCACCAGGTGGTAGGTGTAGTCCTCCATGAGGGACGCGCCCCCGGGCAGCCCGGCGCCCATGACCTTGGCCGCCCGCACCAGCAGCGCCGTCTTCCAGTCGCCCTCCGCCCCGAAGCCGTAGCCGCGGGCCATGAGCCGCTGCACGGCCAGGCCCGGGAGCTGGCGCAGCCCGCCGAGGTCCTCGAAGTTCGTGGTGAAGGCCCCGAAGCCGCCCTCCTCCAGGAACTGGAGCATGCCCAGCTCCTGCCGCGCCCCGTAGCGCAGGGACTCGTGGCGCTCACCGCCGCGGCGCAGCTCGGGGGCCACGTCGTAGAGCTCCTCGTACTCGGCCACGAGCTCGTCCACGCGGTCCTCGGACTGGGCGTCCACCACGGCCACGAGGTCGTTGACGCCCCAGGTGTTCACGGAGACCCCGAACTGCAGTTCGGCCTCCGTCTTGTCGCCCTCGGTCACGGCGACGTTGCGCATGTTGTCGCCGAACCGGGCCACCTTGAGCCCCTGCACCGCCGCGCGGCCGGCGCACGCCCGCTGCCAGGAGGCGATCTGCTCGGTGACACCGGGGGCCGAGACGTGGCCGACCACGGTCTTGCGCGGGACGTCGAGCCGGGTCTGGATGTAGCCGAACTCGCGGTCGCCGTGCGCGGCCTGGTTGAGGTTCATGAAGTCGAAGTCGATCTCGCCCCAGGGCAGCTCGACGTTGATCTGGGTGTGCAGGTGGAGCAGCGGCTTGCGCAGCGCGTCGAGGCCGGTGATCCACATCTTGGCCGGGCTGAACGTGTGCATCCAGGCGATCGCGCCGATCACGCCGTCCGCGGCGTTGAGCTCCAGGGCCGTGCGGCGGATCGAGTCCGCGTCCTTCAGCGTGGGCTTGGGGACCACCCGGACGGGCAGCCCGGCCTCCCCGAGCATGCGGACGATCTCGCGGGACTGCTCGGCCACCTGGCGCAGGGTGTCCTCGCCGTAGAGGTCCTGGCTGCCGGTGAGGAACCAGACCTCGTAGTGGTCAAGGGCGGTGGGCAGAGGGTTCACGGGAGTGCGCTCCTGGGGTGGCGGGGACGGCTGCGGGCTGCTGGCCGTAGACGTTCTGATAGCGGTCGAACAGGGAGTCGACGTGCGCCGGCTCGATGGGCAGCGGCTCGCCCAGCTGGCGGGAGAGGTGCACGGTGCGGGCCACGTCCTCGAGCATGGCCGCGGCCTTGACGGCGTCCCGGGCGTCCTTGCCGACGGTGAAGGGACCGTGGTTGAGCATGAGGACCGCGCGGGAGCGGTGGCCGGAGAGGGTCTCCACGATGCCGCGTCCGATGGAGTCGTCGCCGATGATCGCGAAGGGCCCCACGGGAATCTCCCCGCCGAACTCGTCCGCCATGGCGGTCAGCACGCAGGGGATGGCCTCGCCGCGGGCCGCCCAGGCGGTGGCGTAGGGCGAGTGGGTGTGGACCACTCCCCCGACCTCCGGCAGGTGCCGGTAGACGTAGGCGTGGGCGGCGGTGTCGCTGGACGGCGAGCGCTCCGCGCCCGGGGTGCCGGGGACCGGGCGGCCGTCCAGGTCGCACAGGATCTGGTTCTCCGGGGCGAGGTCGTCGTAGCTCACGCCGCTGGGCTTGATGACGAACAGGTCCGTGCCGGGCACCCGCCCGGAGACGTTGCCGGCCGTCCAGACCACCAGCCCGTAGCGGACCAGTTCGGCGTGCAGCTCCGCGACCTCGCGCCGCACGCGGACGACGCGCTCCTCGAGCTCGGGCGTCAGGGCGTTCATGCGGAGACCTCCTGGCTGGAGCGGGCGTTGCGCCGCAGCGCCTTGAGCCGGCGCATGACGTCGCTGCCGCCGCGGCCGAAGTGGTCGTGCAGCGCGGTGTAGTCCTGGTAGAGCACGGAGTACGCCTCGGTGCGCGCGGGGTTCGGGGTGTAGGCGTGGCGCTCGAGCCGGCCCATCGCCGCGGCCGCGGTCCGGACGTCCGGATAGGCGCCGGCGGCCACGGCCGCGTGGATGGCGGAGCCCAGGGCCGGGCCCTGGTCGCTGCCGATCACCGAGATCGGCATGCCGAGCACGTCCGCGTAGATCTGCATGAGGAAGGAGTTCTTGACCAGCCCGCCGGCCGCCACGAACTCGGTGACGGGGATCCCGGAGGCGGCGAAGGCCTCGACGATGGTGCGGGTCCCGAAGGCGGTGGCCTCCAGCAGGGCGCGGTACACCTCGTGCGGTCGGGTGGCCAGGGTCAGGCCCACGAGCAGCCCCGAGAGCTCGTGGTCCACGAGCACGGACCGGTTGCCGGACTGCCAGTCCAGGGCCAGGAGCCCGTGAGCGCCCACCGGTTCGCGGCTCGCCTGCTCGGTGAGCAGCTCGTGCACGCTCAGCCCGCGCCCGGCGGCCTCCTCCTGGAGCCTCCCCGGCACGAAGTGGGCGGTGAACCAGCCGAAGATGTCGCCCACCCCGGACTGCCCGGCCTCGTAGCCGTAGAGCCCGTCGATGATCCCGCCGTCCACCACGCCGCACATCCCGGGGACCTCGCGCAGGGTCTCGGAGCTCATGACGTGGCAGGTGGAGGTGCCCATGATCGCCACCATCTGCCCCGGTGCGGTGGCCCGGGCGGCGGGGGCGCTCACGTGCGCGTCGACGTTGCCCACCGCCACGGCGATGCCGGCGGGCAGGCCCGTCCACGCCGCGGCCTGCGCGCTGAGCGTGCCCGCGGCGGCGCCGAGGGCGCCGATCGGGTGGTCGACCTTGTCCTGCGCGAATCCGGCGAACCCGGGGTTGAGGGCGCCCAGGAACTCGCGGTCGGGGTACTCGCCGTCCTGCAGGATGCCCTTGTACCCGGCCGAGCACGCGTTGCGCACGTAGGTGCCCGTCAGCTGCCACACGATCCAGTCGGCGGCCTCCACCCAGTGGTCCATGAGCTGGTAGAGCTCGGGGTCCTCCTCGAGCAGCTGCAGGCCTTTGGCGAACTCCCACTCGCTGGAGATGAGACCGCCGTAGCGGGCCAGCCAGCGCTCCCCGCGCCCGGCCGCGAGTTCGTTGATGCGGTCGGCCTGGCCCTGCGCGGCGTGGTGGCGCCACAGCTTCACGTAGGCGTGCGGTCGGCCGGCCAGACCGGGCAGCTCGTTGAGGGGCGTGCCGTCGGCCCGGACGGGGACCATGGTGCACGCGGTGAAGTCGGTGCCCACGCCCACCACGTCCCGCGGGTCCACGCCGGCGGCCCGGACGGCGGCGGGCACCGCCTGCCGCAGGACGTCCACGTAGTCCGCGGGGACCTGGAGCGCCCACTCGGGCGGCAGGGGCTCCCCCGTGGCGGCGAGCACGGTGTCCATCACGCCGTGCCGGTACTCGTGCACCGCGGAGCCCATCTCGGCGCCGTCGTGCACCCGCACGACGACGGCCCGCCCTGACAGGGTGCCGTAGTCGACGCCGATGACGTAGGTGGGGTTCGGGCTGGGCTGGCTCACGGAGGACCTCGTTGTCGTTCGAGCCGCACGCTCCGGGAAGAGTGGCCACCGGCCGGGCCCGCCTCGGAATGTGAACGGTCACATCTGATGTTCGGGCCAACCTATCGCAGGGTTCAGTATGTGTTCCAGATCACTCGATAACGATCTGATAACGGCGTGGTGCGGGGTCTAGCCGTCCCGGCCCGGCCCCGGCGCCGCCGTGGAGTCGCGCACCACGAGCGCGGGCTCCACGTCCCCCGGCCGGACCGGCCGCTCCCCCCGCAGCTCGGCGAGCAGCACGGCCACGCACCGCCGGCCCAGCTCCGGGAAGTCCTGGCGCACCGTGGTCAGCGGCGGCAGGAAGTGCGCGGCCTCCGGGACATCGTCGAAGCCCACCACGCTCACGTCCCCGGGCACGTCCAGCCCGGCCTCGGCGAAGGCGTGCACGAGGCCCAGCGCGATGTGGTCGTTGCCGGAGAAGACCGCGCTGAACTGCCTGCCGGCGCGCAGGTCGAGCCCCGCGCGGTAGCCGGAGTCCGCCGTCCAGGCGCCGGCGGGGACCACCACGGGCTCGAGCCCCCAGGCGGCCATCTCCTCGCGGTAGCCCTGGCGGCGGGCGTCGGTCTCCACCCAGCCCTCGGGACCAGGGACGTGCACCACGCGGTGGTGCCCCAGCTCCAGCAGGTGACGGGTGGCCAGCCGGGCGCCGGCCAGCTGGTCGACCGACATCCGGTGGTCCTCGCTGTGCAGGGAGTGCACGGTGACGAACGGGATCCGGATGGACAGCTGCTCGATCACCTCCAGCGTGCGCGACTGCGGCGCGAGGATCACCAGCCCCTCCACCGCGTGGGCGACCATCCGATCCAGGGCGGACTCGATGGAGGCGCGGTCCGCGTGGTCGATGTGGGCGGTGTCCACCACGTAGCCGGCCTCGTCGGCGGCGGTCTCGACCGCCCGGAGGCTGGCCGACGGACCGTACTCGGCGCCCGAGGAGACGAGGGCGCCGATGGTCCTGGACTCGCTGGTGACCAGGGCACGGGCCGCCCGGTTGGGCCGGAAGCGCAGCTCCTCCATGGCCTGGAGCACCCGCTGACGGGTCGAGTCGCGCAGGGCGGGGTGCCCGTTGATCACCCGGGAGACGGTCTGGTGGGAGACCCCGGCCGCACGGGCCACGTCCCGGATGTTGGGGGCGCGCGGAGGCCGTGCGGAGTTCGCACCACCCTCGACGGTCATGGCCAGAACGGTACTGCACGGCGCCGGACGGGCCCAGCGCAGGGGGCACCCGGACGGCACGGGCCCGCCCGGTGCTTGCGCGGTGGACACGTCACCCCGCATGGTGGTCCCCGGCGCTCCCGGCTCCCCGGGCCGCCGTCCCCCGGGTCTCCGGGAGACCCTCCACCGATCGCGGAACGGGATTCGACGCATGGAACAACGCACACTCGGCAGGACAGGACGGAAGGTCTCCACCGTGGGCCTGGGCACGTGGCAGCTGGGCGCGGACTGGGGGGACGTCGACCCCGCCGAGGCCACGGCCGTGCTGGAGGCCGCCGTGGAGTCGGGCGTGACGTTCTTCGACACCGCCGACGTCTACGGCGACGGGCGCAGCGAGCAGACCATCGGCGCGTTCCTGCGCGAGCGCCCGGACCTGGACATCACCGTGGCCACGAAGATGGGCCGCCGCGCGGACCAGGTGCCGGAGAACTACACGCTCGCGAACTTCCGGCAGTGGGTGGACCGCTCGCGCCGGAACCTGGGCACCGACACCCTCGACCTGGTCCAGCTGCACTGCCCGCCCACGCCGGTCTACAGCGACCAGGAGGTCTACGACGCCCTGGACACCCTGGTCGAGGAGGGCGCCGTCCGCCACTACGGCGTCAGCGTGGAGCGCACCGACGAGGCGCTCGCGGCCATCGCCCGCGGCAGCACCGCCACCGTCCAGATCATCCTCAACGCCTTCCGGCTCAAGCCGCTGGACGCCGTGCTGCCGGCGGCCAGGGAGGCCGGGGTGGGGATCATCGCCCGGGTGCCGCTGGCCTCCGGGCTGCTGTCCGGGAAGTACACGGAGGACACCCGCTTCGCCGCGGACGACCACCGCAACTACAACCGCGGCGGCGAGGCCTTCGACGTCGGGGAGACGTTCTCCGGGGTGGACTTCCAGCGCGGCCTCGAGGCCGTCCGCGAGTTCGCCGGGCTGCTCCCCGACGGGGTGACCACGGCGCAGACCGCGCTCGCGTGGATCATCGCCCAGGACGGCGTCAGCACCGTGATCCCCGGGGCCCGCAACGTGGAGCAGGTCCGCGGCAACGCCTCGGCGGCGGACACCGAGGACCTGGGCCGGGAGATCGACGCCGGTGTCCGCAGGATCTACGACGCCTTCTTCCGGGAGGACGTCCACCCCCGCTGGTGACCACCACGCCCCCGAGGGCCCCCGGGGGCGGCTCCAGCTCGTAGGATGGTCCGGATCCACCCGTGAAAGCGAGCCGCCCCGATGACCCCCAGCCCCAGCGCGGAGCACCCCGAGCCCGCGCCCGACGGTTTCGACCGGCTGACGGGGACCGACCTGGCCGCGGAGCCGATCTTCCTGATGGCCCGGGCGGCGGCGCTGGGCTCCGCGCTGGCCAACCAGGGACTCGCACCGTTCGGACTGAAGGTCCGCAGCTACTCCATCCTGGCGGTGGCCTGCAGCGGCACCGGGCCGACGCAGCGGGAGCTCGGCGACCTGCTGAGGATGAAGCCCAGCCAGACCGTGGCGATCCTCGACGAGCTGGAGCAGCGCGGCCTGGTGGAGCGCCAGTCCGATCCGCGTGATCGCCGCTCCAAGATCGTGGCTGCCACCGGTCCGGGGCGGGAGCTCTACGCGAGCGCCAAGGCGGCGGTGGACCTCGCCACCGAGGCGTCGCTGGGCGCCCTGGGCCCCCAGGACCGGGCGGACCTCGCCCACCTGCTGCGAAAGGTCGCCTTCTGACGTCAGGAGGAACCCGCACCGAGCACCACGCGCTCGCTGTGACCCTTGACACACCCTCCCGGCGGGCGCAGGATCAGTTCACTAATTGAACTGTTCACTTCCGGAGGTATCCTGTGGTCCGTTCCCCCCGCTCCCGTCGCACCGCCCTCGTCCCGGCCGCCGCGCTGGCCGTCGCTCTCGCCACCGCCGCCGCCCTTCCCGCCGCGGCCGCCCCGACCACGCTCGTCGCCGCCTCCCCCGGCACGTCCGCCCCGGCGGCCACGACCGTGGCCACCGGAACCCTGGACAACGGTGCCGCCTGGCAGGCGGAGGTGCCGGCGGACTGGAACGGCAAGGTGGTCCTCTTCGCCCACGGCTTCCGTCCCGGACCCGCGAACCCCGCCTGGGACGCCGGGTTCGACCCGACGGCGCAGGAACTGATCCGCCGGGGCTACGCCGTCGCGTCGTCCTCCTACGCCACGACCGGCTGGGCGCTCGAGACGGCCGTCCAGGACCAGCTGGACACCCTCGCGGCCTTCGAGCAGCGCTTCGGCGAGGCCGACCGGGTCATCGCCGTGGGCCGCTCCATGGGCGGGCTCGTCACCAGCCTGATGGCGGAGGTGCCGGGAGCCGGCATCGACGGCGCCGTCAGCGCCTGCGGGCTGGTGGGCGGCGGCGTGGCCCTGAACAACTACCAGCTGGACGCCGCCCACGCCGCGGCCGAGTTGCTGCTGCCCGGCCAGGAGGTGCAGCTGACCGGGTTCACCGCCCCGGACGACTCCGATTCGACCATCGCCGCACTGCGGGCCGCCCTGGAGGAGGCCCGCGGCTCCGCGGAGGGCAGGGCCCGCATCGCCCTGGTGGCGGCCCTGCTGCACGCCCCCACGGAGCTGGACGGCGTGGACGCCGAGGACCCCGAGGCGCTCGCCGCCGCCCAGGCCGAGCTGGTCCTGCAGACCCTGCCGACCGTCATCGAGCGCCGGCACACCATCGTCACCGCCGCCGGCGGCGACAGCGGCTGGACCGCCGGGGTCGACTACACCCGGCTGCTGCGGTCCTCCGACCACCGCCACCAGGTCCGGCACATGTATCGGCTCGCCGGCCTCGACCTCGCCACGGACCTCGGAACGCTGAGCCGCGGCGCCGACATCACCCCGGACGAGGACGGCCTGGAGTGGATGCTGCGGACCTCGACGCCCACCGGCGAGCTGCAGGTCCCCGTCCTGGCCACCCACACGCTGGTCGACCTGCTGGCCCCCGTCGAGTACCAGGAGGAGTACGCCGAGACGGTCCGGCGGGCCGGTGAGCAGTCCCTCTTCCGGCAGGCCTTCGTGGACCGGGAGGGCCACTGCACGTTCACCGTCGCCGAGAATGTCGCCGCCGTCGAGGCCATGGACGAGCGCCTGGAGACGGGCCGCTGGGGATCCCTCGCGAGGACCTCCACGCTCCAGCGCAGCGCGGAGTCCCTCGGCCTCGACAGCGCCGCCTTCGTCGATCACCGCCCGGGCGAGTTCGTCGGGGACCGCACCTGGGACGGCACCCCCTGATCGAGGGATTCGGCAGGACGAGGGCCGGGCGGGACCCACTGGGATCCGGCCCGGCCCTCGCGGGGTGATCAGGAGATCTGCAGTCCGCCGTTGATGTCGTACGTCGCCGCGGTGATGAACCCGGCGTCCTCGCCGACGAGGAACGCGAGCAGGGCGGCCATGTCCCGCACGGTGCCCACGCGCCCGACGAGGATGTCCTTGGCCATGTCCGCCTTGCGCTCGTCGCTCAGGGTTCCGCCCATGATGTCGGTGTCCACAGGGCCGGGTGCGATGCAGTTCACGGTGATCCCGTGCTGTCCCATCTCGCGTGCCACGGCGCGGGTGAAGCCGATGATCGCGGCCTTGGACGCACTGTAGGCCACCTTGGAGTAGGTCCCGCCGCCGCGCTGGGCGGAGATCGAGGAGGCACTGACCACGCGACCGACCTTGCGCTCGATCATCCCGGCCAGCACGCGCTGGGTCACCATGAACGTACCGGTCATGTTGATGGCGAAGACCCGGTCCCAGGCCTCCCGGGTCTCCTGCATGAACTCCGTCGGGGAGCTGATGCCCGCGAGGTTGACGAGGGCCACGATCGGCGGCAGCTCCGCCTCGACCCGCGCCACGGACTCGTTCACGGAGTCCTGGTCGGACACGTCCGTGCGCAGCCCGAGGGCCTGCACCCCGTGCCGGCCGGCGATGTCCTGCGCGGCCCGGGCGGCGGCGTCGCCGTCGATGTCGAGGACGGCGACGTTCCACCCCTGGCTCGCGAGCAGGTCGGCGGTGGCGCGGCCGATGCCGCGCTCGGACGCGGCGCCGGTCAGCACGGCGGTGCGCTCGGCGGGGAAGGCGGTGATCTCGGTCATGTCAGTCATCTCCTGTGCTGGTGAGGGCGGATCAGGGTGCCGGACCGGGGCCGCCGGGGGCGGTCCCGTGGCCGACGTAGTGCTCGTAGTCGGCGTAGGTCTGGTCGATGTGGGCCTCCATGGCCTTGCGCGCCGCCTCGGGGTCCCGGGTGCCGATGGCCTCCAGGACCAGCCGGTGGTGCTCGATGGCGTGCCGCTGGACCTCGGGGAACGCGGAGGTCGCCCGGCGCTCGGCGTAGAGCAGCTGGGAGAGCTGGGCCAGCAGGACGGGAACGAACGGATTGCCGGAGGCCCGGAGCACGGCGTCGTGGAAGGCCATGTCGGCGCGGGTGACCTCGTCCAGGTCCTGCGCCTCGTGCGCGCGCTCGAGGTCCCGGACCGCGGTCTCCATGGCGGCGAGGTCCTCCGGGGCGACGTGCACGGCGGCCAGCTCCGCGGAACCGGTCTCCACCATGCGCCGCACCTCCAGCAGCCGCAGCGCCACCTGGTGGGACGTCGCGCCGCGGGAGGCCGCCTTCAGGATCGCCTCGAGACCGGTCCACGCGTCGGGCGGGTTCACGTAGGTCCCCAGTCCGCGCCGCACGTAGACGATGTTCTGCGCCTGCAGGGCCTTGAGCGCCTCGCGCACGGTGAGCCGGCTGACGTCGGACTCCCGGGCGATCTCGGCCTCGGGCGGGAGGGCCTCGTGCGGAGCCACCTCACCCCCGAGGATGCGTTCGAGCAGGTCCTCGGCGACCGCCTCGACCAGCGACTTCCTAGCCATCGGCTCGCCGTTCCGAAGCGGCCTTCCCGAGAGGGGGGGTGCGCACGTCGGGGTGGGGGTTCACAACGCGTACCTGCCTCTTGTCAGACGTCATATGTGTGACTAGCCTCACATGCAGCGCCGGTCTCGTCAATTCCCGCGGCCGGGTCGCCCGTCCGGCCGTCCCACGTACCCGAGGAGCCGATCACCGTGGACCTGCAACTACTCCTGGCACTCGTGCTGGGCATCGCCACCATCATCGTCCTGGTGCTGCGCACGCGCCTGGACGCGTTCGTGGCGCTGCTCATCGCCGCCCTCGTCACCGGCCTGGTCGCAGGTCAGCCGGTGCTCGACATCGTCTCGGCCATCACCACCGGCTTCGGGAACACGCTCGCCTCGATCGGCATCGTGATCGGCCTCGGTGTGGGCATCGGCAAGATCCTCGAGGTCTCGGGGGCCGCCAACGCGCTCGCGCTCGCCTTCCTCCGCGTCTTCGGCCACGGCCGCGAGCCGTGGGCGATGGGCAGCGTGGGCGCACTGGTCTCCATCCCGGTGTTCTGCGACTCCGGCTACGTGATCATGAACCCGCTCGCCCGGTCCATCGCCCGGGTGAAGCGGGCCGGCTACGTGACCCTCGCTCTGGCGCTGGGCTGCGGCATGACGCTCACGCACCACCTCGTGCCGCCCACCCCCGGCCCGCTGGCCGTGGCCGGCATCCTCGACGCGGACCTCGGGGCCATCATTCTCGCCGGCCTGGCCTTCACCGTGCTCCTGCTGCCCGTCGTGGTCCTCTACGCCCGCTGGATCGGCCCGCAGCTGGAGCCCAAGGTGGAGGAGCACGTGCGCGAGGCCGTCTACGGCACCGTCGCCACGGCCGGTGTCGGGGGCGGCGGTGCCCGCACCTCGGGCACGGACCTGCAGGAGGGCCCCCGGGACGGTCTCGACGACGAGGCCGCGCAGGGCCCCACGGCGGATCCGGCCTACGATCTCGGCGAGCCCCCGGCCGGCGCCAAGCCGCACAAGGTCGGCGCGCTCGTCGCGTCCCTGCCGCTGCTCATCCCGCTGCTGCTGATCATCCTCAACACCGTCACGGGCGCCGTCGACCAGAACGCCCAGGGCGTCATCGGCGGCGACGAGTACGAGCCGTCCGCCTGGGCGGTCCCCTTCGCCTTCATCGGCAACCCGGTGGTCGCGCTGATCATCGGCATGGTGCTGGCCCTCTACGTGCTCCTGCCCCGGTGGACGCCCCGCAACAAGGCGCACGGCTGGTTCGCCGAGGCCGCGGCCTCGGCCGGGCTGATCCTGCTCATCACCGGCGCCGGCGGCGCACTGGGCCAGGTGCTCCGCAGCTCCGGGGTGGGCGACGCCCTGGCCGAGGCCATCGCCGCCACCCCGCTGCCCGCGTTCCTCGTGCCGTTCCTGGTCGCCACCCTGGTGCGCATCGCCCAGGGCTCCGGCACGGTCGCGATGATCACCGCGGCCTCCGTCTCGGCGCCGCTGGTGACCACGCTGGGCATCGACCCCGTCGTCGCGGCCATGGCGTGCACCGCGGGCTCGATGGTGTTCAGCTACTTCAACGACTCCTACTTCTGGGTGGTCACCCGCTTCACCGGGCTGCAGGGCACCGACGCGCTGAAAGGCTGGTCCGGCATCACCACCGCGGTCTGGGCGGGGTCCATTCCGCTGCTGTTCGTCCTCAACCTCATCCTCGGCTGACGGTGGGCACGTCCCACGCAGCCTGACCGCAACGGAACCGCAGCAGGACCGCGTGGGAGGAGACCGACCGGGACGGGGCGGCGTGCCGGAGCGCGCCGCCCCGTCTACGCTGTCCGGAGATCCTCCGTCCCGCTCTCCGAAAGGGTGCGCCGTGCTCACCAACGCGACTTCCGCCACGGGCCGGCGGGCCCGCCTCGGCTTCGGCTTCCTCAGTGTGGTGCTGATCGCGGTCAATCTGCGCGTCGGCTTCGTGACCGTGGGCCCGCTGCTCGAGGAGATCAGCCGCGACCTCGGCATCTCGGCGGGCCAGGCCGGGCTGCTGACCGGGCTGCCGCTGGCCATGTTCGCCCTGTTCTCCCCCGTGGCCCCGGCGGTGGCGGCCCGGACGGGCCTGGACCGGGCCCTGTGGCTGTCGCTGCTGCTGCTCGCGGCCGGGATCGCCGGCCGTTCCGCGCCGGTCGAGGGCGCGGTGTGGGTGGGCACCGCGGTGGTCGGCATCGGCATCGCGTTCCTCAACGTGCTGCTGCCCTCGCTCGTGAAGCGGGAGTTCCCGCTGCGCGTGAGCCAGGTGACCGGTGTGTACACCTCGATCCAGGGCGCGCTGGCCGCGGCCGGTTCCGCCCTGGTGGTCCCGATCGCCCACGCCGGCCCGGCCGGGTGGCGCCTGGCCCTGGCGGTGTGGGCGGTGCCGGCGGTGGTGGCGCTGCTGATGCTCTCCTCCGGGCTGCGGTCCGGGAACTCCGGGGCGCCGGCTGCCGCGGCGGAGCCGGGCCCCTACCGGTCGCCGTGGCGCTCGGCGCTGGGCTGGCAGGTCACCCTGTTCATGGGCCTGCAGTCGGTCGCGTTCTACGTGCTCATGGCGTGGCTGCCGAGCATCGAGCGCAGCCACGGCGTCTCGGCGACCGCGGCCGGCACGCACATGGCGCTGTTCCTGCTGATCGGGATGGGCGCCAGCCTGGGCACCGGCGCGCTTCTGCAGCGGCAGGGCGATCAGCGGCCCGTGGCTTTCGCGGGCAGCGCCCTGGCCCTGATCACGTTCGCCGGGCTCGCCGTCGCACCGGAGCTGGCGCTGCTGTGGATCGTGCTCGGGTCGATCGGCTGCGGCAGCCTCATCGTCGTCGCGCTGTCCCTGTTCAGCCTCCGGTCCACCGACCACCGCCAGGCGGCGGCCCTGTCCGGGATGGCCCAGTCCGTGGGCTACGCGCTGGCCGCGATCGCGCCCGCCGTCTTCGGCGCCCTCTACGACGCCGGGGGGCGGTGGGAGCCGCCGCTGCTGCTCATGGCGGGTCTCATGGCGCTGCTGTGCGTCGTCGCCCTCTTCGCCGGCCGCAACCGCGTCATCGGGCAGGGCTCCTGAGCGGGCGGGATCGCCCGCCGCGGCGGAACGCCACCCGGCCTCGACGGCCGGGTGGCGTTCCACGGGGACTGCCGGAGCGGATCAGACCATGTGGCGCGGGGCGTACCACTGCTTGACCGGGGCCTTGAACGCGGTCACGAGCCACAGCACGTTCACCACGACCAGCACCAGCCCGAGCACCAGCAGAACGATCCCGAGCCCGCCGTAGGCCATCGCCCCGAGGAGCCCGATCAGCGTCCCGATCACGCTGAGGACGGACAGGACGATGCCCAGGACACGAGCCCAGTTCTTGCCCTTCTTCAGGAACACGTAGACCAGGGCGTACAGGCCCAGGGCGATCACGAGCATCACGATGCCGGTGACCGTCGCGATGCCCCCGGTCTGTTCGGCCGCCGCGATCTGGTCGGCGGACAGGCCCATCTCCCGGTACATCGCGGCGGTGTCCGCGGTGGCCGCGACGACCAGCCCCACGATGTCGTTGAGCAGGTAGACCGCCGCCGAGACGAGGGTCAGGGTCAGGAGCCGCTTGACCTCCGGGGGCGCGGCGCCGGGGTGTCCGGCGCCGGCCCCGTACTGGTCACCGGTGGCCTGGTACTGCGGCAGGCCGCCGCGGGCGCCCTCGGGCTGCTGGGGATACGGATTGCTCATGAGGATCTCCTTCGGTGGAACGGGAACAGCACGGTGGAACGGGAACGGCACGGTGGAGCGCCCTCTCATCCTCCCCCGCCGTGTGCGATCGCACCTCCGTCTGCAGGACGAGGCGTGTCCCGCGCCGCGTCGGTGCTGTGGTCGCGAGATGGCCGGTGACGGCGGCGTCGGCGCCCGTGGCCGCCGCCGGGTGCGGCCTCGCGGGAGGAGAGCAGGCTCAGGCGGCGAGCGTCGCGTAGACCACGTAGTTGTCGTCGAACAGGCCGGTGGCGGGGTCGTAGCCGTCGCACGTGATCAGGCGGAGTTCCGCTCCGGCGGTGTTGCCGTAGACGGCCCGCGTGGGGAAGGCGTCCTTGGCGTACTGCTCCCCGCGGTCGACGACGAACACCGCCGTGCTGCCGTCGGCCCGCACGATCTCGACGGTGTCGCCGGGGGCCAGGCCGCGCAGGCCCGCGAAGACGCCTGGTCCGCCGTCGGTGGCGTTGACGTGGCCGAGCAGGATGGCCGGGCCCCGCTCCCCCGGTGTGGGCGAGGACGTGTACCAGGAGGCCGGGGCCCCGGGATGGGTCGGCGGCACCTCCAACGACCCGTCGGGGCGCAGGCCCAGGTGCAGCAGCTCGGAGGAGGCCCCCACCGCGGGGATCCGCACCGACACGGGCGCGGACGCCGGGAGCACCGGCGGCAGCACCTCGGGCGCCGGGGCGTCGGCCGGCGCCGGCGTGCTGGGCGCGGGTGCCGGGGAGGGCGCCGTCGTCGTCGGCGCGGCGGACACCGCCGATGACGGAGCGGTGGGCTGCGCGGGGGACTCGCCCGCGCAGCCGCTGAGCAGCAGGAGGGCGAGCGCCGCAGGGACCAGGCGGCCCCTGCGGCGCTCGGCGGTCGGATCCGTCACGGCGACCGATTCCTGCGCTCGGCCCGGTCTACGCCCGGCCGGCGACGCGCCGGCGCACCGCCACCGCGGCGCCGGCGACCGCCAGGGCCAGGACGGCTCCGGCGGCCGCGAGGCCCCCGGAGCCGGCGTCCACGGCGGCGCCGGTGTCCGCACCGCCCACGGGCACCTCTCCCACCTGGGTGTACGGGTCCGCCGCGGGCATCCCACCGGGCTGGGTGTCCACCCCGGGCACCTGGCCGGGCTGGGCGTCCGGTCCGGGGCCGGCGCCCGGGACCCAGTCGATGATGGTGTGGGTGTACCCCCCCGATTCGTTCTCCACGGGGATGCGGGTGGGGTCGTAGGTCCACTCGGCGCTCTCGCACACGATGCCGTCCCCGTCGTCGTCGACGAGGCTCGAGCTGTAGCTCACCGAGCCGACGGGGATGTTGTAGACGCCGTACTGGTTGGCCGTGGCGCAGTCGGTGAAGACCATCGGATCACCCGGTGCGGCCGCCGCGGGTGCGGCCGTCAGGGCCGCGAACCCGATCGCCGCCGCCGTTGCCACGCCCGCTGCACTGTTCTTCATGGTGTCCCCTCGATTCCGGGAATGCTGATTTGCAAGCGCATCGTAGGCAGTTCGCAACAGCAACGTCACGTGTCAAATCGTGATGAACCCCGGGGCGGGGCGCGACGGGGCGGATTCCCGCGGAAACTGCGGCCTTTCCGCTGTGACCAGGTGCATCGGAACACATCGTGGTCGTTTCATGACGCGGGGTGTGGCGAGGAGCCCGGACCGGCCGGCGCCTCTCCATCCCCCCGGTCCGGGACAGGACGGCGACCGATCTCGAGCGTCAGCCCGCTCGCGGCGGCCTCGTCCAGCACCAGCGTGGCCCGGGGATGGAACTGCAGCACCGACGCCGGGCACCGAGCGGCCACCGGGCCCTCCACTGCTGCGGCGACGGCCGCCGCCTTCCGCTCCCCCTGCGCGACCAGGAGCAGCCGGCCGGCCTCGAGGATCGTGCCCAGTCCCTGGGTGAGGCAGTGGGTGGGCACGTCGTCGGGCCGGTCGAAGAAGCGTGCGTTGTCGGCGCGCGTCTGCGCGGACAGGGCAGTGACCCGGGTGCGAGAGGACAGTGACGAGATCGGTTCGTTGAAGCCGATGTGGCCGTTCGTGCCGATGCCCAGGATCTGGAGGTCGATGCCGCCGGCCGCGGCGATCGCCTGCTCGTACTCCTCGGCGGCCTCGTCCAGGTCCGCCCGGGAGGCGTCTGGCACCCGGACCTGCTCCCGGTCCAGGCCGAAGGGCCGGACGATCTCCCGGTCCAGGTAGGCGGCGTAGCTGCGCGGGTGCTCGGGTGCGAGGCCGACGTACTCGTCGAGGGCGAAGCACGTGAGGTGCGCGAGGTCGAGCGCGCCCTCGGCCCGGCGCCGGGCCAGCTCCCGGTAGATGCCGACCGGCGACGACCCGGTGGCCACCCCCAGCACGGTGTCCGGTGTCCCGGCGATCCGGGCCGCGACGACGTCGGCCGCGTACGTGGCGACGTCCGAGGCGTTCGGCACGATGACGATGTCCATCAGCTGCTCCTCCCGTGCGCTGGGATGCCCATTGTCCTCGGTCCGGTGGAGGGCGCTCCAGCGGGGCGGTCAGCCGGCGAGCCGCGCGTAGACGACGTAGTTGTCGTCGAACTCCCCGGTGGCCGGGTCGTAGCCGTCGCACGTGATGAGCCGCAGCTCGGGGCCCTCGGTGTTCCCGTACACGGCCAGCGTGGGGAAGGCGTCCTTGTCGTACTGTTCCCCACGCTCCACCACGAAGACCGCCGTGCTGCCGTCCTCGCGCGCCACCTCGACGGTGTCGCCCGGGGCGAGAGCGCGCAGGCCCGCGAAGACGCCGGGACCGCCGTCCGTGGCGTTGACGTGGCCGAGCAGGACAGCCGGTCCCACCTCGCCCGGGGTGGGCGAGCCGTTGTACCAGGCGGCCGGGGCGCCGGGATCACCCGGTGGCACCTCGAGGGACCCGTTCTCCCGGAGGCCGAGCCGCAGCAGTTCGGACTCCGTGCCGGTGCGGGGGATGCGGACGGAGACGGGTTCGGAGGCCGTCATGGCCGGCCCCTGCGCGCTCGGCGCCGGAGACGCGGTGCTCGCCGGAGACGCGGTGCTCGCGGGCGACGCCGTGCTCGCCGGAGACGCGGTGCTCGCCGGAGACGCGGTGCTCGACGGAGACGCAGCCGGCGGGGTCGGGACGGGCGACGACGCCGGGGCGGAGGAGGGCGCCGCCGACGGCGCGGAGGTCGACGCAGGTGGCGCCGGGGTGCTCCCGGCGCATCCGGTCAGCAGAAGTGCCGCGACCGTCGCAGCGGCCAGGAGGCCCCTGCGACGGTCGCACCATGAGCTCATCACGGAGGGTAATCTATCCGATCGGCTCGAGGGAGGCGCCCGGATCAGGACCGGGCGGCGCTGCGGCGGCGCAGGACGGGAGCTGCACCGGCGGCGGGGAGCTCCGTCTCGCCGCCCAGGACCGGTCCGCCCGCGGCGGAGCCGTTCCCGACGGCGACGCCGGTGTCCGCGGCGTCGCGGAAGGGGGACATGCCAACAGCCTCCGGAGGCAGCGGGTGCGCATGCTCAGGCGCCGGCGGAGGGATCCAGCTGGGCCACGGCGTGCCGGACCACGGCGTCGAAGTCCGGGCCGGCGCCGGGGTTCGCCGCCAGCGCCGCGACGTACAGGGCGGCCCAGGCGGCGGCGCGGGGCCACACGTCGTCGTCGTAGCGGCCGGTGCTCTCGACCAGCGCGCGGAAGCCGGAGCGCTGGTCCGCGTCGAAGGCCAGCCAGGCGCCGGCGAGGTCGGACGCGGGGTCCCCGGCGCAGACGTCCCCGAAGTCGATCAGGCCGGCCAGCCGTCCGCCCCGGTGCAGGAGGTTCCACGGGTGCGGATCGCCGTGCAGCCAGACCGGCGGACGTGACCAGGGGGCGGCGCGCAGACCGTCCTCGACGATGCCCCGGAGCCGCCCGGTCCGCCGCGCGCCGAACACCGCGGCCGTGGCCGGCCAGGACGGAGGCGCCGCGCGGAGCCGGGCATCGATCGGAACACCGCGGTAGGGGTTGCGCGGGGCGTTCCCCGGTGCCGGCCGGTGCAGCGAGGTCAGCGCCCGCGCCAGGTCTTCCGCGAGCCGGCCGCGGCGGCCGAGCGGCAGGGTTGCGACGGCCTCGCCCTCGATCCACGGGACCACCGTCCAGGGCCACGGGTACCCGGCGGCCGGCCGGCCGCGGAACACCGGCCGGGGCACGGCGATCCCCAGCGCGGCCAGCGGCGCGCCCGCCACGGCCGTCCACCGGGCCTCGTGGAGCAGGCACGGGACGGCGGCGCGGCGCACCGGCAGGCGCACCGCGTGGGCGGGACCGAGCCGGAACAGCGCGTTGTCCCAGCCCTGCGCCCCCGGGGACAGCGGCCGCTCCACGAGCCCGCGGAACTCCTCGGGAAGCTGCTCCTGGAGCAGGCGGCGCACCTGGGCCACCGTCGGCTGCACCTCGATCTCGGGCATCGTCCGCCCTCCTTCCCCTGATCCTGCCCCAGCATCGCCGACGGTGCCGTGCGTGCCCAGGGGCAGCTGCCGTCGGGGCCCGGAGTTCTCGGAGCAATCTTCCGGGACCCTCCGAGCCGGTCCGCCGAAAATGGAGCCGGCGCGGCCGAAACACCCCACCACGGTCCTCGTGCGGGAGACCGCGCGATACGGTGCCCTCAGTTGTTCCTGGTCCCACGCCGGTGGTGGAAGCACCCGGGGACGGATCCGACACGGAGGAAGCGCACACCATGGACACTCCTCGCTACGAACGCAGTCCCGGCGACAACGACCCCGATTCGCCCTACGCCCAGCAACGACCGGACCACCAGGAGGGACACCAGCCCGGCTACCAGAACGGCTACCAGCAGGGACCCGGCCCCGGGTCGGCGCAGGGTGAGAGCCACAAGCGCAACTCCATCATCATGGGCGTCATCGGGCTGTTCCTCCTCGGGATCGTGCTCGGCCCGCTGGCGATCTGGCAGGCGAGCAAGGCGGAGACCCTCGGGGTCAAGGCCACGGCGGGGAAGGTCCTCGGCTGGATCGACCTCGTCTTCGGCGTGCTGGGCCTGTTCGTGGTCTTCGGCGGTGGCGGCATGCCGGTCTGATCCGTGCCGGGCGCCGCCGTGCGCCGCATGCGGCCCGACGACCATGCGGCCCGACGACACGGCACCACCCCCGCGCAACAAGTCGGTGCGGGAGCTCGACGCCCCGACAAGTCCGCGGACAGAGAAATCGCCACCCGGCTATTGCCGGGTGGCGATTTCAGGTCGACGCCAGGGGTTCAGCCCCGCGCCGGAGATCTCACGAGGAGATCAGAGCGTTCTCACGCAAGCACGGTGATGTTCGCGGCCTGGGGGCCCTTGGGGCCGTCCTGGGTCTCGAACTCGACGCGCTGGTTCTCCTCGAGGGAGCGGAACCCGCCGGAGTTGATCGCGGAGAAGTGCGCGAACACGTCCTTGGAGCCGTCCTCGGGGGTGATGAAGCCGAAGCCCTTGTCGGCGTTGAACCACTTCACGGTGCCAGTAGTCATGGTGAACCTGTCTTTCTGGGAAACGGAGCGTCCCCGGCGATCGGGGTGCTCGGGCGTTGCGATGCCTGCCAAAACGTCTTCTCAGAAAAACTGCTGCGCCCGGTCTTCGGGCGAACTGCTTGAAATGCGAAAAACGAAACTTCAACAACTGGGGATGACTCTACAGGTGTTCGGGAAAAAGCACAGTGACGGGCCCCACTCGCCCCGGGACAGCCCCGCGATCGCCCGAGGCAGCGCCCGAGGGATCGCGCCAGGATCGTTCCCTCGGGCCCATCGCGTCCATAGGCTGTGATCATGGCCACACCTGAGACCCGCACCCGGCCCACCGTCAACTCCGACATGGGCGAGGGCATCGGCCTGCACCGCTTCGGCAACGACCCGGAGCTGCTGCAGATCGTCGATCTCGCCAACGTCGCCTGCGGCTTCCACGCCGGGGACCCGGACATCATGTCCGAGACCGTCGCCGCGGCCGTGGGCCACGACGTGGGCATCGGGGCCCATCCCTCCCTGCCGGACCAGTGGGGCTTCGGCCGCCGCGCCATGGTCCTCGCCCCCGCGGAGGTGGAGTCCCTGCTCCGCTACCAGGTCGGCGCCCTCACCGGCTTCCTGCTCCAGCACGGCGCCGAGCTCCACCACATCAAGCCGCACGGCTCGCTCTACGGCATGGTGGCCAAGGACCCCGCCCTCATGGAACCGGTGGCGGCCGTTGCCGCCGACTACGGCGTGGCCGTGCTCGGCATGGCCGGCACCGCCCACGAGAGCGTGTGCGCCGAGCGCGGCGTGCCCTTCGTGGCCGAGCTCTACGTCGATCTGGACTACACCGCCGAGGGCGGACTGATCATCCAGCGCACCCCGCACGCCACCGACCCCCGGTCCGCCGCCGACCGCGTCTCCCGGGCTCTCACCACCGGTGCGATCGAGGCCGCGGACGGCACGGAGCTGCCGATGCGCTTCGACTCCGTGTGCGTGCACTCGGACGCCCCGGGCGCTCCGGCCGTCGCCCGCGCCGTCCGCGAGGCCATCGACGCCCACCCGGCGTCCGTGGCCCATTGACCTGCCCCTCGTCAGCCCCGAGAAACCACCGAAAGGACTCCCGACCATGGCCGAGATCCAGTCCCCTCTCCCAGGCGTCTTCTACCGCAAGCCCGGTCCCGACAAGGATCCGTACGTCCAGGAGGGCGACCGCGTCGAAGCCGGACAGGTCATCGGCATGGTCGAGATCATGAAGCAGTTCACCGAGGTCCACGCCGACTCCTCGGGCACCCTGGAGCGCTTCGTCGTCGAGGACTCGGCGATGGTCAACCCGGGGGACACCATCGCCGTCGTCGCCGAGGGCTGAACCGTGGCGATCTCCACCCTCCTGGTCGCCAATCGCGGCGAGATCGCGGTGCGCATCCTGCGCTCCGCCAAGGACATGGGCATCCGCACCGTGCTGGCCGTCAGTGAGATCGACCAGCAGTCCCTGGCGGCCGAACTCGCCGACGAGGTCGCCGTCGTCGGCCCCGCCCCGGCCCAGGCGTCCTATCTCAACGCCGAGGCCATCGTCGCCGCCGGCCAGGAGGCCGGCTGCGACGCCGTGCACCCCGGCTACGGGTTCCTCTCCGAGAACGCCGCGTTCGCCCGGCGCGTCCAGGAGGCGGGGCTGACGTGGGTGGGTCCCTCCCCCGACGTCATCGACCTGATGGGCCACAAGACCCGGGCCCTGGAGGCCGCCATCGCCGCGGACGTGCCCGTCCTGCCGGGTTCCGACGGCCCCCTCACGGGCGGGGACGACGACATCCTCGCGCTGGCCCGCGAGGTCGGCTACCCGCTCGTCATCAAGGCCTCGGCCGGTGGCGGCGGGCGCGGCATCCGTCTGGTGCGCGCCGAGGCGGACCTGCTGAAGACCATCGATGTCGCCCGCGCGGAGGCTTCCGCGAGTTTCGGGGATCCGACCGTCTACCTGGAACGCTTCGTCGAGCACGCCCGGCATGTGGAGGTGCAGGTCCTCGGCGACGGGCACACGTTCCTGCACCTGGGCGACCGCGACTGCTCCCTGCAGCGCCGCTCGCAGAAGATCGTGGAGGAGGCCCCCGCCCCGGACCTGCCGGAGGAGGTGCGCGAGCGCATCCGGGACTCCGCCGTGAACCTCGCCCGGCTGTGCTCCTACACCGGGGTGGGCACGGTCGAGTACCTCTACGATCCCGCTCGGCACGAGGCGGCGTTCATCGAGATGAACACCCGCCTGCAGGTGGAGCACCCGGTCACGGAGTTCGTCACGGGCGTGGACCTCGTCGCCGAGCAGCTGCGCATCGCCTCCACCGGCAGGACCGAGCTGCGGCAGGAGGACATCACCTTCGAGGGGCACTCCATCGAGTGCCGGATCAACGCCGAGGACCCGGACCGCAACTTCCTGCCCAGCCCCGGAACCCTGACCCGTCTGGAGTGGCCCGAGGGCGAGGACTACCGGGTGGACGCGGGTGTGCGCGAGGGCGACACGGTCGCCCCGTTCTACGACTCGTTGCTGGCCAAGCTCGTCGTCCACGGCCACGACCGGCAGGAAGCCGTGCGGCGGATGGGCGAGGGCCTGGCAGCCACGCACATCGAGGGCATCAGGACCACGGTGCCGCTGCTGGCGAGGCTGGTCGCGGACCCGAAGTTCGCGGACGTGGAGCACTGGACCACCTACATCGAGACCGAGATGCCGACCACGGGGGGCACACGATGACCGATCAGACCACCGAGATCCTGCAGCTGCCCAGCGCCCGGTACACCTGGGGCGGGGATGAGTTCCTGTTCGTGGAGTTCGACGAGGCCATGAACCTGACCGCCAACTACCTGTCCACCACGGTGGCCCAGGGCCTCACCGGGCTCCAGCTCGAGGGCGTCGTGGACATCTGCCCCGCGAACGCGTCCCTGCTCGTGCGCTTCGACCCCGACGTGCTCGGTCCTGCAGAGCTCGAGCGCCGCACCCAGGAGCTCGAGAGCCAGGCCCGCAGCTCCGCCCAGCACACGGTGGACACGCGGATCATCGAGGTCCCGGTCTGGTACCAGGACCCCTACACCGCCGAGGTGGTCGCCCGGTTCCGCGAGGGCTACCACCAGGACCCCTCCGGCACCGACCTCGACTACGCCGCGAAGGTCAACGGCCTCGAGGACGCCGCCGAGTTCATCCGGCGCCACCACGAGTCCCCGTGGCTGGTGTCCATGGTGGGGTTCGTGGCCGGGCTGCCGTTCATGTACCAGCTCGTGCCTCGCGAGCGTCAGCTCCAGGTGCCCAAGTACCTCAGTCCCCGCACCGACACTCCCCCGCTGACCGTCGGCCACGGCGGGTGCTTCGCGTGCATCTACTCGGTGCGCGGCGCCGGCGGCTACCAGATGTTCGGCGTCGCCGCCGCCCCCATCTACGACCCCGCACAGCTCCTGCACGACTTCCGGGACTTCCTGATCCTGTTCAAGCCCGGTGACCTCGTGAAGTTCCGGCCCGTCGACGAGGCCGAGTACCGCTCCATCCAGCAGCAGGTCGAGGGCGGCACCTGGCGGTACAAGCAGGCGCCCGTGACCCTCGACGTCGAAGCCGCGCTCGCCGATCCCGTCACCTACAACCGCACCCTCCTGGAGGCCCTCGATGGCGCTGACAATTGAGCAGCCCGGACTGCTGACCACCGTCCAGGACCGGGGACGGATCGGGTACTACAACGTGGGCATCCCGCAGGGCGGGGCCATGGACCAGGAGTCCGCGCAGGCGGCGAACAAGCTGGTCGGCAACACCACCGGCGAGGCCGTGCTCGAGTGCACCTACACGGGCCCCGCCTTCACCGTGGACGCCCCGACGACGGTCGCCGTGACCGGCGCGGACCTCCCCGTGCTGGTCAACGGGGAGGAGCACCCGGCGTGGCGGCGGATCGAGCTGGCCGCAGGAGACGCCGTGAAGTTCGGCGTGCTCCGCGGCGGGGCCCGGTTCTACCTGGCCGTGCGCGGCGGCATCGCCGTGCCGGAGGTGCTGGGCTCGCGCTCCACCTACGCCATCGGGCGGCTGGGCGGGCTGGACGGCCGGAAGCTGGAGTCCGGTGACGTGGTGCCCGTGGGCGAGCCCACCGGCCTGCTGCCCGAGGTGCAGGAGATCCCGGAGCGCCTCCGGCCGGCCTTCGGGAAGTCGCTGGAGCTGCGCATCGTGTGGGGCCTCTACGACCATCTGCTGACCGACGAGGGCCGGCGCCGGCTGATCGAGGAGGAGTGGAGGCTCACCCCCGTGGCCGACCGCATGGGGCTGCGCTTCGAGGGCCCCGGCGTGGAATGGATCGAGCGGGAGCAGCCGTTCGGGGCGGGCTCGGACCCCTCCAACATCGTGGACGCCGGCTACGCCGTGGGCTCCATCCAGGTGCCCGGCGGCACCCAGCCGATCGTGCTGCACCGGGACGCGGTCTCCGGCGGGGGCTACGCCATGGTGGGCACCGTGATCTCCGCGGACATGGACCTGCTGGCCCGGGCCACCCCCGGAACGGTCACCCGGTTCCGCGCCGTGTCCATGGAGGAGGCGCTGCAGGCGCGCCGGGAGCGGGCCGAGCGGCTGGAGGAGATCTGGGCGCTGTGATCGGCTGAGGGTCCCGGACGACACGGGGCGGTGCCACGGCGGCACCGCCCCGCCCGTCGTCCTGCCCGCCGCCCGGGCACGGGCCGCGGTCTCCCCGGGCCCGGGCGGCGTGACGCCCTTGCTAGGAGAGTTCCAGTTCCCAGTCCTTGACGTCGGCCACGGGTGCGAGCAGATTCGCGTCGAGTGCGTCGAGGGGCAGGCCCTGGCGCACGCGCTGGGGCCAGTCCCGGTTGGCCAGAGCCGCCTTGCCGAGAGCCACGACGTCGGCCGCGCCGCTCTCCAGCACGGACACGGCCGTGTCCGGATCGTCCAGGTGCCCGTTGGCGATCACCGGCAGGCCCGAGTGCTGCTTCGCCAGCGCCGCGAGCGACGGCCCGTCGTCGCCGAAGGCCGGGGCGGTGGCGCGGTACTCGGTGGTGTGGATGAAGTCGATCCCGGTGGCGGCCAGGGCCGAGAAGATCACCTCCGCCTCGTCGGGCCCGCCGCTCCACCGGTGGTCGTGGTCGCTGACCTTGGCCTGCGAGATCCGGATGCCCACCGTCGTGCCCGGCCCCACGGCGTCGCGCACGGCCCGGCAGATCTCGGCGGCGAACCGTACCCGGTTCTCGGGCGACCCTCCGTACTCGTCGGTCCTGAGGTTGAGGTAGTCGGTGAGGAACTGGTCGAGCAGGTAGCCGTTGGCACCGTGGATCTCGACGCCGTCGAACCCGGCGCCCTCGGCACGGAGCGCGGCGTCCACGAAGGCCTGACGGACCTCTTGCATCTGCTCGGCCGTGATCTGCGCGGGGACGGGGTACGGGCCCTCACCGCGGTAGAAGCCCAGCTGCTCGCCCTTGGGGGCCACCGCGGAGGGGCCGATCGTGGAGTCCACGAACCGGTTGCCCTGGGCCTGGGCCCCCGCGTGCATGAGCTGGGCGAAGATCTTCGCGCCGGCCGCGTGGACGGCCCCGACCACCTGGGCCCACGCCTGCGCCTGGTCGTCGGTGGCGATCCCCGGCTGGAACAGGTAGCCCTGCCCGTGGGCTGCGTCGGGGTAGATCCCCTCGGTGATCAACAGCCCGAAGCCTCCGCGGGCGAAGGCCTCGTAGTAGGAGACCATGCGGTCGGTGGCATGGCCTTCCTCCGTGGCGCTGATCCGGGTCATCGGAGCCAGTGCCACACGGTTCTCCAGTCGGGTGGGACCGATCTGCAGGGGGGACCAGAGTGCGTCGAGGTCCGTCATGAGCATCTCCTTCGGTAGTGCTTCGGGGTGGCTGGGCCGGCCCCGGGGCGGCCTCCTGAGAGTGGAGCCGCCCCGGACCGGCCGTGGACCCGCGCCGTCGGCGGGGCCCTGACAGGGTCACACGGTGCCGGCGCCGAGGAGCAGTGCCCGCACGAGCCGTTCCGCGTCCATGGGCGGCGCGCTGTGGTGGGTTCCGGCCTCGAGGATCCGCTCGAGACCCGCGTCCTCGTCGACCGGCAGGGCACGCCGGTCGGCCAGGCGCTGGTCGACCAGGGCGTCGGTCAGCGTCTCGACGTCGGGGAAGACCGTCTGCGCTCCGGTCCGGGAGCCCAGCACCCACTGGTCACCGAGCACGGTGATCCTCGCGCGGCGCCCCACGCTGCGCCGCAGCTCCGCCAGGACGGCCGGCTTCATCCCGTGGAGGTTGATGTAGGCCGTCACCTTCGAGACCGCACGTCCTCCGGGGCATCCTGCGCACATCGTGAGCGTCTCCTCTCCTGCCGGCTACGGCATCACGTCGCCGCTGTTGGGCCCCAGCGTCTGGCCGGTGTACAGGTCGCCGCCCGGCGAGGAGGCCAGCAGCAGCGCGGTGGGCGCCACCTCGTGGGCCTGGCCGAAGCGGCCGATGGGCAGCTCCGCCTGCTTGGCGGCCTTCCAGTCCTCGGACAGCCCCTCGATCAGCGGCGTCACGATGGGGCCGGGCGCGATCGAGTTGACGAGGATGTTGTGCTCGGCGAGCTCCAGCGCCATGGCCTTCGTCATCCCGATCACCCCGGCCTTGGCCGCCACGTAGTGCGTCAGGCCGGTCCCGCCCTTGATGCCCAGCTGCGAGGCGATGTTGATGATCCGCCCGCCGCCGCGCTCCACCATGTGGGGCGCGGCCCAGCGCGCGGCCAGGAACACCCCTTTGAGGTCCACGGCCAGGACCTTGTCGAACGCCGCCTCGGTCATCTCCAGCAGCGGCGTCTCGTCGAGGATGCCGGCGGCGCTGACGAGGACGTCGATCCCGCCGAGCTCCTCGGCCACCCGGTCCATCGCAGCCCGCACGGCCTCGCCGTCGGTGACGTCCACGGCGAGCGCCGCGGTCCGGCGGCCGAAGGCCCCGGTCTCCTCCGCGACCGCCTGGGCGTGCTGTTCGTCGCGGTCCAGCACGGCGACGTCCGCGCCCTCCCGGGCGAAGAGCACCGCGATCGCCGCTCCGATCCCGCTGCCGCCGCCGGTGACGACCGCGACCTTGCCCGTCAGTTGCTGTTCCATGTCTGCCTTTCCTGGGGAGCTCAGCTCGGCCAGCGGACGGTGAGCCCGCCGTCGACGATGAGCTGCTGCCCCGTGACGTAGGCAGAGTCGTCGCTGGTGAGGAAACGGATGGTGCGCGCGGCCTCGTCGACGTTGCCGACCCGGCCCCACGGGATGATCGAGCCGGCGGCGTCGAGGCCCTCACGGCCCAGGGAGTTCACCGGGTCCAGGGACTGCGGGCTCTCGATCAGCCCCGGGATGACGGCGTTGACCCGGATCTTGCGGGGGGCCAGCTCGACGGCCAGCGAGCGGCACAGGCCGATGAGCCCGGACTTCGCCGCCGCATAGTGGCTGTGCTCCTCCCACCCGTAGACGCCCCCGGCGATCGACGACGTCGCGACCATGGCCCCGCCCCGGCTCATCCGCGTGCTGCAGGAGCGGAAGACGCGCATCACGCCGGAGAGGTCGACGGCCATCATGTCGTCCCACGCCTGGTCGGTCATCTCCGCCAGTGACGCCCGGCGCAGGATGCCGGCCGCGGCCACCGAGATGTCCAGCCGGCCGTGCTCGTCGAGCGCGGTCTGGGCGAGCGTCTCGGTGTCCTCGAAGCTGCGCACGTCCATGGGGACGGCCGTGCAGCGTCCGCCCGCGGCCTCCACGGCGCGCACCGTGTCGGTGGCGTCGTGGGGGTCCGCCGGGAGGTAGCCGATCACGCTGTGCGCACCGGCCCGTGCGTAGGCGACCGCCAGCGCCCGGCCGATCCCGCTGCCGCCGCCGGAGATGACGGCGACCTTTCCCTCGAGACCGTCGTCGCGGATCATGCGAACACCGTCGACTTCTTGTGGGCGTCGTCGATGGTGCGGGTGCCGGCCATGCACAGCGCGGAGACCAGCAGGCCGCCGGTGCCGGCGACGATGGCCGCCCACTGCATGTCGATCTCGAGGAAGAGCAGCAGGCTCAGCACGCCGGACCCGGCGATGCCGCCGAGGGGGGCCATGACGTGGGCGACGTTGGTGCCCATGCCGCGCACGTGGGCGGGGAAGGACTCGCCCATGTAGAACAGCAGGGCCGCGTAGGGACCGGTGAGGAAGAACAGCGTCAGCGCGTACATCGTGTAGATGAACCACGGGGTGCCGGGGCCGAGCAGCATGGCCAGGCTCACGATGCTGCCGGCGAACCAGCCGAGGACGACGGCGCGCTTGCGGGTGATGCGGTCACCCAGCCAGCCGTGGAAGACGTAGCCCACGAAGCCGACGGCGTTGGCCAGCACCAGGATGAAGAGCGCGTTCTCGAAGGTGACGTCCTTGGCCTCGACCAGCACTGTGGTGCCGAGCACGCCGAAGACCTGGATGGCGAACCAGTTGAAGAACCACGCCAGGGCCAGCAGGGTGGTGTGCTTGCGCAGCTCCGGGGTGAAGACGTCCTTGAAGCCGGTCTTGTGGTGGCTGCCCTCCTCCAGGTCGTGCTCGGCGGCCAGCCGGTGGGCGCCCTCGATGTCTCCGGCCGCACGGCGCCGCTGCACTTCTTGGATGGCGGCGAACGTCGGGGACTCCGGCAGGCGTGAGGCGAGGAGGGCGACGAGCAGGGCCAGGACGGCCGCGACGACGAAGCTCCAGCGCCAGCCGATGACCGGCAGCAGCAGGGCGGACATGCCCGCCGCGACGAGCGCGCCCACGGGCCAGCCGCCCTGGACGAGGGAGTACATGAGGCCGCGGTTCTTGGCCTCCTTGTACATCTCGTTGAGGTAGACCGCGTTGACGACCTCCTCGGACATGGAGAACCCGGAGAAGGACCGGATGAGGATCAGGCTGACGGCGCCGGCGGCCAGGCCGGTGAAGCCCGCCGCGGCCGCGCCGCCCAGCATGAGCACCACGAGCGCGTTCTTGCGGCCCATGCGGTCGATGATCGTGCCCACCGCCAGGGCGACGATGAAGATGCCGACGTGGGCGACGGTGTTGACCGCGGTGGCCTCGGCCGGGCTCCACCCGAAGTCCTCCGCGATGACGGGCAGCAGCGTGCCGAACAGCGTGAAGTCGTAGACGGACACGACCCAGGCGATGAAGCAGACGATGGAGACCTTCCGCACCATCTGCGGGGTGATCGTGACGTCCCAGGGCGCGACGTCGGGAGTCTGGTGGGAACGGGGTGCGGACATGGTGGTGGGTCCTTCGGACGAGCCGGCTCAGCCGACGTTGCGGGGATTGCGGGCGGCGAAGTCGCGGGCGACGTCCTCCATGAAGGCGAACTCCACCCCGTCGTGGCCGGCGATGTGGTCGAAGAGCCGCTCGAGCATCAGCAGGTTCTGCGGCCGGCCGCAGACGTCCGGGTGGATGGTGAGCGGGAAGACCGCGTAGTCCATCTCCCGGTACACCCAGTCGAACTGGTCCTTCCACAGCTGCTCGATGTCCCGCGGGGACACGAAGCCGTGGCTGTTGGGGCTGGACTTGATGAACATCATCGGCGGCAGGTCGTCCAGGTACCACGAGGCCGGGATCTCGATGAGGTCGGTCTCCTCGCCCCGGACCAGCGGCTTCATCCACTCCTTCGCGGAGGCCGCCTCGTAGTCGATCTTGGTCCAGCTGTCCCCGACCCGGACGTAGTACGGGGTGTGGTCGTCGTGCATGAGCGAGTGGTCGTAGAGGAAGCCGCGCTCGAGCAGGATCTCGTTGGTCACCCCGGAGAACTCCCACCACGGCGCCACGTAGCCCACCGGCTTCTTCCCGGAGCGGCGCTCGATGAGGTCGGTGCAGTAGTCGAGGATCTCGGTCTCCTGCTGGCGGGTCATCGCGATGGGGTTCTCGTGGGAGTAGCCGTGCACGCCGATCTCGTGACCGGCGGCGACGACCGCGTCGAACTCCCTCGGGAACGTCTCGATGGAGTGCCCCGGCCAGAACCAGGTCACGGGCATCTCCCGGCGCTGAGCGAGCTGGAGCAGCCGGGGCACGCCGACCTCTCCGGCGAAGAGACCGCGGGAGATGTCCCCCGGGGAGTCCTCCCCGCCGTAGGAGCCGAGCCAGCCGCCGACGGCGTCGACGTCGATGCCGACGGACACGTAGATCTTCTTGGACATGTTGTCTCCTCTGGTGGTGGGTGGATGTTCTAGAGGTGGGCCGTGAAGGCCTCGGGGAACCCGGCGGGCGAGGTCCCGAGAGAGAGCAGGAGAGCGGCCAGGATGCGCGCCTGCAGAGGATTGAGATCCCCGGAAGGAACGGCGCCCGCGGCGACGAGGTCGGTGCCCCCGCCATTGCCGTAGACCGGCACCACGGGTCCCCACGGGGCCCGCGTGCTGAGCACCACGACGCAGCCGGCCTCGACCGCCCGGGCGACGGACTCCGCGAAGCCGGGACCGGCGTTGCCGACGCCCGATCCGGCGAGGACCACGGCTCGCGCGCCGGAGCGCACCGCGAAGTCGAACAGGTCCGGGGTGGCGCCGGTGTGGGCCGTGATGATCTCGATGCGCGTGCTGTCGAAGGACTCGGGCGGCAGCGACAGCGCGGGGCGCCGGACCGGCCTGGCCGTGACGACGAGCTCGGACCCCGCCATGTGGGCCACCTCGGCCCCGCCCTGGAAGGGATTGCTCGCGGTGGTGTGCGCCTTCCGCGCCCCACGCGCCGAGCGGACCGTCCCGTCGAAGGAGATCAGCACGCCGCTGCCCCGCAGCCCGGGGGACGCGGCGGCCAGCACCGCCTCCTCGACGTTGCGCGGGCCGTCCGGGGCCGGGCTGTCGGCCGGCTGCTGGGCCCCGGTGAGCACCACGCTCTTCGGGGAGGAGTGCACCAGCTCCAGCAGGAACGCCGTCTCCTCCAGGGTGTCGGTCCCGTGCGTGACCACCACCCCGTCGGTGCCCGGATCCGCCAGCGCCTCCTGGGCCGCCTCGGCGATCAGCCGCAGCTCGGCGAGGCTCAGCCGGTAGCTGCCCGTGGTTAGGACGTCGCGGGACGAGACGGTCAGCTCACCGTACTGGCCACGGGCCAGCTCGGCCGCGGTGTCCGTGGCCACCGCGCCCTGCGCGCCGCTGCCGCGGGAGGCGATGGTCCCGCCGGTGCCGAGCAGTTGGACATGGGCCACTGCCCGTCTCCTCTCTCGAAGGGTCCGCCCGAGCGACCGGGCAGTTCATGCAATCGAATGCCGCAATCGATTGCGTAAAGTCTTGGGGTAGACCCTAGGGCGGATCTAGAGTGATGCGCAACACATTTACGCAGATTTAACGTCCGTTACTGTGTGGCAACAGGGACGAGGAGGTGAACATGGGCGCACGGCCGGCGGTCACGCTCAAGGCCCTCGCGGGTGAGCTGGGCCTCAACGCCTCCACGGTCTCCCGGGTGCTCAACGACCCCAAGGGCCTGGACTCCAAGTGGGCCTCCCGGGACACGAAGGAGCGCATCTTCGCGCTCGCCGAGGAGCGCGGCTACCGCAAGAACCCCTATGCCGCCTCGCTCCGCACGGCGAAATCGCACATGATCGGGGTGGTGGTGCCCCGCCTGCAGGACTACGTCCTGGCCACGATGTACGAGGGCATCGACGAGGCCGCCTCCGAGCACGGCTACTTCACGGTGGTCTCCAACTCCCTGGACGCCCCCGCGGCCCACCGCGCCAAGGCCGAGAAGCTGCTGGACCGCCGGGCCGACGGGCTGATCTTCGGGGACGCGCTGTTCGAGGACCCCTTCCTGGACGAGCTGGCCAAGCGCGGTGTCGCCTTCACGCTGGTGAGCCGGCGCTCCCCCGGGCACCGTTCCGTGACCTGCGACGACTACACCGGGGGGCGCATGGTCGCCGAGCACCTCGTCGCCTCAGGCCGGAGGACCTTCGGCCTCATCGCCGGCAATCCGCGGGCCTCGACCTCGATCGACCGGTGCGCCGGGTTCCTGGACGCGCTCGCCGAGCACGGCCTGGGCGTGGACCCGGCGCGAATGGCCCCCGGCGGCTTCGACGCCCCGGCCGGCAGCCTGGCCGCGGAGCAGATCCTCGCCGCGGGGCCGCTCCCCGAGGCAGTGTTCGCGGTCAACGACTTCGCGGCCATCGGCGCCCTGGGCGTCTTCGCCCGGGAGGGGATCACGGTCCCGGAGGACACGGCTCTCGTCGGGTTCAACGACACCCCGCTGGCCGGCAGCGTGGGGCTCACCACCGTGCGCTCCCCCATGCACCGCATCGGGCGGCAGGGCTTCGAGATGCTGATGGACGTCCTGGACGGCCGGGACGCCGAGAGCATCCAGCTCCCCCCGGAGCTCATCGTGCGCACGAGCGCTTAGCCTTTCGGCACCTCCTGCGACCGTGCCCCCGTCGAGGAGCTGCTGCAGGGCTGGCCCGAGCCGACCTCCCCGGACCACCGGGGCGCCCACGGGCTCGGCCACCGGCCGTGGGGTGCCCCCTGAACCGGGGCGAGGGCCCGCGGCAAGTCGGTGCAACTGTGGACAGAATGCGAATCGATCGAGTAATCACCCGGTGTTAGTGTTGATGCATCACGCAGGTGATCAGCCGGGGGGCTGAGCCGCCGCGTGAGGATCGCGTCAGAACGACCGGCCGCATTGCCGCCGGCACGACGTCGATCATGACGCCGCCGTCCTGGTGGCAGCGGGCCACGGACCAGCTGGTCAGTCGTCGGGGGGCGACTCCCCTGTCACCAGGACGCGCAGGCCCCCGCCGGCAGCCGCCCGTCCGGACACCCCGTCGATCAGCCGAAGGCGAAGACGAGCGGGAAGACCACCACCACCATCGCGGCCCACACGCCGTAGACCGGCAGGTAGCGCGTCTGCCAGCGCTCGAGCTCGGCGAACGGCCGCCGCCCCCGCAGGCACCCGGCGCTCAGCCAGCCGGCCCGGACCAGGTGCACCAGCAGCAGCAGGTTCAGCCCGAGCGCGGCGATCTTGTTGGGGCTGAAGCCGAACTCGGCGATCCTGGTGAGCATCGCGCTCAGCATCACCGCGTCCACCGCCAGCGCCGCGACGACGAGCACCAGCTGCAGGCCGTCGAAGAGACCGGGCGGCTCGAGCGGGTCCCGGGCGGAGAGCGCGTACAGCAGCAGCGCCAGGACGAGCACGAGGATCGCGTCCATCAGGATCAGCAGCCCGCGGTCGACGTCGACGAGCCCGCCGGCCGCCGCGAGCACGGCCAGGAGGGCCAGCAGCATCACGATCGTCAGGGGCGTGAAGACGCGCGTGAGCACCGGGGCGATGTTCTCGACGACGTTCTGCTTGGCCTCGACCAGCCACGCGGCCACCACGAGCGCCCCGGGCACGGCGAACGGCAGGATCCAGTCCTCCAGCACCGGCTCCAGGTCGGCGCCGACGACCTGCAGGGCCCCGAACGTGAGCCCGACCAGCACCGCCCCGCCCAGGGCCAGGAGCGTGTAGTAGATCACGAGCTCGCCGGTGAACCGGACGAAGTCCATCCGCCGGCCGTCGGAGCGCCACCTCCCGCCCATGTAGGCGATTCCGGCCAGCAGCCACAGCACCACCGGGGCGTGCAGAGCCGCCAGCAGCTCGGTGGAGCCGCCGGGAACGAACGGATAGGCGTTGAGCACGACCGCCAGCACCGCGAAGGGCACGAGCAGCCCCGCCACCACGCGGGCAGTGAGCCGGCGCTTCCACGCGAAGTACGCGGCGAGGAAGGGCGTGACGAGCAGGCCGAGGTTGCGCGCCAGCGCGGCCTCGTCCCCCAGCCAGGCGATGCCGGCCCTGACGGCCACCCCCGCGCCGACCGCGAGCGCCAGGACGACGCCCAGCTCCCGCCACGGCGGCGCGCCGGCGGCCTCGGCGTCCTCGGGGACGAGCACGAGCTGCTTCCACAGCCGCTCGGAGTGCTCGCGGGCGAACTCGTGGGAGACGGCGTCGAGATTGCCCATGCGCTTGATCGCGACCAGGAAGGCCTCGTCGTCGTCGAGCCCGGTGGCCCGCAGGTCGGCGACCTGTTCGCGCAGGTGGTCCTCGAGCTCGTCGACATCGGCCGGGGAGATCGCCTGACGGCGCTGGACGTAGCCGCGCCACCGCCCGATCTGGGCCTCCTGCTCCGCGCGCAGTTCCATCACGCCCACCGCTCGGTCGTGGCGGGCGGCTGCTGGGCGGCCTGCCACACCTGCCGCAGGGCGTCGGCCACCACGGCCCACTGCTCCTGCCGGTCGGCGAGCGCGGCCCGGCCCGCCGGGGTGATCGCGTAGTGCTTGCGCCGGCGCCCGGCCTCCGACGTGCCCCACGAGGACGACACGTGGCCGAGCCGCTCGAGCCGATGCAGCAGCGGGTAGAGCATGCCGTCGGTCCACTGCATGGAGCCGCCGGAGAGTTCGCTGACGCGCTTGAGGATCGCGTAGCCGTACAGGTCTCCGTCCGCCAGGATCCCCAGCACGAGCGGGGTGGCCGAGGCGGCGACCAGGTCCTTGTCGATGCGCACCGCGCCTCCTATACCTAGTGGTGCTATGCATTGAACCCTAGCGGTGCTAGGTATGGCAAGAGGCGCCGCAGAACGACGACGAGGACCGCCGGGGCTGGGCACCGCCGCGTGCTGCGCCTACAGTCGAGCAGGAGTTGCAGAAGAGAACGACTGTGGAAGGCGGTGACCCATGAGCACGTCGCCCACTGCGCCCGCACTCGCCGAGCTCCCGCTCAGCACCCCGCTGCAGGCGGGGATCCACCACTCCCGCGGCGTCTACTCCTGGTGGCTGGACACGGCCCGCTCGCCCACCCCGGAGGCGGCAGGGCTGCAGCTGCCCGCGGTGCCGCGGCTCCGCCACAGCTCGGGGACGGCCGAGCTGCTCTACGTGGGCCGGGCCCGGCGCGACCTCCGCCGGCGGATCGCCGGCCAGCACCTGCAGCGCACCCGCTCCTCGGCGCTGCGGCGCACGCTGCTGGCCGTACTCCTGCCCGGGGACCCGTCCTGGCGGGACGGCGCGGCCCTGGACGGGCGGGACCGGGTGGTGCTCGACGAGGCGCACGAGCAGCGGCTGACCGCATGGATGCAGGAGCACCTGCTGCTCGGCTGGGCGGGGTGCGGGACGAAGGACGACGTCGACGCCCTCGAGCAGCGGTGGGTCGCCGCGCACCAGCCGGTGCTCAACACCGAGGGCACCGGGCACGGCCGGGAGCTGACCGAGCTCAAGCGGGTCTACCGCCAGGGCCTGCCCGCCCGGTCCTGATCCCGCCCCGGGCGTTCCTCCTCGGCGCCGCCGGGCTCCGCGGGGGCAGAGCAGCCCACGCGGAGGCACCGGGAGCGGGCCATCCGGGGGATCGGCGCACGGGGAAATCCCACGGACGGTGACTACAATTGGGGCTCAGGAACCACGGTCTTCGGGGGCCCACCATGAGGAACACCGAGAGCAGCGGCGCCGTCGTCTGGCTGGCAGTCATCGGCGCGGTGGTCTTCGTCGGCCTGTTCCGGTTCCTGATCCTCGGCGGCGTGACCCTCCTCGGCCTGGCCCTGCTCGGCCTCCTGGTCTGGCTCAGCGCCGGCTTCATCACCAGCCAGACCCGCGCGACCCGGCAGACCGCGCCCCCGGACGACGACGACGCCGAGCAGCCGCTCCCCGCCCGGCGGTTCGGGCAGACGTCCGCGGAGGAGGCCCGGGCGGCCGGGGCGTCCAACATGCGCACGGCCTGGATCTCGTGGCACCTCCGTTCCCTGCCCCCGCCGGAGGACAGCAGGGATCCCCGGCTCCTCACGGGCACCCTGTCCGTGGTGCCCCAGGCGGACTGGGACGTGGACCGGCTCCGCACGCACGGCCGGGCCCTGTGGTCCCTGCGCCGCGCCGCCCGGCGGCACGACCTGCTCGACCAGCTGGACGCCCGCCTGGACCGCGTGGTCGCCATGATCTCCGACCTGACCGACGACGAGTTCGACACCGGCCTCGGCCAGGTCAACGACCAGTACCTGTACCACCCGGACCGGCAGGTCCGCACCGCCTACCTGGAGGGCGGCGCGCTGGGCGTGGAGCTGATCATGGACGCCGTGACCGCCGCCCGGGCCCAGGCCCGGGAGGACGCCGCCACGAAGGCCGCCGCGGAAGCCCTGGCCCGGCAGCGCACCGCCGCGCTGCGCGCCCTGCGGGAGACCTACCACCCCGCCGAGGGCCGGGACGCCCGCACCGCCTGGGACGAGCAGGCCGGGAAGCTCGAGGAGTGAACCGGCCGGATCCGGACAGGGGCCGGGACGCCGATGCCCTCGACGCTATCGGCGGTTCCGCCGCAGGTGCTCGCGCAGCCCGGGGATGGCGAAGCGGACCAGCCCGTACCCGGCCGGCTCGATCAGCCCGGCGTCGATCAGCCGGGTCCGGTAGTTGCCGACGGTGTTCGGCCGGGCCCCGATCCGGGTGCCGATGTCCCCGGCGGCGGACGGTCCGTCGTCCTCCGCCATGGCCCTGAGGAAGTCGAGGTCGCGCGGGGAGGCGGTCGAGAGCGCTGCTTCGATGACCACGCGCTCGTTGCGGCGGTGCGCGGCGGCCACCGCCCGGTCCACCGTCTCGCCCGTGAGCGCGGCGGAGACCTTCTCCGCCTCCTGCCACAGGAAGTACCCCACCAGCTGGATCAGGAACGGATAGCCGCCGGTGGCCTCGGCGGCACGGCGGGCCTGGTCCTCCTCCAGGGTGAAGCCGCCCGCCGCGAAGGTCTCCACGTAGGACCGCTGGACCTCGCCGACCGCGGCCGCATGCAGGTCGATCCGGTCGGCGCGGCGGAGGAACGTGGCCACCCCCTCGTTCAGCAGGTCAGACACGGCCGCCGGCAGGCCGGCGAAGAGCAGGCCGACGGGCAGGTCCGCCCGGATGAAGTGCTGCACGTCCGCGGCCAGCTGGGCGATCTCCTGCCGGTCCGCGGCATGGATCTCGTCCACGGTGATGAGCAGACCGGTCCGCTGCTCCTCCAGCAGGCGCAGGAGCCGCAGGCCCTCTTCGCGCCACTGCAGCTGCTGCTCGGGCGGCAGCTGAGTGGTGAAGCCGAAGCCCGCCGCCGTGACCGCGGTGAGCCGCCGGCCCCGGGGTCCGCTGCCGAGCTCGTCGGCCAGCCGGCGCATGCCGTTGCCGATGCGGCCCGTGAAGCCTCGTGTCGCCGTCTCGGACACGACGGCCCAGCCCTGGGCGCGGGCCAGGTCCTCGGCCGCGCCGAGCATCACGGTCTTGCCCACGCCCCGGGCCCCCGTGAAGATGGTGAGCAGCCCGGGCGCTCCCGAACGGAGGCGCAGCCCGTAGGCGAACTCGTCCAGGACGCCGGCCCGGCCGATGATCTCCGGCGGGGAGGCCCCTGCGGTGGGACGGAAGGGATTCTGCACGTCGCCCCTGTGAATGTCGGTGAATCTTGTGAATCTTGTGAATCTGAGATTTCCAGCGTACTGCTCCGGGCCCCGGGAGACCCACGGTGCTCGGGACGTGCAGACCAACGGGAGCGACGAGTGGTGCGTCCGCCGGCGGACGCCTCGGCGTTGCGGCAACCGGACGTCGGGGGGCTCCGTCCGGAGCGCGGCTCAGTCCCGGGTCAGCACGATCGGGTCCGCCCACACGATGTTCCACCGGTGGCCGTCCGGGTCGGCGAACACCCGGTGGCTCGTGTAGCCGTCGTCCTTCCGGTGCCCCGCGGTGGCGCCGGCGGTGACCGCCCGCTCGACCAGGGCATCGACCTCCTCGGGGATGTCGACGATCAGCACGAAGCTGCCGCTCACCGTGCGGCGGGGGTCTGCGAGCTCCTGGTCCTCGCCGATGGCCTGCTGCATGAACCGCCGCTCGACGAGCGTGACCCCGAAGTCCTCCCCGAGATCCAGGACCATGCTGTGCCCCTCGGCCATGCCGGGAGCCGTCCGCCAGCCCAGGGCCTGGTAGAAGGACCGCGAGCGCTCCAGGTCGGCGACGGGGACGTGGGGAAAGAGCTTGTACGCCACGGGAACTCCTGGAGCATCGACGGGCCGGGGTTCCATGCTCCTCCGACCCCACGGACGGCACAACGGTGCAATGGCCCTGCCGGGGTCACCGGGGTGCGCGCGGGCCGTGCCGCGGCGTCGGCCACGGGGCGCCGGGGCCCGTCCGACGCGAGCGCACGCCGTCCCGTTCCCCCGCGCCACCGGTCCCCGGGATCACTCGGGCCAGGCGTTCTCCTGGATGACGCGCACGAAGTCCTCGCGGTGGAAGTCCGGGTCGAAGTGGGCGAGCACGTCGTCGTTCATGGTGCCGAAGGTGGTCTCGGGGCGGTCTGCCATGCCGTCGTAGAACGCGCGGAGGATCTTGTTCTTGAAGTCCGGCCGGGGGTGCGCGGCGACGACCTCGGCGCGGTGCTCCTCAGGGATCTCGTCCAGGTCGAGGCCCAGCACGTCGGTCTCGACGCCCAGGGTGACCACGGCGACCTCGGGCTCCAGGTGCAGCGGGATCTCCGGGGTGGTGTGCAGGGCGATCGCCAGCCACACGTTGCGCGCGTCCTGCGCGGAGCAGCCGTGGTCGCGCAGGAACGCCTGCGCCGCCGCGGCGCCGTCGATCTCGAAGCGCTGGTCCTTCGTGCGGTACTCGTCGGTGAGGCCGAGGTCGTGGAACATCGCCCCGACGTAGGCGAGCTCCGGGTCCACCTCGAGCCCGCGCGCGGCGGACTTGAGCATGCCGAAGAGGAAGACCCGGCGGGAGTGGTTGAACAGGCTCTCGTCGGCGGCCCGCCGGACCAGCTCGGTGGTCTCTCGGACGAGGGCGGAGTCCGGAACGGTGATGCCGGCGATGGTCTCGGGCATGGTGTCTCCTCTGCTCGGGTACGTGTCTGCTCGGGCACGTGGTGGCGTGCGGGACCGGCCCGTGACCGGTCCCCCTCCACCCTCTCCCGCCGGTGGCCGAATGCCCAGCGCCGGGACGGACGACCTGCCCGCGGATCCGGATCTCTCCCGATGACGAGGGCAGGTCCTTCCGGCGCGCCTGGTCGACGATCGGGTGGCCCGGCACGGCCTCGTCGGTCCGCCCGGTCCGGGCCACCCGCTCCCCACGGGCTCCGCTTAGCCCTGCGCGGCGCCGACGGGTCCCTCGTAGGTCCGCAGCCAGTCGACGAGCTCGCGCAGCCGCTCGACGATGTGGTCGTGGTAACGCCGCCCCTTCTCCTCGCTGAGCCCCTTCGAGGAGCTGAAGCTGCCGGTCGGGGCGAACCGCCGCTGCTCCTCCCCCGACCAGATGATGTCCACGCCGTCGGGTGCCGGGCCGAACAGGTCGTCGCCCACGAAGCCGCCGAAGACCTCCTGGAAGTCCACCCCGGCGTCGGTGAGCCGATCGGTGCGCACCGAGCCGGGGATCCGGTGGTGGACGTGGGAGAGCTCCAGCTCCCCGCCGTGATGCTCGTTGACCTCCTTCAGCCCCGGGGCCGCGGAACGCGCCAGGTGCAGCGGGTCCGCCACGGCGAAGAGCACTCCGGGCAGCTCCTCGTCGTGCAGCTGCCGCAGCGAGGTGGTCAGCGCCGGCAGGTTGGAGCCCTTGTGCCCGTTGATGAGCACGATCCGGTCGAAGCCGTGGCGGGCGAGGCTGCGGCAGACGTCGCGCACGAGCAGGGACAGGGTCGACGCCTGGATGCTGAGGGTTCCGGGAAAGGCCCCGTGGTGGCTCGAGTCGCCGAACCAGATCGGAGGCGTGCACAGGACGCCGGTGCGCTGGGCGAGGTCCTCGGCCAGGGTGATCGCCACGTAGGCGTCGACCCCCAGCACTCCCGCAGGACCGTGCTGCTCGGTGCTGCCCACGGGGACGACGGCGATGCGCTCCCGCTCCAGGTACCCGGCGACCTCCTCCCACGTGAGGTCCTGCATCCAGACGGACGGCAGTCCGCCGGTGGTCTCGGCCGGATCGGTCATGGCTCCTCCTCCTGTCACGGCATCCGCCCGCGGTGAGCGGTGCCCGTGCTCCAGTGTCCGCCGGAACCGGCGATCAGTCCCAGACCCCGAACAGGTCCGTGAGCTGGTAGGCGGCCAGGCCCGTGACGACGAGGCAGATGAGCACGCCCAGGACGTTGGCCACCGTTCCGTTGCGGTACCGGCCCATCAGCCGGGAGTTGTTCATGACGATCATCAGGAAGATCGCGATGACCGGCAGCAGCAGGCCGTTGGCCGCCTGGGCCACGATGATGATCTGGACGGGGTTGAACCCGGTCAGGGCGATGACGCCGCCCACGAGGAGCACGCTGATCCAGATGACCCGCGCGGGGGTGCTCCGCAGGTCGGTGCTGCGCCCGATCGTGCCGCTGATGGCGTAGGCCGCACCCAGCGGTCCGGCCACGGCGGAGGTGAACCCGGCGGCGAACAGTCCCACGGCGAACACCCACGGGGCGGCGGGACCGAGCAAGGGCTCCAGGGCGCGGGTCAGGTCCTGCCCGGTCTCGGCGGTCATGCCGCGCAGGAACATCGCGCCGAAGGCCGTGGCCATGACGACCAGCGTGATCAGGCCGCCGACCGAGATGGACAGGACCGTGTCGGTGCGCGACTGCCGCATCGACACGTCCGGGTCGAGGTCCTCGCCCCACTTCTCCTGCACCAGGCTCGACTGCAGGAAGAGGTTGTACGGCACCACGGTGGTCCCGATGAGGGCGATGGTGGTCAGCAGGGCGCCGGCGGGAACGGTCGGGACCACCATGCCGCGCAGCATCTCGCCGAGCGGCGGGCGGACCACGATCGCCGTGATCAGGAAGATCACTCCGAGCACGAACACCATGATCGTCAGGACGACCTCGATGGCCTTGTAGCTGCCGGTCCACAGCAGCAGGCCGATCAGCAGGAGGATGGCCACGACGACGATGCGCACGTCCAGGCCGGTGACGGTGGTCAGGGCGAGGGCGGTGCCGGTGGTGTCCCCGCCGGCGTAGCTGGCCCCGCCGATGCCGATCGCCGCGACGACGAGCACCACCATGACGGCGCGAGCGATGGTCGACTCGAACACCACCCGCAGGGCCTCGCCGAGGCTCAGGCGCGTGGCCAGGCCGAGGCGCCCGGTCATCTCCTGCAGGATGATCGTCGCGATGATCGAGAAGACCACCGCCCACGCGAGGGTGAACCCGTAGGACGCACCGGTCACGATCGAGGTGGTGATCGTGCCCGGTCCGATGAACGACGCGGCGATGATCAGTCCCGGGCCGAACGGCGATTGCCGGCGGCGGCCGGCAGCTCCGGGACCGTGCTGGTGCGCGGGGGCTTCCGGCCGGTCGGCGGGACCCTCTGGACGCCTGCTCTCGGGCATGGCCCGCTCCTTCGGTGGACGACGAGATGTGATCCCTCACACCATGGATGGTTGAACCATTTGACCACCCTTGAGGGGAGTCGAGAACCCCGACGACGCAAATTTACGCAATCTTCACCTCAGAGGCCGTCCCTGCGGTCCCGAGCGGATCTCGAGTTGAAGACAGGATGGTTCAACACTGATAGCGTCGAAGGGTGACGACCAGCGACGACGCCTGCACGGCCTCGGGCAGGGTCCGGGACGCGTTGCGCACCCAGATCCTCCGGGGCGGGCTGCCACCCGGGACCCGCCTCATGGACCGTGCCCTGGCCCTGCAGCACGGCGTCTCGCGCAACAGCGTCCGAGAGGCGCTGCGGCTGCTGGAGAGCGACGGGCTCGTCGTCTCGGCGCTCAACGCCGGCAGCTCGGTGCGCGTGCTGACCCCCTCGGACGTCGCCGACATCTATGCCGCGCGGCGCGTCCTCGAGATCGGCGGGGTCCGGGCCAGCTCCCGCGCCCCGGACCGGATGCTCACCGAGGTCGACGAGGCCGCCACCGCGGGCCTGCAGGAGCGAAACCTCGAGGACTGGCGCGGCGCGGGCACCGCGAGCCTCGTCTTCCACTCGACGCTGGTCGCCCTGGCCGGCTCGGCCCGGCTGGACCAGTTCTTCACCGACCTCGCCGCGCAGCTGCGGTTGGCCTTCGCCGTCATGCCGGACGAGGCCGCGTTCCAGTCGCAGTGGCTGGACCGGGACCGCACCATCGCCGACCTGCTGCTGTCGGGGCGCCGCGACGCGGCAGAGGTCGAGCTGCTGGCCTACCTCGCCGCCTCGGAGGCCGCTGTGATCGACGCGGTGCGAGCGGCACAGCGTTCCGTCCTCACCCCCTGAGACCTCACCCCACCCGTCCCCCACGAGAAGGAGACACCGTGCCGCACCCCGATCCGCGTCTGACCGAGGCCGCCTACCAGGGCCCCGCCCTGCAGGTCGACCGGGACTTCTACGGGCGCATCGGCGCCGAGACGCACCGGCGCACCCTGGTCCAGGAGTTCACCGTGCCCATCCGCTCCGGCATGGCCTGGGAGGTGCCCGCCGGGCACGTCTGCCGCATCTCCACCGTGGAGGGCCCCCAGGTCGGGGACCTCAACCTCTGGAACCGGCACGACCCCCGCGAACGCTTCTGGGCCTCCCGCACCCGCCAGCTGCAGGCCGCCCACGTGAGCACCTTCGACCGGCTGTGGTCCACCCTGCCCTTCCTGCGCCCGATGGCCACGATCGTCGGCGACACCCTGGCCGGCTACGGGGTCGACGCCGAGGGCGGACGCATCCACGACACCCTGGGCACCCGCTGCGACCCCTACGTCTCAGCCATGCTCAACGGCGTGGACTTCGACTACCACTGCCACTCCAACCTCGTGCGCGCCGTGCTGCCCTTCGGGCTCACCGAGTTCGACGTCCACGACGTGCTCAACGTCTTCCAGTGCACCGGGCTCAACGCCGAGGACCAGTACTTCATGAAGACCTGCCCGGCCGCCCCCGGCGACCACTTCGAGTTCTTCGCCGAGCAGGACCTGCTCGTGGCCCTCTCCACCTGCCCGGGCGGTGACCTGTCCAAGCCGATGTTCGGCCCCGGCGTCACCGACCCGGTCGAGATCTGCCACCCCCTGGGCGTGAGCGTCCACGCCCTCGACGAGGAGCTGCTGCAGGGCTGGTCCGAGCCGACCTCCCCGGACTACCGGGGCGCCCACGGGCTCGCCCACCGGCCCTGGGGCGCCTCCTGAGCCGACGCCGCGGTGGCCGGCCGGGTGTGTTGGCGTACGGGATCGGCTCGTCGCCGAGCCGCATCCCCTCGGTGCACGCACCGGTTCCGCCCGGGAGCAGCGCTGCACGGATGCGATCGCGAGGGCAGCCGGTGTCCCCGGCCACGCGTCCGCGGAGCGGCGGGTGATCCGCGCCGTGCCGGGCCACGCCCGGTCGGCGCACCGGTCCGGCGCTCGGGCAGACGCGCTCAGGCGGGTGAGCAGCGGGACCGCAGGATCGGCACGCCCTCACCCGTCAGGTCGTCGCAGTACGCCGCGCGGCCGGCCAGCGCCATGGTGAGCGCCAGCGTGGTCCCGCTGACCAGGGGTCCGGAGCCGGACGCGAACGGACCGTCGGTGGCCACCAGGCGCAGGCCCGCGGCGGCGCTGCGGCTGGGCACCGCGAAGTCCCGGCCGGCGAAGAACCGCGCCACCGCGGTCACGGCCTCGGTCGGCGGCGTGCGCGGCAGCCCGAGCGGGCGGCGGACGTCCTGGCCGTGCACCACGACCTCCCCCAGCCACGCCGCGGTGTCCTTGGAGGGCGCCACGGTGCTCCCGGCCACGGCGCGGAACCGCCGGAGCGTCTCGGCCGGGGTGGCTCCCCGGTGCTCCTCGAGGCGGCGCTGGTTGTGCCGGTCGAAGTCGAAGCGGGCGCCCAGCACGCTCCGGAGCCAGCGGACCCGGCCGGTGCTCGCGGCCGCGGTCAGGTGGGCCACGACGTCCTCCACGGTCCACCGCTCGCACAGGGACGGCTCCGCCCACTGCGCGTCGTCCAGGCCGGCCAGGTCCTCGGCCAGCCGCGCACGCTCGGCGTGGACGGCCGCCCACAGCTCTCCCGGGCTGGTCGGTTCCATGCGTCCACTCAAGCACACGCCGGCGCGGAACGACCCCTTCTTCGCGGATTCACCACGTCCACCGCGCCGGGCGCACTGCGCTCGGCAGCTCGGGCGCCGGCGGTGCGTCCGGCGAAGAGGTGGAGCGGTCCGGGGTGCCGGAGCCTCCGGTGTCCGCCGCTCCCGATAGCGTGGCAGAGGACCCCCTACGGGGAGAGCACCACCCGCCACGGACCGAGGAGCCTCGATGACGAGCACCCGTTTCCTCCACACGAGCGACTGGCAGCTGGGCATGACCCGGCACTACCTCGAGGGAGAGGCCCAGTCCCGCTACACGGGCGACCGGGTCGAGACGATCCGCCGCATCGGGGAGCTGGCCCGCGCCCGGGGATGCGCGTTCGTGGTGGTGGCCGGCGACGTCTTCGAGCACGCGAACCTCAGCCGCCGGGACGTCGGGCGCGCCCTGGACGCCATGGGCTCGGTGCAGCTGCCGGTGTACCTGCTGCCCGGCAACCACGACCCGCTCGGACCGGGGTCGATCTACGCCCAGGACGCGTTCCTCGGCTCGAAGCCGGACAACGTCGTGCTCCTGGACGAGGTGGGCCCGTGGCCCGTCGCCGAGGGCGTGGAGCTGGTGGCCGCGCCCTGGCGCAGCAAGCGGCCCGACGCGGACCCGGTCGCCCCGGCCCTGGAGGGGCTGGAGCCGGACGGAACGCTGCGCGTCGTCGTCGGCCACGGGATGCTCGACGAGCTGGACCCCGACCGCAGCTCCCAGGTCACCGTGCGCCGCGCGCCCCTGGACGAGGCGCTGGCCCGCGGGGCGGTCCACTACGTGGCGCTGGGCGACCGGCACATCCGCTGGCCCGAGGACGACCGCGGCGCGATCCACTACTCCGGCACCCACGAGTCCACGGGCTTCCGCGAACCCGGCCGCGGCCACGTCCTCGAGGTGGCGCTGGACGGCGGCTCCGTGGACGTGACCTCCCACGAGGTGGGGCAATGGGAGCACCGCGTCCTCGAACGGCAGCTCGACGGGTCCGACGACGTCGAGACGCTGCGGGCGGAGCTCGCCGCGCTCACGCCGAAGGAGCGGATCATCCTCAAGACCGTCTTCACCGGCACCCTGAACCTCTCGGAGTCCGCGCAGCTGGACCAGCTGCTGGAGCAGCAGGCCGAGGTCTTCGCGAGCCTCAACGCCTGGGAGCGGCACACCGATCTCGCGGTCGTCCCGGACCAGCACGAGTTCGAGGACCTGGACGTCGGCGGATACGCCGCCGACGCCGTGGCCGAGCTCCGCGAACGCGCCGGCTCCGAGGGCGAGGACGCGCCCGCCGCCGGGGACGCGCTCCGGCTCCTGTACCGCCTCGTGGGAGGATCTGCCCGATGAAGCTGCACCGCCTCAAGCTGGAGAACTTCCGCGGCGTGGCCGCGCGCGAGGTCGAGTTCCCCGACGCGGGGGTCGTCGTGCTGACCGGGCGCAACGAGATCGGCAAGACCTCGATGATCGACGCCCTGGACGCGCTGATCGAGCTCCCGGACAGCAGCCGGCACAAGAAGATCTCCGAGGCGAAGCCCGCCGGCCGGGACGTGCCCGTCCTCGTGGAGGCCGAGTTCTCGATCGGGTCCACCCGCGTGATCTACACCAAGCAGTGGCTGAAGCGGCCGTCCACGACCCTCCGTCACATCGGTTCCGGGGACGGCCGCACGCTCACCGGCCGCGAGGCCCACGACGCCGCCGAGCAGCTGTGGGCCGGGGCCGACACCGCGCTGTGGAAGGCCCTGCGCTTCATGCAGGCCGGCGGGCTGACCCAGAACGCCCTCACCGACAGCGCAGCGCTGCGCCGGGCCCTGGAGTGCCACGCCGGCCAGGCCCAGGGCGACGACCGCGAGGTCGCCTCCCTGCTGGAGCGCGTGCGCGCCGAGGGCGACAAGTACTGGACCTCCACGCGGAAGAAGAACGCCAAGTACCTCCAGGCCGAGACGGACCGCCAGCAGGCCGGGACCGCGGCCGCGGAGGCCGCGCAGGAGCTGCGGGGCATCACCGAGGTCGAAGAGGACCTGGCGGAGCTCGCGGAGGAGATCGCCACCACCGGCCGGAAGCTCGGTGCTGCCCGCGCGGAGAAGGCGGAACTGGACCGTGCCGCCGGGCAGATCGAGGCCGTCCAGCGGCAGCGGCAGGAGGCGCAGCGCCGCCGCGACTCCGCCCAGGCCGAGCTCGACCGCGCCCGGGAGCGCACGGCCCGCCGCGCGGAGCTCGTGGCCGCGCTGGCCGCCGACGAGGAGCGCAGCGCGGCGCTCGCCGAGGACCTGCGGTCCTGCGAGCAGGAGCTCACCCCGGTGCGCGAGCACGCGGAGGAGGCCGAGGAGCGCCGGGCCGCGGCCCAGGCCGCGGTGCAGGCCGCCCGGGCCGCCCACCGGTCCGCCCGGGAGGACCGGAAGCACCTCGACGACGTCGAGCGCCACCGCCGCGTGCTGGAGATCCTGGGCTCGCTCGAGGCGGTCCGGGCGCAGCTGGCCGAGCTGCGGTCCCGCCCGGCCACGGAGCTCGACCAGGACGTCCTGGACGAGCTCGAGCGGGCCGAGCGGGCGGCGGAGAAGGCCGAGGCGGAGCTGGCGGCCGGCAGCGCCCGGGTGGAGCTGACCGCACTGGGCCGCGCGCGCTCGATCCTGCGCGGCGGCACCCCCGAGGAGGTCGGCCCGCAGGAGCCGTGGTCCGTCCCGGTGACGGACGAGGTCGAGGTCGAGATTCCCGGCGAGTGGCGGCTGCGGGTCTTCCCGGAGCAGGGCATCGCGGCCCGCCGGGACGCCGCCCGCACAGCACGCGAGAAGTTCACCGCGCTGCTGGCGCGGCACGAGGTGGGCTCGGTCGCCGAGGCCCGCAGCGAGTGGCGCGCAGCGCAGGAGCTGGCGCAGCAGGTGCGCGAGGCCGAGGCCCAGCGCGACCGCTTGCTCGGCGGCGAGGACGAGAGCGGTCTGCGCGACGACCGGGACCGCCTCGCCGCCGCGATCGAGCAGTACGGCGAGCGACGCGACGACGACGCCCCCCTGCCGGAGACCGTCGGCGCCGCCCAGGAGACGGCCGATGCGGCCGAGGCCGCCCTCACCGAGGCCGAGGACGCCGCGCTCCGGGCCGAGGCCGCCGGCCAGGCCGCCCGGTCCGCCCTGGAGTCCGCGCAGACGACGCTGCACTCCCTGCAGGGCGCCGCGCTCGAGCAGGAGCGCGCCCTCACCGGCAGCAGCGCCCGGCTCGAGGACGCCCGCCGTGAAGTGCCGGACGAGGAGCTCGACCGCGCCGCCACCGAAGCGGCCGAGGCGCTGGCGGCGGTCCAGGAGGAGATCGACGGGCACGAGGCGGCCCTCGCCGGCCTCGACGCCGATCGGGTGCTCGGGGACCAGCAGCACGTCGCGGACGAGATCGAGGGGCTCGAGACGCTGCTGGCCGAGCGGCGGGGCCGCCACCACTCCCTGCAGGGTCGGCTCGAGGGCATGGGCCGCGACCGGGTGCAGCTGGCCCACGACCAGGCCGGGACGCGGCTCGAGGCGGCCCGGCGCCACCTCGCCGGGATCGAGCGGCGGGCCGAGGCCGCGCTGCTCCTGGAGCGGACGCTGCTGGAGCACCGCGAGCGCGCCCACGCCCAGTACGTCCAGCCGTTCCGCACCGAGGTGGAGCATCTCGGCAGGTCGGTCTACGGTCCGGATTTCGAGGTCCGGGTGAGCGGGTCTTTGGAGGTCGAGCAGCGCAAGCTCGACGGCGACTGGCTGCCGTTCCACGCTCTCTCCACCGGGGCCAAGGAGCAGCTGGTGATCCTCATCCGGCTCGCCACCGCCCTGCTCGTGGACCCGGAGGACGGGGTGCCGGTGCTGCTCGACGACGCCCTGGGCCACTCCGACCCGCAGCGCCTCCGCCGGCTGGCGTCGGCCATCACCACCGCCGGGAAGCGGACCCAGGTGATCGTGCTGACCTCGAACCCCGAGCGCTTCGTCAACCTGCGGGAGGCCCACCGGATCGAGATGTGAGCCCCGCGAGTTCAGGGAGTCGGTCCTCCGCCCGAGGGCGCCATCGGGCCCACCACGTCGTAGGTCGCGCAGACGAACGCGCGGTTGCGGGCCACGTCCTTCAGCTCCAGATCGAACCTGCGGGGGAACAGGGGGCGGCCCGCCCCGAGGGTCACCGGCGCGATGGAGACCATCAGCCGGTCCAGCAGTCCGGCCTCGGCGAACTGCGCGGCCAGATCCCCGCCGCCGACGACCCAGATGTTCTTCCCGCCGGCGGCGTCCGTGAGAGCGGCGTGGATCGGCGCCACCTCCCCCTGGGCGAAGCGGATGTCCGCCCCGGGGATCCCCGGCAGGTCCGCGTGGGAGACCACCCAGCTGGGCATGTCGTAGGGCCACCCCTCGCCGGAGGCGTGCAGGTGCTCGCGGACCCACTCGTAGGTGGTGCGTCCCATCACGACCGCCCCGATCCCGGCGATGAACTCGTCGTAGCGGAACGGTCCCTCAGGGTCGGAGTCCTGCCGGAACAACCACTCCAGGGAGTCCTGTTCGTCGGCGAGGTAGCCGTCCAGGGTGGTGGCGGTGTAGAAGACGGTGCGGGTCATCGGAGGCCTCCGGTACGTCGTTGCAACCATTCGATCGGGTCCCCGGCATCGGGGGTGACTCCGGCCCGGCGCAACATCAGCCGGGCCAGCTGGCGCCGGTGCGCGGAGAACGTGAGCACGTGGGCGATCACGCTGCTGACGACGAAGCTCTCCGGCGGGTCGCACAGCGCGTCGATGATCCGGTCGCCCCACGCAGCTCTCCGGTCGATGTCCCGGACCATGGCCAGCCACCGGGGGGCGATCTCCCGGTGGCGATCGGCCAGTGCCGCGGGATCGTCGTCACCGGTGTCCGGGGTGTCGTGCCCCTCGATGGCCGCCAGCCAGATCTCCTTGGTCACGACGAGGTGGCGCAGCACCTGGGCGAGCGACTCGTCGGGGCCGTCCCAGCCCAGGGGCGCGCTGCCGGGCACGTGCACCCTGCGGTACTCCTCCTCGGACACCCCTTGTGCCAGCGCCAGCAGGTCGCCGACGTCCTCGACGTCGTGGTGCAGCATCAGCTCCGTCACGTCAGCCGCCGCCGGCCGGGCCGTTGCGGCTTCGTGGGTGTCGACCCACAGCGAGGTCGGAGGGTGGAAGTGGATGCCGTTGGGAGCCGGCAGCCAGTGGCTCGTGCTGCGCTCGGCGGCGGTGCTGGGGGGATGGCCGAACGCCCTGGTGAAGGCGCGGGCGAAACCGTCGACGGACTCGTACCCCGCAGACCACGCCGCCTCGGTCACCGATCGGCCCGTGCCCAGTTCCCACGCCGCCCGCTCCAGCAGGACCCGGCGCCGCATCGTCACCGGCGGCTCCCCGGTGCCGCGGGTCAGCCGGCGGCTGAAGTGGTAGGGCGAGGACCAGGCACCACCGGCCATGTCCTCAAGAGTGCGGTTGTTCTCATCGAGCACCGCGTCGAGCAGCTCGCGAAGTCGGTCACGCTCCTGATCCGGCATGTCCCCAGTCTGACGGGATCGGGTCCGGCAGCGCCCGACCGTCCTTGCTCTCTGCAGCGTCGCCTTCCGGACGGCACAAACTTCCGGAACGCAAAGGTCCGCGCTGCAGACGGGCCGCGCGCGGGTGCTCGTCCTCCGTCATCGGCGGCCGATGACACACAAGCGCTGCTGGGCCGTCCGCCCTTGTCCCGGCCTCCTCAGGCGCGCACTGTGAGAGGCACGCACCAGGGCGCACCACGACGGATCAGGCCCTGGAGCCAGGCCGGAGGAGATCAGCCCATGGCCCACCATTCCGATGCGCCCCGTCGGTCGGCCGGCGCCGCGCGGGATCCCGAGGCGCAGGCCGGCGCCGTGCACTACCTGATCTCGGCGCTGGTCTTCGGCGCGCTGATGGTCGTCGTCGTCGTCCGCACCCGGGGACGACTGCGTCTCCCGTCCCCGGGTGCGGACGACAGACACCGGGCGGGAGGAACACCATGACCACGTCCACCCCGGGCCCCCGGGACACCGACCGCCACGCCCGGAGCGGTTCCCTGGCCCGGCGCCGGCCCGTGACGGTCTTCCTCCTCCTGGCCCTGGGCCTGGGCTGGGTGGCGTTGACGGTCCCCGTGCTCATCGGGGCCCCGATGGAACCGTTCCTGCTCTTCATGAACTTCGTCGCGCTGCTGGGCTCGGCCCTGCTGGTGACCCGTCTGGCGGACGGGCCGGGCGGGATCCGCCGGATGTTGGGGCGGGCCTTCGCCTGGCGCTTCGGCGCAGGCCGCTGGGCGGTGGTGCTGCTGGGCATGCCGGTGCTCACCCTGGCCCTGGCCGCGGCCACCGGCTCCCTGCGCAGTCCACCGAGCGGCTGGGCGGCCGAGGCGGGGTGGTATCTGTTCAGCACCCTCATCTACGGGGCGCTGGTGCTCAACCTGTGGGAGGAGACCGCGTGGGGCGGGTTCCTGCAGTCCCGGCTCACCGCCCGTCACGGGCTGCCGGTCGCCGCGCTGCTCACCGGGCTGCCCTTCGCGGGGATCCACCTGCCGCTGTACCTGGCCGAGGGGTGGAACGCGGAGGCCGCCAGGAACCTCGCGCTGCTCTTCCTCCTCGTCCCCGTCTACCGGTACCTGGTGGGCATGCACCTGCTGGACACGGGCGGCAGCGTCCTGGCCATCGGCGTCCAGCACGCCTCCTGGAACGCCGCCGGGAGCCTCGGGGCGGTGGAGGGCGAGTGGCAGGTGGTGGTGGCGGTGGTCCTGCTCACGCTCCTGGTGGCTCTCGAGCGGCGCGTCCGGGGCCGGGGAACCCGGCCGCTGGGCCGGGACGCCGAGCGTCGGGCAGCGGCCGAGTGGACAGCACCGCGCCGTCGCGGCCCGGGGACCTCGGCCGACGGCCCGGGGTGACCGGACAGGGCCTTCGCCCTCGGCGCCGGCGGCAACCCCCGCAGACTCCGGCGGAGCACCGCGCGCACCGCCTCGTCGAGATCACGCCCTGAGTGAGATGGCGCACATAGAATCGTGGTCACCGAGGCAAGGGGGCGGCATGAGCATCGAGGACGAGCGGCGTTCCCGGGCTGCCGCCATGGCAGGGAACGAGCAGGTCCCGAGCCGGTCGGCCCCGTACGAGCGCGGTACGCGCGAGGCCGCCCTGGAACGGGCCCTGGACGAGGTCCGGAAGGTCGGAATCGAGGCGAGCGAGCTGCTGCGCCGCGAGGGCCTGAAGCCGGCCAAGCTCGCATACGTCCCGGACGGCGCCCGGTCCTATCCCCTGGTCGGCCACGCCTTCTCCCGGGTCGCGTGCGGCGACGGGTGGCACGTCGTCCGCGGTGTGGTCGTGGGCACGGACGGCCGGCTGTGGGCGCGCGCAACGGCCCACGACCCCTTGCCGCAGCAGGACCTGGGCGCGTGGCGGCTGGACGTCGAGCCACCACGCGACGGACTCCGGCTGCCCCCGCCCGTGCAGTTCGACGGGACCTCCCTGCACACCCTGCGGAGGATCTCCGAGAACGAGTGCCTGAAGGTGGACCTCATCGACCGCCTGATGGACGGTTACGCCCGGCTGCTCATCCTCCACCACCGACGGAGCTCATGAGCGTCGCGAGCGGTTCCGGAGCAGGCCGAGGAGCACGACCACGGCCAGCAGCAGGACCATGCCGGCGTAGCCGACCGCCGTGGGCACCAGACCGATCCGGCCCGCCACCGCACCGGCCGCCACGGCGGGGATGCTGTGGGAGAGGTAGCTGACCACGTAGATCGCCGAGAGCAGCCCCGCCCGCTCGCGTGGTGTTGCCTGGGGCAGAAGCGTGCGCAGCACCCCGAGGAAGCCGGCGCCGAAGCCGACGCCGGCCACCACCGTGGCGGCGAAGTACAGGCCGACGGATCCGACGACGAGGGCCCCGACGGTGGCGGCCATGCCCGCCATGAGCAGGCTCATGCCCACCGCGAGCACCCGCTCGGGGGCGCGCGAGCCGACGACGAGGATCGCGACCCCGCCGGTGCCCGTCAGTGCCGCGACCACGAGACCGGTGAGGACCACGGAGTCCGCGCCGGTCAGTGATCGGACGAGGTTGGGGCCAAGGGCAATGATCAGCCCGCCCAGGGACCAGCACGCGGCCGCGGCGGGCAGCACCCACACCGCCGAGCGGCGCACCTGCGGCGGGAAGGAGACCCGCGGGCGCAGCGAGGCCAGCGCCCCGGGAGCACGCTGCGCGGTCTCGGGGCCGAGGGCCGTGCCCACGGTCTGCAGCACCAGCAGGCCCAGCAGCACGAGGAAGATGAGGTCGATCAACCCCGGGGCGGCGGCGACGATGAGGCTCGAGGCCACCGCCCCGCCGGCCAGGCCCAGGACCGGCCCCGCCCCGGTGATCACGGTCCCCAGCCCCCGGCGGCCCACCGGCTCGAGCTCGATCACGTAGGCGCCGAGAGCGCCGGTGGCGGTGCCGGTCGCCACGCCCTGGACCAGCCGGGCCACCACCAGGGTCGTCTCGCTGTCGGCCAGCACGAACACGGCCATCGCGGCGATCTCCAGGACCAGGGCGACCAGCAGCACCGGGCGGCGCCCCAGGTGGTCCGACAGCGACCCCACCGTGAGCAGCGCGGCGAGCAGGGCCACCACGTAGGCGGCGAAGATGACGGTCAGCACGACCGGCGGGAAGCCCCACCGGTCCTGGTAGAGCGGATACAGCGGGCTGGGCGCGCTGGAGGCGGCCATGACCACCACCAGCACGGACGCCTGCACCCAGAACGCCGCGCGGGCGGGCAGCACGGAGCGGCGCGGAGCGGCACCGGAGGCGGAGGGCATGCGGACCTTTCGGGGCGGGTCAGAGAACGCGATGTCGTCGCGTCAACCTCACGGTAGCCGTCAGGCTGACCACCGGAGCTCAGTCACGGTCGGAGGGACCGTCTGGCCCCTGCCTGCCCTGGGGGCACAGGGCCCCCGAGGGAGTAGCGGCAGGGGTGCGCGCGGTCCTGCCTACGGCACGTTCTGCCGCTGCACCATCTCGGCGATCCACACGGGGGCGTACGGGGACGTGCAGTTCGGCGGCGTCGGATAGTCCTTGAGCACCGCCAGGCGCTCCCCGATCTCGATCGCACGGGCCCGGTGGACGGGATGTTCGATCCCGATCCGCGCCAGGCAGGTGTTCATCGCCCACTGCAGGCGCTCCGGGGCGTCTCCCATCTCCGCCTCGACGACGTCGAGCAGCCCGGTGAGGTCGAGACCCTTGGGCTTCTTCACCACGCGGTCAGCGGTCAGCGCCCAGCCCGCGCTCGCGACGACGGGGTCCGGATCGGCCAGCCACGCCGCCCGCAGATCCTCGGCGTGCGAGCTCTTCTTCACCACGTAGTTCACGAACCAGTCGTGCACCTTGGGGGTGCGCGTCTCGCGCACCATGGCATCCAGGTCCTCCCGTGCGAACGCCTTCGGGCGGCAGATCAGCAGCGCCAGCAGTCTCGCCGCGGTGTCCCCGGTCCCCCAGAGCCCGAGCGCGAGATCCTGCTGCGTTCCCAACCGCTTTGCGACGGCCCGCAGCTTGGTCAGGTTCACCCCGTGGTCGTCGCCGTACCGCTCGTTCACCGTGCGCACCCTGGGGTCCTCGAGCGCGGCCAGCTCGGCCAGCACGTCGTCCACCGTCGTCCCGGCCGTTCCGGCCTCCTGTTCCTCGCGCATGAGAGCCAGCCTAGGAGGTGCGGCGGGCCCGCGGCGGGATGCGTCGTCGTCGGCCTTCCCTGCGTGCACGACGCGCCGGCCGGGCACCCAAAGGCTAGATCCTGAGCGGCACACCCCTCCCACCAGGCGCGATATCCGCCGTCACCGGTACGTGCGCCCCTAGGCTGTCCCGGGTGGCCGGGACTCCCTCCCCCAGGACTCCGCCGCGCCGTGCCCGCGGGCGAGCCCTGCGGAGCCTCCGCCCCATCACCGACGATGAAAGCGACCACGATGACCTCCCCCCGCTCAGCACTCGCCACCACCTCGGCCCGCTGCGTCCGCACGCCGTTGCTCCGGGCCGGTGCCGGCCTCCTCGCCGTCGCGGCGCTCGCCCTCACCGCCGCCCCGGCCCACGCCGTGACCACCAGCTCCACGGGCTGGCACCCCGTCAGCGGCACCGACCGGACGTTCCGCGCGGACAACGGCATCGCATTGACCTACCACTACTACGCCGACGGCGTGGACTGGGACCGCCCGGCCGGGGCGGTCTTCTACTTCGACGGGGACGGCACCGCCCGCGCCGAGCAGCCCGAGGGGCGCTTCGCCACCCGCCTGGCCGAGGTCGCCGCCGAGACGAACCGGGCCTTCGTGTTCGTCGAGGCCCCGAACGGCACCCGCAGCTGGCGCGCCGGGGACACCGCGGCCACCGCCGCGGCGGTCCGCCAGTTCGCCACCACCAACATCACCCCCACCACCGACGCCGGGGTGCTGATGGCCGGCTACTCCGGGGGCGCGGAGTTTCTCTCCCGGCACCTGCTGCGCGAGGGCATGGACTGGCTGCCGGCCGGTTCGGGGGCGGCCTTCATCGGCGGCGGCGGCACCTACGGTCAGCCCATCGCCGAGGCCACCGCGGCCACCGACGACCTCGACCTCACTTGGGTTGTGGGCAACCGGGACGGCGCCTACGCCTCCGGTTCCGGGGCCTGGTCGGCCCTGCACGCTGCCGCCCAGGCCGAGACCGAGTTCCGGGAGGCCGGCTACGACCAGGCGCAGCGGATCACGACCGCCGGGGCGCACACCGACTACGACATCCCCGCCATCGTCGCCGACCGGCTGGCCGAGCTCGGGAAGTAGCTCCACGTTTCGGGAGGGCGGCGCTCAGTACGCGGAGCCTCGAGGGAATGCCGGTCCCTCCGCTCAGGCGGTCTGCCCTCCTGAGGACGTACGCGTGATCGCCGCCTCCTTCGGCCCGCCCTGGGTTCTCGGTAGCCTCCGGGTAGTTCTGAGGCGTGCTGTTCCTCGCGGCCGCCGCCGTCTTCTGGTACCTGTTCGCCACTGGCCAGCAGAACCGATGGACGGCGCTGTCGGTGCTCACCGTGCTGATCGCCCTGGAGGCCACGGCGCTGCTGAGCGCGTTCGACTCCTTGTGGCCACTGGCCCTCATGGCCGGCGGCGGATTCCTGCTGCGGCGGGCGCTGGGGCGGCGGCACGCCGCGGAGCAGACCAAGACGAGCAGCGAGCGGACGTCGTCGCCAAGCGAGGAGCCCGGCTCGCGCTGATGTGCGCTGAGCCTGCGGGGGGAGCCCCTGTCCCGGGCTTGACGTCCCCGTCATCGCTCCGCCCTGGGCTCGAAGGCCAATGAATCAATGAGCACCAGCCGGCGTTCAACACTGATGGCCCCGAACACAGAGGCGAACTCGCCGAGCGCAAGCACCGGTTCGTCGAAGGACCGCTCGGATGTTGACGGTCCTTCTGCGAGCGTCAGCCACATGATCAGACCGTCCGTGGCCGCGTCTTGCCCGGCCCCCTCGACGCCAGCGTCCCGGGAGCGGAAGACGCCACCAGAGCATCAGCCGTGTGAATCGAGCAGCGACACCACCGCCCTGATGCCTCACGAGCCGACGAAGGGCGGCGCGGTAGGGGCATCGCCGCAGATGGGACGTCGGCGAGGCCGAGTGTGCCGGTTTGTGACAACGCACGGAACTGCTTTTCGCTCACCAAATACATGTAGTTGCGAATGCAATCTACTATTCGGTAGTACGAAAGCGAGGGGCAATGGATATGGGGAACAGGCGGCTGATGGCCGCTTCGGCACTGCTGATGACGGCGGCGCTGGTCGCAGGGTGTGGCGAGGCCGAGGCAGTGCCTCCGGCGGGGCAGATGGTGCTGATCGCCGGAGACCGGCAGGGAATGGCATCCATCGTGGACGAGTCGGGCCGCGATCCGGAGATCATCATCGCCTCGCTGCGCGATCAGTTGATGAACCGTTTCGACCGCGACATGACGGTGTCCGTCATCCCGGCCGACGGTGATCCGCGGACGGCGCAGACCGAGATGTATGAGCTCGACACCGACAACCCGACCCAGCGAGCGGAGTCCCCGGAGAAGCGGCTGGAGGACCTCAGCGAGAACCTGGCGGACCTGCAGGCCTCGTCCGGTGAGTCCGACGTCCTGAGCGCTCTCGACCTCGGCGGCCGGCCCACCGCGGATTCCGAGCGCAAGATCCTCTACGTCTACGACAGCGGAGTGTCCACCGCCGGGCCCCTGGCCATGCAGAACGGCCTGCTCGGACCGCAGACCGACGTCGCCGAGATCGTGGAACAGCTTCAGGACGCCGGCAACGTTCCGCACCTGGACGGCGTGGAGGTGCACTGGTGGGGCATGGGCCAGGTCCTCGACCCGCAGGCCACCGTGCCGGTGTGGGCCCGGACCAAGCTGCAGGAGCTGTGGACGGCTGTCGTCGAGGCCGGCGGGGGGTCGGCCGTCTTCCACGACGACACGGTGCAGGCCACCGCCCCGACCGGGGATCTACCGGAGGTCACCCCGGTGACGTTCAGCGACGTGGTGGCGAAGCCGGTGTCCGTGACTCTCCCGGAGTCCCAGGTCTCCTTCCAGCCGGACACCGCGGACTTCGCCGACCGCGCGGCCGCGGAGCAGACGCTCACCGAGCTGGTCTCCTCCCTGGAGTCGTCCTCGGCAAAGTCCCTGTGGGTGACAGGATGCACGGCGAACCCCGAGGGTGTCTCCGCCGAGCAGATGCAGCGGCTGTCCGAGCAGCGGGCGCGCACGATCGCCGAGTCGTTGAAGAGCGCCGGGCTGAGCACGGAGCTGCACGTGCAGGGCCTGGGCCCCGACTGCCCCGGGCGCACACCGGAGGTCGCCGGAAGCGCGGGGCTGGAGGCGGCGCAGGCCAAGAACCGCCGGGTGCTGATCACCTCCACCGAACTCTCCGCCGCGGCCCTCCAGGGCTGACGGAACACCTCCTTCCACCACACACCGGACAGGGAACACCCTGCGGCGGAGCCATGAGCGACCTTCGGCTCGATCAGGCTGCGCCGGTGAGCCACACCCACGACAGCCCTCGGCAACGACCCGGCGACCCCTGATCGGGAAAGGATCCCCACGATGAGCATTGCTCCCCCTGACGAGTTGCGCACCGACTCAGCCGGGTCCCACACCGTCCCGGGGCCGGACATCCCGGAACGGCCCAACCACGCCCAGTTCGCCGACGCCTGTTTCCAGGACGGTCTCACGGACGCCGCCCGCGGCATCTTCGACAAGCACTCCTTCACGTCGCAGGCTCCCACCACCTTCGAGCACCGCTGCTCCAGCTGGCTGGGCTTCGCCCTCGGCAAGGCGATCGACCAGCGGCACGAGGACCTGTACACGGCTCGGGACATCACCGCCCGGACCGAGGCCGATCTCGTGCGTGCGCAGGGCCGACTCCGTCACGCCGAGGAGGAACTCGCCGAGGTCGAGGGCAGGATGGACGAGACCCGGGCGATCCTCGACGACCCCGGTCATCCCCTCTACGAGCCGCTCGCCGAGATGCTGTCCTCCACCGAACCGGTGGACCAGAAGGCCGCCAAGAAGTCGCGGAAGAGCCTGCGGCCGGCGTTCCACACGGTGCGCCGCGTCGCGCTGTGGTTCTGGAGCCGCCCGTACCTGTACACGCTCCTGTGGCTCGCCCTGGTGGGTGGCGAAGTCGGACTCATCTACGGGATCACCCAGCGTCTCGGTGACGACCAGCTGACCGGGCAGCTGCTGGCCCTGTCCGTCGCCGGGCTCTCGGTGGCGATCGCCTCGTTCGCCATTCCCCCGCTGCTGGACCGCAACGCCGCACCCTCCCGGAAAACGCTCGGCTGGATCGCGGTGACCCTCTACGTGGTCACGATCGTGGCCCTGGGATGGTTGCGTTATCTCACCTCCCTACCCGACGTGCTGGAACTGGCGGAGGACGCTGCCGACCGTTCCGTCGTGGAAGTCATCCTGCCCTGGTTCGGCGATGCGCTGCTGTACTCGATGTGGACCGCCCTGCCCCTGGCACTGACCCTCGCCATCGCCCTCCTCGAGACACGCTGGCCAACGAAAGCGTCCTCGAGGAAGCACCTGAACGAAACCGAACTGAACCGCCTTCAGGCCCAGAGCACGGAGCGGGCCGAGGCTGAGAAGAAGGCCTCGGAGGCCGAGCACCAGTTGCAGCACCAGCGTGGGCAGCTCATCAGCCACCTCAGGGGGCTACGGTTGCGCCGACAGGTCCTCCAGGAGTCGGTCGTCGCGCTCCGAGCCGAGGAGGCGCAGGCCAGGGCCACCCGGGAGAACGTTCTGCTGAACGAACTGGCCATCGATCAGCGCACCCGGGCCCACCTGCAGTCGTTGCCGGAAATGATCCGGGAGGGGTTCCTGCGCTATCTCCAGGGCCTGGAGCAAGCCATGGCCGATCCCACGGTGACCGCCCACCTGCACGAGGCAACGGAAACCTACATGGCCCGCTATGAGAAGGTCGCAACTGCCAAGGTGGCCGAGTACCTGACCTACCTTGACGAGAACCCGCTGGCGCCGCCCGCCATGGCCGGGAACCGCTGAGCGCCGCCATGAACGATGTCCTCTCGTCCGGCGTGGGCACCGCGATCCTGGTGCTCACAGCACTCCTCCTCCTGGCGTTGATCGCCCTCCTCGTGCGCTGGCTGGCCGCCCGCGGCGGCAATGGGCCCGACACCGAGACCTCTCCCTGCCCCGCTTGCTCCGGCAACCTCGTCGACTGCTCGCACTGCGGGGGCCAGTGGCGGGAACGGCTGTGCGTCGAGTGCCGGCTGGGTCAGACCTGCACCCACTGCAACCTGTCGTGGGCCTACTACCTCAAGAACGAAAGGACAGCGTGATGGGTCGATTCCTGGTGCCGTCCGGTCATCTGCTGGCAGGTGCTCCGCCCATGGCCTCCCGTGTGAGCTTCTGGCAGCGCCGTTCCGCTGTGCGCGCAGGCAAGCGCAGCGCGGCGACGACCGTGCCCGATACCGAAGGCCACCACCCGGCCACCCGCGCGATGGCAGCGGAGATCGCCGAGATCGAGGCGTGGATCCACACCTCGCTCATCAAGGCGGTGGAAGGACTCGACCGTCGGATCGCCCCCGCCGAGGCGCAGATCCGCCTGCTCACGGACGACCTCCCGCCCGAGCCTCCTGCCGAGCCCCCCGTGGCCCGCGCTCCGATGACCGCCGCCGAGCAGGAGAACCTACGCGAGCAGGAGAGCCTGCTGCGCCGGCAGAAGGAGCGCCGCGCAGCCTCCCTCGAGGAGCTGAATCGGCTCCAGAGGGAAGTCGCCGAGCTGAGCCAACAGCGCGAGCATCTGCACTCGACCGCGGCCGGCGTCCTCTCCTCCTGGATCGCGCGCTTCGACCGGCTGGCCGCGTACCACCGCGCAGGTTTCGTCCGGGCATTGACCCGTCGGTTCTTCGCGCCACGCCTCGAGGTCGAGGATCCGGCCAACTTGCCGATGCCCTTCTACCGGCCCACGCACATCTGGTTCACCGGCGAGCAACTGCCCGTGACAGTCACCGAGGTCCACCCCGATCAGCAACCCACTCTGCGGTGGGCCCACCTGCCCTGGAACCTGGACCGCTTGAACCTGTCAGTTTCCAGGAACCGCTGAACGAAGCGATGGCGGAGTTCCGCGCGAGGCTGAGACCCGGCCCTGGTTACATGCGTCCACTCCGATGTCGATGTGTACGTCGACCGCTGGTTTCCCGCCCGTCGGAGCCGACTAGACCAGCAAGAACTCGGGAGGTGATCGTGTCGCGCAAGGACATGTTGCTCCCTCGGCGAGGCCGAGCAGACGGTGCTGGAGTTGTTCGGTAGAACCAAGACCAGCAAGCCCGCCGATGCCCGTCTCAAGCGAGCGGTGCCCGTCGCTCAGCAGCGAGGTCGCGTGGCGTTGGAGGGCGCCAAGCTGGTGAATGCCGCAGTGACTGCCTAACAGTGGGGCGGCGTCTGGAACCTATCCGACCCCCGCCGTGGGCAAACATGCCACCTCCAGCGCTACTGTCCCACGCATGACAAGGTATAGATGGAACCATGGTTGCCGCACAGGAAACGACCCTGCAGAAGATTCTCGAAGGCGAGAATCAATATATCGTGCCCCTCTATCAAAGGCCGTACCAATGGGGGAGAGCGCAATGGAGCGTCTTGTGGCAAGACATCATCCAGCTCACAGAGGACATGAAGGAGGATCCGTCCTCGAACCACTTCATCGGCTCCTTGGTCCTCGCGCCCTATTCAGGCAATGTTGCCGGCGGATTGACCCGTCACCTTGTAGTTGACGGCCAGCAGCGCTTGACCACCCTCACGATCCTTCTGGTCGCCATCCACGATCACGTCTTGAGTCACGACCCCACTGCCCGGCGGGGCGCTGAGCGGATCAAGAACACGTTTCTCACCAATCAGTACTTGGAGGATCCGTACCGCATCAAGCTTGTCCCCACTCAGGCCGACCGTGACGCCTACTCGGCTGTCATCGACGGGGTGCCCGGCGCGGACGGGGAGGGGCACATCGGCTCCGCCTACCGCTGGTTCCGCACCGCCCTGCTCGACACGGAACTGCCGGTGAAGGAGATCGAGAAAGCGACCACCAGTCGACTCTCTCTGGTCTCGATCAGCACGGCCGAGTCTGACAACGTGCACCGCATCTTCGAGTCGCTCAACAACACCGGGCTCAAGCTCTCGCAGGGAGACCTTCTGCGGAACCACATCTTCATGCGGTTGCCCGAGCAGGGCGATCACGTCTACCGCACCATGTGGAAGCCGCTCCAGGATCTCCTGACGCGGGAGGAGCTTGACACTCTTTTTTGGCTCGACCTGGTCCAGCGCAAACCCACGGTGAAGATGGGCGACACCTACCAGGAGCAGAAGAAGCGCTTCGAGTCCTTCAACACGGAGGACGAGATCGCCGCGGAGGTGGGGCGGTTCCTGGAGCTCGCTCGTCTCTACCGCCTCATCGCGCGGCCCGAGGAGGAGGCGTCGGCACTTGTGCGGCGCCGCCTCCAGCGCCTCCAGGCCTGGGCCTCGGCCACCGTGGCTCCTCTTGTCCTTCACCTCTTGCTCTTGCGTGCGCGAAGGTTGCTGAAAGACGAATCACTCGCCGGAGCCCTCCTCATCATTGAGTCATTGCTGGTCCGGCGACTCCTCGTGGGCCGCACATCCATGGGATTGAATCGTCTGTTCGCCCTGGCAGTGCAGGATATCGGCCACGGACCGGACATTATGCGTGAGTTGCAGGACTATTTCTCCGTGGGTCAGCGCCATTACGCCACCAACGAAGAAATCAGGGTGGCTGTGGCCAATGTTCCGTTCTATGTCGTCGGCCGCAGTAACCAGCGCAAACTGTTGCTGACCTGGATCGAGGAGCTTTTCGAGAGCCGCGAGCCCGTAGACCCGGCGAAGCTGAGCATCGAGCACGTTCTTCCGCAGACCCTCTCCTCGTCGTGGCGTCAGAGTCTCGCCGCCGCGGTGGGCGAGCACCGGGTGGACGAGGTACACCAGGACATCGTCCACACCCTCGGCAACCTCACGCTGACCGGATACAACTCACCCATGGGCAACCGCCCGTTCGAGGACAAGAAGACCGAGCTGGGTCGGAGTGGGCTTCGCATGAATCAGGTCATCGCCGCCGCGGACGAGTGGGGCCCCGAACAAATCCGGCAGCGTGGCCAACAGCTCACCGAATTGATCGTCGAGGCGTGGCCTGGCCCGAACACCGCAGTCAAGGAAAGCGGCCCCAACAACCTGTGGCATCGCCTGGACCAGATGCTCACGGAGATCCCCGCCGGCCGGTGGACCACCTACGGTGATCTGGCGAAGGCTCTGGGCACGGCCGCTCAGCCCATCGGAAACCGACTTCGAGACACCCCTGTCCCGAACCCACACCGGGTACTCACCTCCTCCGCGAAGCCCTCCCCTGACTTCCGCTGGAGTGACGAGGACCGGGCGGACGATCCTACCGAGATGTTGAAACAGGAAGGCGTGGTCTTCGACAAGGCAGGGCGCGCAGATCCTGAGAAGCGACTGTTCTCGGCCGACCTCGTGCGGCTGGTGACGGACGACGAAGAGGTCGACAACGAGATGGGCACCTCCAAACCATCCACCTCTGAACTCTTGTAGGCGCGCCCAACAGTCCATGGAGTTGCAGATCCAAACAAGGAGCTTCACTCCATAGACTGCATGTAGCCGCCCCCCCACCCCTGGAGATCGTCATGCCCGACCAAGTACTGGACGTTGCCCCCGGCGCGATTGTCGTCGTCCGGGATGAGCAGTGGCTGGTCTCCTCGGTGGAGCAGACGGCGGACGGCGACCTGCTGACGGTCCGGGGCGTGAGCGAACTGGTCGAGGGCACGACTGCGCAGTTCTACACGAGCATCGACACGGTGACGACGACGGATCCGGCAAACACCCGCGTGGTCGCCGACGAGAGCTCGCACTACGTGCGGTCCCGCCTGTGGCTGGAGTCCACGCTGCGCAAGACCTCCCTGCCGATCTCCGACCCGCGGCCGGTAATGGCCCCGCAGGCGCTCGCCGATCCGCTCTCCTACCAGCGCGAGGCCGTCGCGAAGGCCCTGGAGCCGGACCGGCTGCGATCCCGGCTGCTGATCGCCGACGCCGTGGGCCTGGGCAAAACACTCGAGATCGGCATGATCCTCTCCGAGCTGATGCGCCGCGGCCGCGGGCGCCGCATTCTCATCGTCACCCCGCGCCACGTCCTGGAGCAGATGCAGCACGAGATGTGGACGCGCTTCGCCATTCCGTTCGTCCGCCTGGACTCGGAGGGCGTCCAGCAGGTCAAGCAGAAGTTGCCGGCCACGCGGAACCCGTTCACGTACTTCGAGAAGGTCATCATCTCGATCGACACCCTCAAGCAGGACCGTTTCGTCCACGACCTGCGGCGGCACCACTGGGACGCGGTGGTCATCGACGAGTCGCACAACGTGACGAACCAGTCCACGCAAAACAACCAGCTGGCCCACACGCTGGCGCCGAACACGGATGCGCTGATCCTGGCCTCGGCCACCCCGCACAACGGCCGCAACGAGTCCTTCGCGCAGCTGTTGACCCTGCTGGAGCCCACGAGCGTGGGCGCGGACGGCAGCATCAGCACGGCCGCGGTCGCCAACCTCATGATCCGCCGCCACCGCTACTCGGAGTCGGTGAAGAACGAGGTCGGCGACAAGTGGGCCGAGCGAAGGTCCCCGCGGCACGTCCTCGCGGAACCGAGCCCGGAGGAGCTGGAGGTCGCCCGCGAGATCGCCGCCACGTGGACGCACCCGAAGGGCTCGACCCCGGTCACCGGCGCGGGTTCCCGGCTCTTCCCGTGGACCCTGGCCAAGGCCTTCCTCTCCTCCCCGGTGGCACTGGAGGACACCATTGCCGCCCGGCTGAAAACGCTCGAGGGCAACGTGGCCGCAGGCCGCGAGTGTGAGGCGCTCACCCGCCTCCGCGAACTCAACGCCGCCTGCCTGTCCCAGGACGGCAGCGCCCCGCGCTCCGGCAAGTACCAGAAGCTGCTGAAAGAGTTGCAGGACAAGAAGGTCGGCTCGCGCTCTCCCGAGCGCGTGGTGGTCTTCGCCGAGCGCGTGCCCACTCTGCGCTGGTTGCGCGAGAACCTTCTGAGGGATCTGAAGCTCAAGAACGACCAGATCCGCATCCTGCACGGCGCGCTGACCGACGTGGAGCAGCAGGAGATCGTGGAGTCCTTCAAGCAGTCCACGAGCCCCATCCGCGTCCTCGTCACCGGCGACGTGGCCTCCGAAGGCGTGAATCTCCACCAGCGATGCCACGAGCTGGTCCACTTCGACATCCCGTGGTCGCTGATCCGGATCGAGCAGCGCAACGGCCGCATCGATCGCTACGGGCAGGAGCACCCGCCGCAGATCACCACGCTGCTCCTGGACCTCGAGGGCGTGGAGGGCTTCACGGGCGACGTACGCGTCCTGACCCGCCTGGTCGAGCGCGAGCGGGAGGCCCACGAGAAGCTCGGGGACGCGGCCTCGCTGATGGGCGAGTACTCGGGCACCGCGGAGGAGGCCGCCATCATCGAGGTGCTGCGCGGCGCCAAGGACTTCGACGAGGCGGTCCCCGCTCCGGAGCAGGCGCTCGCCCAGCAGGAGGACTGGCTCTCTCTCCTGCTCCAGGCCGATGCCCAGCAGGACGAGGCAAAGAACGACGGCGCCCTCCGGGCTGCACCAACCGGCGGACGCGCAGCGCCGGTGCGCACCGCCCTCTTCGACTCGGACGTGGACTACCTGCTGGCCGGACTGGCCGAGCTGTACGGCGAGCCGGGACGGGAACGCGCAGGCGGCGGTGTGGGTCTGCGCATCGAGCGCAACAACGCGGGACAGATCCAGCTGGTCTCGTTCGAGCCGAGCGCGGACCTGCGCCAGCGCCTGGCCGCACTGCCCCAGTCCTACCTCAAGGAGCGGCGGGTGCTGGACCGGATGCAGCTGACCCCGGACCGTGCCACGGCGGAAGCCCGCCTGAGCGCGGCGCTCAACGACACGAACGGCAGCTCCTGGCCGGACACCCATTTCCTCTCCCCCATGCATCCCGTGCTGGACTGGGTGGCCGACCGGTCGCTGGCCCACCTGGGCCGGGAGGAGATCTTCGCGGTGCAGGGCGACGTCGCCGCCCCGACCGTCGTGGTGCAGGGCATCGTGACCAACCGCCGCGGCCAGAACATCGCGGTGGCGTACCTGACCGTGCAGTTCATGGGCACAGTTCCCGTGGCGCAGCCTTACAAAGACCCGGAGGACCTGTTCGATGATCTGGGCCTGGGCCCGAGAATCGTCGGTGTGCCGGTTCCGGACCCGCAGCAGTTCGAGCGGCTGATTCCACAGGTCGTCGAGAAAGCCCAGTCCTTTGTCGACGAGATGATGGCGCACAGCGCCCGGCAGCAGGCGGAGGAGCGGGCGCAGGCCTGGGTGGACCGCATGGACCGGTGGGAGCACGGCGCCGAGGGCGTCGCGACCCAGACGCAGCTGTTCCGCCGCTCCCGCTCCGCGGTCGAGGCGGAGCGCCGCCTGGCCCGGGAGATGCTCCCCGACCGAACCTACGTGCGTCCGCTGCTCGTCGTCGTGCCCGCAGGAAGAGAGTGAGCCATGCCCACCAGTGATGCCCTGGTCGTGGTCAACGACTGGATCAGCGAGTTCTACTTCACGGCGGACGAGACCTCCGGGACCTTCCTGGCCGCGACCAAGAACCTCGTCAAGCAGTGGCGGGAGGACGCCGAGAACTCCCCGGCGGAGCAAAGCCCGCTCGAGCGCTTCACCAGTTCCCGGCAGTCGCTCCTCTCCCAACTGATCGACCTCCACGCCCGCGCCGCGGAGTTGGACCCGAGCGCCGCGGACCGGCAGCGTCGTGACGCGCTGGCCCGACCGTCGGCGGCGGTCGCGGAGCGGCTCCGCGCGGTCCTGGGCTTCGACACCGTTCCTCAGCGCGGCGACGGGGCGCTGCGCTGGTGCTCCGCGCTGGACATGGCCGAGCCCACCGTGGCGCTGATCGACGCCGTGGCCGCCGAGACCCCGGAGGAAGTGCTGGCCAAGGATCGCGGCCTGCTCACCGAGGACGTGGTTCTCCACCCCGACGACGACGCGGGGGCGGGCGACCCCATCTCCTCCGTTGCCGAGCTGCTGTCCGCCCTGGTCTCGGAAGAGCAGCCGCCGCGCTACATGCTGGTGCTGGCCGGCCGCACGGCCGTGCTGACCAGCGAGGACGCCTGGCCGCAGGGCCGGTACCTGGCGATCGACCTGCAGACCGTGGCCGACCGCGGAGACTTCCGCTCCGGCGGGGAGATCCAGCGGGCGCTGGCGTGCCTGTCGGCGTCCTCCCTGGCACCGGACCCGACCGGCACGATCTGGTGGGACGCCCGGCGCGGGGAGTCCGTGCGCAACGCCGTGGGCGTGTCCAAGGACCTGCGCGACGGCGTGCGGGAGTCCATCGAGATCATCGCCAACGAGGTGGTGTCCCGGCGCAAGGCCCAGGGCCTGCCGCCGCTGCCGGACGACCAGGCCCAGCCGCTCGCGGTGCAGTCGTTGCGCTACCTCTACCGCATCCTGTTCCTGCTCTACGCGGAGGCCAGCCCGGAGCTCGGCGTGGTGCCCACGGGCGATCCCGAGTACGCGGCCGGCTACTCGGTGGACCGCCTGCGCGAGCTGACCCTCAAGCCGCTGACCTCCCGCTCCGAAGGCGGCACACACTTCCACGAGTCCCTCCAGGTGCTCTTCGACCTGGTGGAGACCGGCCACCCGCACGAGGAAGCTGGGCAGGAGGAAACTGACGAGGCGGCGCGCGAGGGCCTGGTCTTCGAGCCGCTGCGCTCGGACCTCTTCCGCCCGAACCGGACGCGGTTCATCAACGAGGTGCAGCTCGGCAACAAGGCCCTCCAGCAGGTGCTGCAGCGCCTGCTGCTGACCAAGGAGCGCCGCGGACGGGACCGCGGCTTCATCAGCTACGTGGCGCTGGGCATCAACCAGCTCGGCGCGGTCTACGAGTCGCTGATGAGCTACACCGGTTCCTTCGCCAACGGCACACTGGTCGAGGTCGCCCGGCGCGGCGACCCGTCCGACGGTTCGTGGGTGGTCCCGGAGGACCGCCTGGACGAGGACCTGCGCGAGCACCTGGTGCTCCTCCACGACGAGCTGGGCCGCGAGGTGCCCCGCACCTACCGCCACGGCGAGTTCGTCTTCCGCCTCTCCGGGCGGCAGCGCCAGCAGTCGGCCTCCTACTACTCCCCCGCCGTGCTCACCGAGTTCACGGTCGAGCAAGGCTTGGCGGAGCTGCTGGCCGACGACCCGACGGCCCACGAGATCCTGAGCATGTCCGTGTGCGAGCCGGCTCTGGGCTCCGGGGCGTTCGCCATCGAGGCCGTGCGGCAGCTGGCCAAGGCCTACCTCGACAAGCGCGAAGAGGAACTGGGTGAAAGGGTCGATCCCGAGAACTACGCCGCCGAGCTGCAGAAGGTCAAGGCGTACATCGCCCTGCACAACGTCTACGGCGTGGACCTGAACCCCACGGCCGTGGAGCTGGCCGAGGTCTCCCTGTGGCTGGACACCATGGCCCGCGGCCTGAAGGCCCCGTGGTTCGGTCTGCGCCTGCGTGCCGGCAACTCCCTGATCGGCGCCCGGCATGCGGTCTACGACGCCGGGGTGGTGCAGAAGTCGCTGCCGAAGCACCGCATGCAGACCCCCGCCCGACACGTCCCGCTGGAGCGCGGCGTGGCCGGTTCGGGCGGTATCTTCCACTTCCTGCTGCCCGCCGAGAGCTGGGGCGCGGCCGGCGACAACAGCGAGATCAAGAAGGTCGCCCCCGCGGAGGCCAAGGCGCTGCGCGACTGGGCCGCCCGGGTCCAGAAGAAGCCGAGCAAAACACAGCTCAACGAGCTGCTCTCGCTGACGGAGCGGATCGACGACCTGTGGCAGCTGGCCCGCCGCCGCATGGTCGAGGCCGAGAAGCAGTCCCGCCGCTCGATCGACGTATGGGGCGCCGAGCTGGAGCCCGGCGGGGCGGTGACCCGCGAGGAGATCGAAGCTTCCCTGCGCGACCCGAACTCCGCCTACCGCCGCCTGCGCCTGGTGATGGACGCCTGGTGCGCCATGTGGTTCTGGCCGGTCACCCAGGACCCCGATCACCCGGCTCCGCCGGAGTTCGAGGAGTGGCTCGCGGTGCTCCGCCGGATCGTGGGGCAGAAGTTCGCCGGGCGCCGCGGACGGCAGGACGAGCACTTCGGGCAGAGCGACTCCGAGTGGGAGACGCTCGAGGGCATCGAGGCCATGTTCCCGGCGGAGAACGCCGCGAGCATCGACCAACTGCTCGTGGAGACTCCGTGGCTGCGCACCGCGCAGGCGATCGCCAAGGAGCAGCGCTTCTTCCACTGGGAACTGGACTTCGCAGCCGTCTTCGCCCGCGGCGGCTTCGACTTCCAGGTCGGGAACCCGCCCTGGGTGCGGCCTCGGCCGGACACCGCAGCTCTCTTGGGCGAGAGCGATCCCTGGTGGACGCTGACGGACAAGCCGTCCGAGACCGCGAAAAGGAATCGTCGGGCCTGGTCCCTCGAGTTGCTTGGGGCATCAGAGGTACTGCTTCTCGGCATTGGTGACGTCGCGGCGCTGGCGGACTACGTCGGGGCCGTCAGCGAGTACCCGGAGCTCGAGGGAACGCAGCCAGACCTCTACCGTGCCTTCATGAGTCAGACCTGGCGTCACGCCTCAGGGCGAGGCCACACTGCCCTTATTCATCCCCCAACGCACTTGACGGACGCCAAGGGCTACACGTTGCGCCGCCAGACATACCGCCATCTACGTCGGCATTGGAACTTCATCAATGACATCAAGCTGTTCGAGGAGGTCGACAATCATGTCGGCTACAGCGTGAACATCTACGGCAGTGATCGTGAACCGCGATTTCTTAACGCTGTCTTGATGTACCACCCGTCCACGGCCGCTGGCTCCCTGGCTCACAACGGCGATGGCCCAGAACCCGGTTTTAAGAACGAGCAGGGCAAATGGGATCTTCGTCCACATGCCTCACGCATCCAGCATGTCAACCCCAAGGTCCTCAGCGCTTGGCACGCACTGATGGAGTCTGGCTCTTCTGAAATTCCCGTGGAGGAGACCCGCATGGTCTTCACCGTCAATCACTCCGCCAGTGACGTGCTCCAGCGCCTGACGGCAGTGCCCACGCTCCGGGAATGTAGTCCGCAGTTCAGCCGCGGCTGGGATGAGACTTTCGGACGCCGTGATGGTTACTTCGAAGCCCAATGGGGTCAGCCAGAATCCTGGCAGGATGTCATCCTGCAGGGTCCCTATTTTCACGTGGGCAACCCCTTCTATGCCTTCCGCAATGCTTCCATGAAGAGCAACCGAGACTACACAGAGGTCGATCTAGAAGCGTTGCCCTCAGGGGCCCTACCTGTCACCGAGTACAAGCCGATTTATGACACGGACGTTGACGGCTCGGTGTCCAAGGCACGCTATGACCGCGACTACGGCTCCTGGGAGATTTCGGATACTTTCCATCCCGGCGAAACCCGGCAAGTTCCGGTGCGAAGCCAGTACCGTGTCATGTGGCGCACCATGGCCGCCACAACTGGAGAGCGCACACTAATTTCAGCTCTCTTCCCCCCTGGTCCAGCGACCGTAGACGCCGTCAGCTGCCAGGGATACCCAGCGCACAATCCCAGTACCCTCTCTCTGGCAACGGCGAGTATGAGCTCACTGCTCTCTGACTTTCTCATCAGGTCCACCGTCGGAAAGCACATCCGACGACCGGAGTCGACTCGCCTCCCCCGCATCCCAGATGACCACCCGCTGGCCCCGGCCGCCATCCTCCGCATCCTGCGGCTGAACTGCCTCACCGAGGCCTACGCCCCGCTGTGGGAGGAGTGCTGTGATCCGACCATGGTCCAGGACTCGTGGACCGGCGGCCGTGAGCGCCCGAACCGGCCGGTGCTGGGCGACGTCGCCTGCCCGTGGAGTGCCGAGATACCGCTGCGCGTGGACGAGGACCGTCGTCGTGCGCTGGTGGAGATTGACGCGATCATGGCGCATGTGACCGGGGTACCGATCGACGAGCTGTGCACGATCTACTGCACCCAGTTCGGAGTGCTGTACTCCTACGACCGCGGGGAGGACAAGCGCGCCAAGATCTACGACGCGAACGGGCGGCTCATCCCCTCAGCGGTGCGCACCGCGTGGAACAAGGCGGGGCGGCCGGAGACCGGCCTGCGGGAGGCCGACCGGACGTACACGACCTCGTCCGGCCGGGAGGTCGTTGCGGCCGAGCCGTTCCGCATCCTGGACCGTGAAGCGGATCTGCGGGAGGCCTACGCGGTCTTCGCCGAGCGCCTGGCGAGCACGGACGGCCGGGCATGAGCGAGCTGCTGCCCACCCTGCAGGCGGAGGCCACCCAGTCCGCGCTGGTCGAGTACATCACCACGGCGATCGAGTTCTCGGACCAGTACGCCCGGGACGCCTTCAGCGCCTTCCTGCAGGATCCCCAGCACGGGATCTTCCGGGGTCCGTTCCTGCGCACGCGCCTGCCGTTCGCGGCGGACGAGAGCGAGCCACCGCTGACGGTGCTGCCAGAATGGTTCACACCGTACGCGCACCAGGCGGCGGCGTTCCGGCGGCTGACCACCTCTCCGGAGGCCGCTGGGGACCGGGACCGGGCCGGGCTGCGGATCCCGGACCCCACGATCGTCACGACCGGCACGGGCTCCGGCAAGACCGAGTCCTTCCTCTACCCGTTGCTGGACTATGCCGTGCGGTCCCGGAAGGCGGGAGTGCACGGGATCAAAGCGATCATCCTCTACCCCATGAACGCCCTGGCCAACGACCAGGCGGGGCGCCTGGCGCGGATGATCCACGAGGACCCTGCCCTGCAGGGCGTGACGGCCGCGCTGTACACCGGGGAGCACTCCGGCGCCCCGCGGACGGCGATGAGCGCCGACGGGCTGATCGAGGACCGGCACACTATCCGCTCCTCCGTCCCGGACATCGTGCTCACCAACTACAAGATGCTGGACCAGTTGCTGCTGCGGAAGCCCGACCGGCCCCTGTGGGAGCACTCCGCGGAGTCGCTGCGCTACCTGGTGCTGGACGAGTTCCACACCTACAACGGCGCCCAGGGCACGGACGTCGCCCTGCTGATCCGGCGCCTGCGGTTGCTCCTAGAGCGGCTGGCCCCGCAGCGCACGCACCTGATCCCGGTCGCCACCTCCGCGACGCTGGGCGACGACCGGGACATCGCTCCCGTGGCCGAGTTCGCCACCACGATCTTCGGCGTGGACTTCGGGACGGACGCCGTGGTCACCGAACGACGTGTGGGGCAGGAGGCCCTGCAGGAACAGGCCCGCGCCCGCCTCAACCTCGACGGTTTGGGCGCCGAGGAGCGGCAGACCGCCGGGCAGCTGCAGCCCGTCCTGGACCTGCTCCCCGGCAATAACGACGGTCTGCTGCCGGACCCGGGAGAGCTGACGTCCGCCGTCGTCGACGTCCTGTGGACCGGCACGGGCGGCGAGCACGTGTCGGAGACTCGGGCGACCGATGACGCCGCAGTCCGGGACCTGTTCCTCGCCCACCCCCTCGTGGGGCGGCTCCTAGAGCGGACCGCCCGGGCCACGACCACGGCGGAGCTGGCCCAGGCGCTGGTTCCCCACCTGGACGCGCTCGGCACCGGGGGGCGGTTCGTCGAGGCGCTGTGCGCGGCGCTGTCCCACGTGCGGTCGCGGGCCGAGCGCAACAGCTTCCCGAACGTTGAGGCCCACCTGTGGACCCGCGAGGTCTCCCGCGTGGATCGGGCGGCCTCGCCCGTGCCGGCCTTCGCCTGGAGCGACGACCGCACCACGCACGACGGCAGCTTCCTGCCGGCGATCTACTGCCGCCACTGCGGCCGCTCCGGCTGGGGCCTGGCGCTGACCGGCATGGACGACCTGATCGTCAAGCCCCAGCGCATTCGCCAGGAGCATGTCCGGCGCACCGGGCGCTTCCGCGCCCTCATCTCCGGGACCGGCGCGGATCCGGGCGACGACGACCGCCTGCGCTACCTGGACCCCGAGCGGCGGAGCCTGGAGAGCGGCCCGCCGTCGGACGAGACGGCCGACGTCGACAGCCTGCCCGTGCTCATGCACGTGGGGCTCGAGGCGGAGGGACACTCGAAGGACGACACGTGCCCGGCGTGCCGGGAGAAGGACGGCATCCGGTTCGTCGGCGCCAGCACCGCGACGCTGCTGTCCGTGGCGCTGTCCAGCTTGTTCGGCACGGCCGGGCTGGACCCGAACGAGAAGAAGTCGCTGGTCTTCACCGACTCCGTCCAGGACGCCGCTCACCGGGCGGGCTTCGTGGAGGCGCGCTCCCACTCCCTGGCCCTGCGCTCGGCGATCGAGTCCTCGCTGGACGACCGGCCGCGACCGGTGCGGGAGATCGCCGAGCGGATGATGGCCGCTGCCAGTTCTCCCGAGGACCGGTACCGGCTGCTGCATCCCTCGATCGCAGAGAACGCCTCGGTGCGCGGATACTGGGACGACGCCCAGCCCGCCCGGCAGCGACGGCGAGCGCAGCAGAACGTCGCCACACGCCTCGAGTTCGACCTGGAGCTGGAGGCCGGCCTGGTCGGCTCCTACGGGCGCACCCTGGCCACCACGGGCACCGCGGCCGCCTCCGTGGACGTCTCGGCGAAGGACGCGCTCGCGGTCGGGCGGCGGGTGCTGGAGCGGATCGCCCAGCAGATCAGCGCCGAGACCGTGGAGAGCGGCCCGGCGGACCACCACCGCACCGAAGTCTGGGTCCGCGGGGTGCTCGAGCGCCTGCGGTCCGACGGGGCGATCGCGCACGAGTGGCTGGTGCCCTACCGCAAGAAGGGCGGGCTGCGGTACCAGATCTGGGGTGGCCGCCGTCCCAAGGACGTCATGCCGGCTTTCCCGCCGGGACGGCGCTCCCCGCACTTCCCGGCCACGGGCCGGTTGAAGGACCGGAGCGAGTTCACCGATCCCGGCAACCGGCAGAGCTGGTTTGTGGACTGGACCGTCCGGTGCCTGGACATGGACCGCGGCACCGCCGGCCACCTCATGAAACCGCTGTTCACGGCGCTGACCGAGGCCGCTCTCACGGACACCGTCCCGGTGTCCGAGCACGGACGCACCACCGCCGAGAGCTACGGGCTGCGGCCGGAGCGTGTCGTCATGGCGCGGGTCCCGGAACCGGCGCGCGCCTTGCGCTGCGCCGCCTGCGGGGAGACCGTCACGGGGGTTCCGCGCACGTTGGAGACCTTCGCCGACGGCCCGTGCACCGCCTACCGCTGCCGCACAGGCCGACTGCACTGGGCCGAGCTACGGAGAAGCTATTACCGCAGCCTCTACACCGGGGACATGCGCCGGGTGATCGCCCGCGAGCACACCTCCCTGCTGCCGACGGACACACGCCTGGAGTACGAGAACGCCTTCAAGGCGAGCGAGTCCACGCCCGGGGCCCCCAACGTCCTGGTGGCCACTCCCACGCTGGAGATGGGCATCGACATTGGCGACCTCTCGACGGTCATCCTGGCCTCCATCCCGGACACCGTGGCCTCCTACCTCCAGCGCGTGGGACGCGCCGGGCGCCTGACCGGCAACTCCCTGGACCTGGCCTTCATGTCCACGCGCGGCCGCGGCTCGGCGTACATCGAGCCCGAGTTTATGGTCAACGGCTCGGTGCGCCCGCCGGCGGCCTATCTCTCCGCGGAGGAGATCCTCCACCGCCAGTACATCGCCTTCCTCATGGACCGCATGGCCGGTGACGACGGGATGCCCGTGCCCGCCCGCGGCGCCTCCGTGATGCGCTCGAGCGCTCCCGGGACCTTCCTGGGCGAGATGCTCGCCGACGCCCAGGCGCATGCGCAGGAGCGGCTCGACGAGTTCCTCTCCGCCTTCACGATCAGCGAGGACCCTCGCCGGGGCATCACCGAGGACGCCGCCACGGCCCTGCGCCGCTGGGCCACCTGGCCGGAGGACGGTCCCAGCGGCCTCGAGTCCGCCGTCGGCAAGGCCGTCCAACGGTGGTTGCACGAGAAGGACGCCCTGCGCCACCGGCGCCAAAAGCTCACCGAGCTGCTCAAGGACATCGCGGAGGGCCGGCTCGTCATCACCGCCGACGACGACTCCACAGCCCAGCAGCTCCGGGGCCAGCAGGAGCTGCTTGACGCGCAGGAGCGCAAGCTCGGGGAGGTCGAAGACCCCGAGGCCCGGGCGCGGGAGGAGAAGCGCCTCGCCGGCGGCCAGGCACGGCTGCGCGCCGAGGAGTCCCGGATGAGCCACGAGCACTGGATCGGCGTGCTCGAACGCTTCGGTCTGCTGCCCAACTTCACGCTGCTCGACGACGCCGTGAGCCTGGACGTCACCCTCATCTATCAGGACGACGACAACCAGTGGCAGCACATCCCGGCCGACTACGAGCGCTCGGGCTTCACCGCCCTCACCGAGCTCGCGCCCGGCAACCACTTCTATGCTGGCGGCCACGAGCTCACGATCGACGCCGTGGACCTCGGCACCGACGGCGCCGGCGTGGGCCACCGGGCCTTCTGCCCCGACTGCGGGCACAGCCAGGACATCTCCGCCGCCGAGCGGCCGACCGTCTGCCCTCAGTGCGGGCACCCGGGCATCGCCGATGAGGGGCAGCACCTGCGCGTTGTCGAGCTGAACAAGGTGTACTCGACCATGGAGCTGCACCGGGCCAAGATCGGCGACTCCTCCGAGGACCGCACCAGCCTGCACTTCGAGACCCTGACCGTGCCCGACTTCACCGGCGCCGAGACCCGCGCCCGCTGGTCGATCGAGGGCACCGGCGTGGGCACCGCCTTCCACCGCGGCACCCGGCTGACCCGGCTCAATGTCGGCCGCCCTCGGGAGGGGGCGCGGGAGGCCGTGCTGGCCGGGCAGAAGCAACGCATCGGCGGCTTCTCGATCTGCGTCGAGTGCGGACACCTGGACGAGGACCTGCAGACCAACACACCTCAAGAGCATCAGGCCTGGTGCTCCCAGCGCCGCGCCGAAAACCCCGAGTCGGTCTCCGCCGTGCTCGCCCGGGAGCTCGTCACCGAGACCGTGCTGATCAGCCTGCCGCCCTCCGTCGGCGAGGACAGCACGGGACGCTCGCTGTGGAGCTTCTACGCCGCGCTGATGCTGGGCCTGCGGGAACGCTTCGGCGGGGAGATCGGCCACCTGCAGATGGAGGTCGTCCCGGACACCGCCCGTCGCAACGCCGCCTCCCTCCTGCTGTTCGACTCCGTGCCCGGCGGCACCGGCTACCTGGCGGAGCTCGCCTCTTCGCAGTCGTTGTGGAGCCTGTTCCGTGCGGCGCTCGAGCGACTGGTCGACTGCCCCTGTCGGCACGAGGAGCGGTCGGCGTGCTTCCGATGCCTCATGCCGCACGTGCGCGCCAGCCACCGCGAGAACCTCAGCCGGGCCCGTGCCGTCGAGATCCTTACCACGGTGCTCGGTTCCTTGGCGCCGTCGGAGGAGATGACCTGGCGGATCACGGAGGGGGATGCCCCCGTGGAGGACGATTTCGAGTCCCACCTGGAGTCGCGCTTCCGCCGTGTCTTCCGCGCCGCCGTGGCCGAGATCCCCGGCGCCCGGGTCACGGACACCGTCAGCGACGGCGGCGAGGGCTTCTCCGCCGTCGTCGGGGACGTCAAGTACTCGTACACGCCGCAGGTCACCCTCGGGCAGACCCAGCCCGATGCTGTCCTCAGCTGGCCCGGCCAGCACGGTATCCGCGGTGTCGCGATCTACTTGGACGGCAAGACCTTCCACGCCACCGTCCAGCACAACCGGGTCGGCGACGACGCCCGGAAGCGGGCCGCGCTGCGCGAGCAGGGCTACCTGGTCTTCGCGGTGACGGATCGGGACCTGACGGCCTTCGAGACGCTGCGCCGCGGAGGCTCCACCGAGGGCAGCGTGCTCGAGGATCTCCTGACACTCCGATACGCCGACACGGTGATCGCGAAGGGGGCCATGGACACCGAGGACCTCGCCTATGTGTCCGCGAACCCCGTAGAGCAGCTGCTCACACTCCTCGGGAGCTCCGGGCGGGATCCCATCAAGCGGCAACGGGTGGTCTCCCAGCACCTGAACCTGCTGCTCTTCGCTGGGACGCCCCAACCGGTCAGCACCGAGGACTTGGGACACCAGGCACTCGGCGTCCTCGAGGCCCCGGAGGACGGGCCGTGGCCCAGTGCCTCGGCGGGGTCGACCGCGCCGGGATTCGCGCGCCGCTTCGGCCCGCTGGTCCTCCTGGGCACGGTTGAGGCGCCCACCAACCGGCTGGCGATCGCGCTGGACGACCTGGAGGAGGCGCTGCGCTCCGAGGACTTCGATCTGGCTTGGCGGAGGTGGCTCGCCCTGGCCAACCTGCGTCAGTCCCTGGACGCGGCGTCGACCACACTGCTCGAGACGAGGAGCTCCCTGCCAGAGTGGATCGACGAGCACGCGGTCGAGCAGGACTCGTGGGTGGACGTCCTGGTCCAGGCGGGGCAGCAACCGGTCGCCGGCTCAGGCAGTCGCACCCCCGGCTCTGCGAGGTCCTCGGGCGCGGTGGATATCGTCCCCGTGCCGGACACCGTCCGGTTGAGCTCCGAGTGGACGGCACTCATGGACGAGGCGCTCACGGCCGAGGAGCGGCAGGTGCTCGAGATCGCCGGACGTGAGGGCATGCCCCTGCCCGAAGTCGGCGAGGAGATCGCCGGGATCCCGGTGGATCTGGCGTGGCCGGGTCTCGGCATCGCTTGGCTCAGCGAGGCGACCCTCGTCGAGGAGTTCGCCCGCGAAGCACCCGGCAAGTGGACGGTGCTCGGACCGGATGTCCGAAGTGCCCAGAAGGCCCTCCGGCAGCTGCCGGGGACCGACGAGCGAGAGATGGTGGACCCGTGACAGCCCAGCCCAAGCAGCTCATCATGGACCGTGGATTTCCGTCGAGCTACGACCGGTCGATCGCCGGCAGGGTCACCGCGACGATCGAAAAGCTTTTCAAGGACACCAGCGCCAACGGTCTGCACATCGAGCCGATCCAGAACTGCGCCGACAAGCGGGTGCGCACCGCGCGAGTGGACGACTTCCACCGCATGGTGCTCTTTGACCTGGGCGGATGGTTGCTGCTCTACGGCGTCTACCCGCACGACGACGCCTACGTGGTCGCCGCCAAAGCCTACGCCCGGGTGAATCCCACAAGCGGCGCGGCTGAAATCCGTCAGGCTGAGGGCTCCGACGGGAATGCCAAGGGCCGGTACACCGACTCGGAGCTCAAGGCTCTCGTGGAGGCCCGCGCCGCCGAGCTGCTCGCCGAGCGGCAGAGCAACGACCTCGAGCCCCCGACGCCAACGCTCCAGGAGACGGAACCGTCCTTCCCGAGCGTCAATCCGCTGGCCGGCTACACGGCAGAGCAGCTGACCGGCCAGCTCGGCATCGACGATCCCGTGGCCGAGTACGCAGTGGGTGCCCCTTCCGAGGAGGAGTTGCTGACCGCTCTGGGGCGCGTCGGCGGCTGGCAGGGCGACGCGCTCATGGACCTGGCGAGCGGCACGTCCCTGGACGAAGTGCGTGCGACGTACTCGATCAGCGAGGGCAGCGAGCCGATCGGCGGCACGGAGATCGGCGTGCCGTCCGAGACCGACGCCGTCGTCCGCGCCGCCACCGCCGGGCAGGCCGCCTCCCAATTCCACCTCATCGAGGACGACGAGGCACTTGCACGGGCGTTGGCCAGCGGGAACTTCGACGCATGGCGGCTGTTCCTTCACCCCGACCAGCAGGAGTACGTGGACAAGGAGACCTCCGGGCCGTTCCGGCTCTCCGGCGGCGCCGGTACCGGCAAGACGGTCGTGCTGGTGCACCGCGCCGTGCGCGTGGCACGGCAGAACCCGAACGCCCGGATCCTGGTCGTGTCCTTCACCCGTAACCTCGTGGAGATGATCCGTGAGCAGATCCGGTCCTTGGGGCCGGACGTGCGGATGGCCGATGGCCTCGGGCAGCCCGGCATCAGCGTGCTGACCCTGGACCAGGTGGCCCACCGGGTGCTGGAGGACGCCGCCCGTGCCGGTCGGCTGGCCTCGGCCATGGAGGCGGTGCTCGGGTGGGGCATCCGGCGCATGCCTGACTACCGCAGCGCCGGTGCCTACGGAGCGAGTCCGTGGGAAGAGTCGATCGATGCGGCCGGCACCGAGCTGCCCGAGAACCTCCGCAGCGTCCACTTCTTCCAGTCGGAGTACCAGGAGATCGTGCTGCCGGGGCAGATCACGCAGGAGATTGACTACCTGCGGGCCCCCCGCCCGGGCCGGGGAACCCGGCTGGGCCGCAACCAGCGCCGCGCCGTCTGGCAGGCCGTCTCGCAGTACCGGGACGACGGCTTGGCCGCCCAGGCCGTCGACTGGGACGAGGCCGCCACCGTGGCCGCCGCGCTGCTCACCGGCGACGAGGGCACTCCGCTGGCCGATCACGTGCTCATCGACGAGGGGCAGGACTTCACCCCCACCCGGTGGAAGCTGGCACGGGCCGTCGTGGCCGAGGGACCCGACGATCTGTTCATCGCTGAGGACTCGCATCAGCGGATCTACGGGAACCGGATGGTGCTGGGGCACTACGGGATCAAGATCGTGGGCCGTTCCCGGCGCCTGCGGCTGAACTACCGCACCACGGAGCAGAACCTGCAGCTCGCGCTGAAGGTGCTCGCCGCGGGGTCCTACGATCTCGACGAAACCGAGGGCGAGCACATGGAGCACGCCCCTGAACATGACCGGGATCGATACATCTCCAGTCGGAGCGGTCCCCGGCCCATGCTCCTGCCGGCCGAGGACCTGGTGCAGGAGTACGACGGGGTGTCCGAACTCCTCAGGACGTGGGTCGCCGAGGTGCAGGACATGGGGTTGAAGGCCGGCACGCTCGGCATCCTCACCCGCACCAAGAAGGAGAGAGACGCCTTCGTGCGGGCAATGGGTGAGCGCGGCGTCGCCGTCGCCCCCGTGGACACCCGCGACGTTCCCGAATCGACACCGGCCGTCATGACGTTGCACCGGGCGAAGGGCACCGAGTTCTCCCGCGTGGTGCTCTTCGGCGTCAGCGAGGGATCCATCCCCAAGTTCTTCGCGGGCAGCACCTATGACGACCAGGCCCAGGAGCAGAGCAGCCTGCGGGAGCGCTCGCTCCTGTACGTGGGTGCTACGCGCGCTCGGGACATGCTGGCGATCTCCTGGAGCAGAGAGGCCAGCCCCTACTTGCCACGTGCCCGTTAGGCTTCGCTGTCGCTGACGGCCGGCGTTCGATCAGTCCTGCTCGGCGCCTTCCTCGTCGTCCCCGCGCCGGCGGCTCGTCCTCTCGGTGATCCTGCTGGAGAGCTTGCCCGTCGCCGCTCTGGCACGGCCGAAGGTGTCACTGCCGAGGTTCTTCGCGGCGTCAACGCCCTCTGCTCCGGTCTCGAGCACCTTGTCTCTGACGTCCGCGGCTGCCTCCACCCATCGCCTTGCCTCCAACGACTCTCGATCGCGTTCGATCCCGAGTCGAGTGTGGAAGTCAACGACGGCGATGGCGACATCGTTGCTCGCATGCACCACAGTTCGCGAATCTTTCGGGTGCAGCAGCACCTTGGTGTTGGCTGTCCCGGCAGCCGCATCCATGCGGGCCATCAGACGCTCGGTGCTCCGGGAGATGAGGTCCTTCCGGTTCTGCCGCGCGGCTCTCAGTGCGAGCCGATGCTGGTCCAGCTCCTCCGGAGATGCGTCCAGCACCCGGTCGAGTTCCAGCACAGCGAGCGCGTCCTGCAGCTGGAAGCACCGGGCCAGAACGGCGAGCCACTCCCGCGTCCTGGCCTCGGCGTCTTTGGACGTCTTGGCGAGATCACCAAGCTTGGTCTTGCGCTCCATCTTCTCCGCGAGCGCGTCGAGCTGGCGCAATGCGTACGCCTGGGTTCGTGCGATCGTCACCGATGTGGACTGCACCTTCGACCACGTGACCTCGGAGACCCGCCCTACCTGCTCCCGGATCAGCATGGCCTCCTCGAACACGAAATCCAGACCGATCATGTCCGCCAGCACGGCGTCCTTTTGGGCCCGTAGAACGTCGTCGACCTTTTCGTCGATCGTGGCGAGATAGTCGGTGATGTCGTTCATGGTCTGCTGCATCGCGAGCTGCGCCATGATTCCCGCCGCACCGGCCAGAACAGCCGGGTTGGTGAGGATCGAACCAGGTCTTGCCAGCTCCAGTAATCCAGTGATCTTGCCGTTCTCCGTCAGCACGGCACGGCTGATACCGGGTTGCGAGCCCTTCATCAAGGAGTGCTTCTGGAGCGCTTTGGCGGACTCCTCGGTCAGCTTCACCCAGCGACCCGACCCGGCGGCAATCGCAGAACCTGCATGAGCGGTAGCGGCCCCGGCGCCGAGGACAGAGCCCAGCCGCTCCAGGCCCAAGTCCTTCCCCGCCAATCCCTCGGACTCGAGAAAGCGATCGACAGCTGCCTGCTCCCCGATGACAGCGAGACCATCTCCGTCACTGATCAGGTGAATCTCGTCGTTCATCATCGGCTCCTGACGGTGGGCGGGGAGCGGGGTTCCCCACTGAGGATGGAAATGCGGTGGGTGAGCAGTCAGGGAGCAGGCTCCACCAAAATTCGTAATGGGGGAATTACTGTTGTTGCCACCCAGCGCACTTGGACCCAGGGTATTCTGCCGACACCCCGAAATCGGTCATCGAACCACTTGCCAACGATCCAGCTCTTGCCAGGCGATGATCAGATGATGAGACGTGCAACGGCATCCACGCCCAACCAGTCCAATCCTGGGATGCCTGTGCTCGAACAAGATTGGGGGCGGCACGCAGAGGCATAACGACATGTCCTCTTGGCGGGGGACAGGATTTGGTTGATGAGTTTCATGCCGAAAGCTGAAACGCGGTCGCAGCATGGACTTCTGATGTCGAGGGGCGGCTGACCAGGAATGATGCTCTTCGCGCGAAATCGCCACGGCATCCTCCACGAGTCAGGACTACTTGCTCGTAACATGCGCTTTAGTAGGCATCTGGTCAACGAACGAGGTATACCGTGGCACAGGAAATCAGCACTCCATCGGGTGCGCAGGCACAGAAGAGACGCCGTTGGTCAGCCCCCCTCATTGCTGGCGTCTCCGCAGGTGCGGTTGGCCTCGTCGTAGGATTTGGCGCGGGCGTCGGCGCTGCATCAGACAAACAGCCGGTGGCCCAGTCCAGCTCAGCGACTTCGGAATCCTCAGCAGGAGGACAGGAGATCACTGACGCGACGAACACGGAAGAGTCCGGTTCTCATGAGGAACTGGTGGTCGACGAGCCCAAATCAGGGCGGGCAGTTCCGGGCGGTTGGGGCATGACGATGCCCGCAGAAGATGACATCCACAGCACGCAGTATCCGGCCGAGAACAAGGGTCTTGTCATGACGGTGGACAAGTTCGTGGAAACTCCGACCATCACGATCAACGACTCCGGGTACCGCTCCGACTCCCCGCTTGCCGAGTGGCGCGATGTGCCCCCCGACAAAGAAGGAAAATTCTTCGTCGCTGAGACAACGATCAAGAACAACACTGACTCCGCGCTGGACCTGACGTGCAGCTCCCCCGTCGATATTCGTCTGCTGGACGACGAGGGGAAGTCTTTCGGGCCGATCGAGAACCTGTACGAGATGCAGGGCAACCCGGAGTGCAACTACCAGCTCGAACCGGGATTCGAGTCGAAGATGAACTACGCCTTTGCCGCCCCGCACGGCGCGAAGGCGGAGATGATCGTCTTCGCGCCGTTGAGCTTTGACGGCGACGACTACGAACAGCCAGGCACCGGCATCCGAGTCGGCCAAAACTGATTAAAGGAGTCTCATCATGGAAGCAGCAGCCGTGACCCAGTGGATGTTCGTGGCCGAGTGCCCCATCCCAAACGACGTTGCCGAGCTCATGGTCCCGGGCGAACAGCCCGTGGCCGCGTACAAGACCTTCCGCGACAGCGCGGTATTCACGACCAAGCGGCTGATCGTCCGTGATGCCCAGGGTATGACCGGCCGGAAGGTCGAGGTGTACTCCCTGCCGTACTCGGCGATCAACATGTGGTCGTCCGAGAACGCCGGCACCTTTGACCTCGACGGTGAGCTGGAGCTCTGGACGCGCGCCGGGCAGATCAAGATCAGGGTCGGCAAGAAGGTCGATGTCCGCCGCCTCGACATGCTGATCGCGCACTCGGTCCTCGGCACCCAGCACTGAATCTCCGGGTCCGGAGGCCGCCGGCGAGGGTGGGCCTCCAACCCTGGCCACCGGGCTACGACAGGCGCGGAAACCATGCGCGCCATGGTCCACGGCTTGGGCTCCTCGCCCTATACGGCGAGGTCATCCGCGACGCCCTCGGGGCGCCACCGGCCCCCTCTCACCGGCTGCGGCATGTTGCCCACCGGGCCGTGGCCACCCGGGACTACGCCTTCCGCAGCGCCGGCTGGAACCGCCGGCCGAGCCGTTCCGCGTCGAGCTGACCCACGAGGACGAGACCTGGACCTGGGGACCTACCGAGGCCGGTCAACGCGTCCACGGCCCGGCCCTGGACTTCGTCCTGCTCGCCACCCGGCGGCGACACCGCCAGGGCGGGAGCCTCGTCGCGGAGGGCCCCGACGCCGACGCCTGGCTCGACATCGCCCAGGCCTTCGCCGGCCGGCCGGGTCCGGGGCGACCCCGCTGTCCAAGACAGTGTGAGAAGTGGCCACACAGGGGGGAAGGCTCTTTGATCGCCGCCCCGATGCACACGTGGCACGCTGTGCAGAGCGCGCGCCCCCGAAAAGTCTACGAAGAAAGCCGACCCACGCCGGACAACCACCACAAACGCAGTTTTTTCTTTTTGTGAATTCCTGACTGGGTCGCGGGAAGTACTAAAGACGTCGTTATTCCCTTGGAGGGAAAGGCCTGCCCAGGCCGACGATCAAAGGCTCCGTCGAGCTTTCCTGACAAACTGTCGCGCCATGACACGGGTGTCGTAACTGGACACCCCGCTTCCGGACAGGGGCGTGGTCGCCCACCGACATGACCTGAACAGAGCCCCAGGTCAAGACCACTTTCGTCTCGAGCTGAGCCTCCTTGGGGATCTCCACCGACGCCCCTCACCAAGCAACGCCGCCTGCCTGCGGAGGCGCCCTGCTGGGTCGGCACAAAAGCCGAGACACGCCCGTGATCAAAGCGTGACTTTCCCGTTATTTCTCGATTAGTGTTCTCTCCGTGCCGATCGCCTAATCGATCAGCATCCCCGTGCACATCGCCGAATTCTGCCGGTGCCCGGGGTCCCCCAGAACACATCGCTCGGCAGAAGCGGGGGAACCATGAACGGTCCCACCCCCGGGACCTAGGGGTTAAGTCGTCAGGGCCCCCACCCTGCGACCGGGTGTCTCCCACCCGCATCCGACAGCTCACCTCGCAGGCAAGAGGGAGGACATCACTCATGCCCGTTTTCCAGTCCCGCACGCCCCGCCACCGCGCCGAGAGCTCGTTCCGCCTGGGGCGCACCGCGATCCTGACGGCCGCCGCCGGCGCCTTGACGCTCAGCAGCGTGGCCCCGGCCCAGGCCGCCCCCGCCGCAACCCCCCAGCAGCTCGTGAGCATCCAGTCCCAGTCCAGCAAGGCCGCGACCATCGCCGCCGCCGCCAAGAACCAGCTGGGCGTGGTCCAGGACTGCACCGCTCTGGTCACCAAGGCCCTGCGCGCGGCCGGGATCAACCACCACGGGTGGCCGGCCTCCTACCTGAGCCTCGGCACCCGGGTCTCCGCCGCCCAGGCTCAGCCCGGCGACCTGGTCTACTACGCCAACGGCGGCATGGGCTTCGCCCACATCGCCGTGTACATCGGCGGCGGCAAGGCCGTCCACGGCGGCTGGAACGGCAACCAGACGGTCATCCAGACCGTCCACGTCGGCTCCGGCCCCGTCTACATCCGCGTGCGCTGACCCCACGCGCGTGAGCATGAAGTGCGGTTCCCGGCCGTCCCGCTGGGAACCGCACTTCCGCATTCCACATGGGTTCCCTTCGCCCTTGACTGCCTCATGACCGGCCTGTCGGAGCTCTCGATCCCCGAAGGGAGAGGCTTTGCACAGGGGTGGGCGGTCACACGCCGCTGTCACCCTGGTCGCGGGGGCCGCGACGTCCTAGCGTGGAGTCACCCGGCCGCCGCAGCAGCACGAGGGCGGCCCACGGACAGCGGGGGAACGCATGAGCGCGCACACGGAGGACCAGGGCAACCGCAGCGTCACCGCACCGGACGGGCGCCGCCTGGAGTTCCGGCTCACCGGTCCGCCCGGCGGCCTGCCGGTGGTCTTCCACCACGGCGCGCCCAGCGCCGCGGTCCCGTTCGGGCCGCTCGAGCGGGCCGCCGCGGACCGCGGCCTGCGCGTGCTCACCGTCTCGCGCCCCGGATACGGCACCTCGGACCCGCTCCCGGAGGAAGAGGCCCCCGGCACGGTCGCCGATGTCACGGCCGACACCGTGTGCGTCCTGGACGAGCTGGGGGCAGCGGACTTCCTCACCCTCGGCTGGTCCAGCGGCGCCCCGCGCGCCCTGGCCTGCGGGGCGCTGCTGCCCGGCCGCTGCCGCGCAGTCGCCTCCCTCGCCGGCTACGCCCCGCCGCGCGTGGAGGGACTGGACCCGGTCGCCGGCATGGACGAGGACAGCGCGGCCGAGTTCACCGCCTCCCGGACAGGGCGCCAGGCGCTCGAGGCCTACCTCGAGGAGCGGGTGGAGATCATGCGCGCGGCGGCTTCGGCGCCCGGCGACGAGATCGTGGAACTCCTGCGCGCGATGCTCCCGCCGGTGGACCAGGCGGTGATGACGGGGGACTTCGTCGCCTACGTCTTGGACTCGGCCGAGCGCTCCCTGCGCCAGGGCGTCGTGGGCTGGCGCGACGACGACCTCGCGGTGGACCGCCCGTGGGGTTTCGCCGTGGAGCAGATCGACGTCCCGACACGGATCTGGCACGGCCGGGAGGACCACACCGTCCCCGTGGCCCACGGGGAGTGGCTCGCCGTGCACGTGCCGGGCTCCCGGGCGTACCTGCTGGAGCACGAAGGACACCTCTCCCTGCTGGCACGCCTCGACCGGGTCCTGGACGACCTGGTCGAGGCCGCCGGATGACGGTCCGCGACTCGGCGCGGACCGGACCTTGGGCGGTGCCGACCGGATGAGACGGTGCACCGGGCCGCTCGACGGATACCGCCTGAGCCGATCGTGCGGCCCGGGCCATGCGTATCGGCCCCGGCAGGCAGCGGCCTCATGAGCCGGCGCGGAGCCAGTCCTCGAACCGGGTCGGGGCGGTCGTGAACTCCCCTCGGGGCAGCAGACTGCCGTTGCCGAGAGCAGTGAAGGGCACCGGCACTCGGAGCACCTTCCGGCGTTCCCCACGGCGCTCGTTGATTGCACGGGCCAGTTCCGCCAGGTCGCGGACCTCGGGCCCCGCGATGACGGCGTCGCCGGATGTCGCTGCGCCGATAGGCTCCAAGGCACGGTCGGCGACGAACGCGGCGGCATCGTCGGCGGCCAGCGGCCGGGAGCGCATCCCGGGCACTACGGAGAGCGGGCCGAGGCGCAGCTGCGACAGCAGGGTCTCGGCCAGTTCGTACCACTGCGCCGAGGCCACAAACGTGACCGGGACCGGCCCGGCACGGTAGGTCCGCTCCTGCGCGGCCTTGCCCGCGTAGTAGCCCAGCCACCGATGCACCTCCGGATCGCGGGCGTTGAGGATCGTGACGCACACGATCCGCGACACCCCCGTCCGCTGTGCTGCGGCCAGCACGTTGCGGGCGGTGGTGGTGAAGAAGTCGACGGCGCGTTTGCGGGACGGCGTCGGCAGGTGGAGGCAGTCCACCACGGTGGAGACCCCGTCGAACGCGGCGTCCAGGCCGTCACCGGAGTAGGCGTCGACTCCCTGCCGGCGCGAAACCTCGACGACGTCGACCCCTTTCTGCCGAAGGTGCGTCACCATCCGTGCGCCCAGCTGCCCGGTCGCGCCCAGGACCGCCACCTTCCGGCGCTCGCCCGCACCCGTGCTCTCCATCGCCCACCGCCCTTTTCCCGCCGTCCGCGCCTCGGTGCTGATGACCTCGATTCTCCTCGCCTGCCCGTCCCGCCGCGAGTGGCACTTTGCCGCCTGTCATCGACTTCCTGCCACGTTGCTGGGAGCATGGATCCATGATCAGCAACGTGGCCGTCATCGTGTTCGACGAGGTCTCCCCCTTCGAACTCGGGGTGGCCTGCGAGGCCTGGGGGATCGACCGCTCCGGCGACGGCCTCCCGGTCATGGACTTCGCCGTGTGCAGTCCCGACGGGCGGCCGGTCCGCACGATCGCCGGCTTCGACCTGGCGGTCCACCACGGGCTCGACCGGGTGGCCGAGGCGGATCTCGTGGTCCTCCCGGCGATATCCCGGGAACGGGACGTCCCGGCAGAGGTGATCCACGCGCTGCACACGGCTCACGACCGTGGCGCCCGGCTCCTGTCCATCTGCTCGGGCGCTTTCGTGCTCGGGGCTGCCGGCCTGCTCGACGGCCGCCGCTGCACCACCCACTGGATGCACACCGCGGAACTGGCCGAGCGGTTCCCCGCCGCCCAGGTGGTGCCCGAGGTCCTCTACGTCGAGGACGGCAGCATCCTCACCAGCGCCGGCACCGCGGCGGGCCTCGACGCCTGCCTCCACCTGTGGCGCCAGGAGTTCGGCTCGGCGGCCGCCAACACGGTGGCACGGCGCATGGTGGTGCCGCCGCAGCGCCAGGGCGGGCAGGCCCAGTTCATCAAGGACCCGGTCCCCGAGCACCGGGCCGAGACGCTGGACCCGCTGCTCAGCTGGATCGTGGGGCACCTCGACGAGCCGCTCGACGTCGACGCCCTGGCCCGGCGCGCCGCCATGTCCCCGCGCACCTTCGCCCGCCGGTTCCGCGACGAGACGGGCACCACGCCGCACGCCTGGATCACCGCGCGGCGCCTGCACCGGGCCGAGCAGCTCCTGGAGGAGACCGACCTGCCGGTCGAGCGCATTGCCACGGACGTGGGCTTCGGCAACGCCGCCACGCTGCGCCACCACTTCACCCGGATCCGCCGGCTCAGCCCGCAGCAGTACCGCCGCCGCTTCGCGACCACCTCCTGAGCACCGCCCCACGAACACCGCCATGGGAGCACCTCGGCCGCGGCGACGCGGCCGAGGTGCTCCACCACGGCCGCGGTTCCGGTCGAGGGTTCGACTCGTTCCGGGCTGTGAGGTGACGCGTCGGCGGAAATGGCAGAAATAGACCGGAAGGAGGCATTTCTGCCACTCGTGCGACGGATTCCGGCCGACGAGGCTTGTCAGCATGAGAGTGCACCGGATCGGCCGGCGCACGACAGGCAAGGAGCCCACCATGATCTCGTTCGTGTTCCTCGTGCTGGCCGCAGCCGCGGTGCTGTCGGTGTACACAGTGATCGGCCGCCTGGCCATTCCCCCGGAGGACCGGGTGCCGTTGCGCGAGCTCGGCTGGGACGGCTGGGTGCACACGCTGCGGCGCAGCCTGGCCTTCCTGGGCGACAGGGCCCCGGGCGTCGGCGCTGTGCGGGGCAGTGACGGACCGGCACTGGCGTCAGCTGCTCACCCGTCCGCCGTCGGGCACGGAGAGGTGATCGGCCGACGCTCCGAGGAGGTCTAGGC
>NZ_BAAAOA010000029.1:0-169372 GCF_039530085.1 Kocuria aegyptia
GCGCACGGAAGACATGGGTCGAGGCCTCTTTCCCGGCAGGCACGTGCCGGACGATCCGAAGGAAGAAGGGGTGGGACCCGCGGAGTGCGGGTCGGGTGGAGCCGCGGGTGCCGGCCGGAGCAGCCGGACCGGCACCCGCGGAGCGTGCGGGTCAGCCGATCGCCGACTCCATCTCGGAGATCATGCGCTCGGCGGCCTCCTCCGGGGTCGAGCGCTCGAAGAGCACGTCGAGCTCGTAGCGGTAGATGATCTCCTGCAGGGTGCTGAAGCCCAGCGGCGGGACCGGCAGCGCCTCGCCCAGCTCGGGCTGGATCTCCTCGACGAACTCCGCGGCCGCGGTGTCGGCCTCGCTGAGCTCGGGCAGCACGGCCTCGCGCACCGTCTCGTTGGCGGGCAGGCCGCGGTCCGCGAGGTTGATCTTGCCGGCCTCCTCGCTGTTGACCATGAAGTCGATGAACGCCTTGACCTCCTCCGGGTGCTCGGTGCGGGCGGAGGCGGACATGAACATGGCCGACTTCTGGAAGAGCTGGGCGCCGCCCTCCGTGCCGTCCGTGCTCGGGAACCGGAGCGGGACCAGCTCGTTGCCGGACGCGGCGTTGAGGGCGCTCAGCTGGTTGGTCCACCACATGCCCATGGCCGCGCCGTTGGTGCCGGTCAGCGACTGGTCGGGACCCGGCTCCTGGTCCTCGGTGACCACCGAGGCCGGGGGCAGGGCGCCGTCCTTCATCATCCGGTGCCACATGCCCAGGTAGCCGGCGGCGTCGCTCGCCTCGAAGCCGAGCTCGCCCTCGGGCGTGGTCAGCTCCTTGCCCTGCTGGCGCAGCCAGATCTGGAAGCCGGCCGGCTCGTTCGGGCCGCTCGTGCCGTGGACGTCCGTGTTCTCGGCGATCTGCTGGGAGACCTCGGAGAAGTCGTCCCAGGTCCACGTGGTGTCGTCGGGCAGCTCGACCCCGGCCTCCTCGTAGATGGTCGGGTTCGCCATCATCGCCATCACGTTGACGCCCGTGGCCACGCCGAAGAGGCCCTCCTCGGTGCGGCCGCTGTCCACGACACCCTCGTCGATCTCGGCCACGTCCACGTCGGAGAGGTCCAGCAGCGCGCCGTTGTCCGCGTACTCGCGCAGGTACTTCTCGTCCATCTGGATGATGTCGGGGGCATCGCTGGAGGCCGTCTGGGTGGCCAGCTTGTCCCAGTAGCCGCCGAAGTCGCCGTACTCGCCCGTGATCGTGATCCCCGGGTTCTGCTCCTCGAAGGCGTCGATGATCTCCTGCGTCTGCTGGTGGCGGGTGTCCGAGCCCCACCAGGCGAAGCGCAGCTCGACGTTGCCGTCGGCGCTTGCGTCGTCGGCGCCGCCGCAGCCGGTCAGCGCCATCGCTGACACGCTGAGGACGGTGGCGGCCTTCGCGAGAGTTCCCGTTCTTCTCATGCTGATCATGTCTCCTAGGGTCGAGGCTGCGCTGTGGAAAGCGTTTTCCAGAGCGTAGCTGTGACCTGCCTCACGGGTCAAGGGGGGCGCGCGGGGTTTTCCGGTCGTGCCCCCCCGGCGCCCCCTCGGGCGCCGGGGCGGAGGTCCTACGCGCGGCCGAACTCCACGCTGTCCGTGGTCCACGAGCGGGCCTGGGCGCTGAGCGTGACGCCCAGTCCGGGGCGGTCCGGGACGAGCATGCGTCCGTCCCGGGTCTCCAGGCGCTCCTCGAAGAGCGGGTCGAGCCAGTCGAAGTGCTCCACCCACGGCTCCCGCGGGTAGGCCGCCGCCAGGTGCAGGTGGATCTCCATGGCGAAGTGGGGGGCCAGTCCCAGTCCGCGCTGGTCGGCGAGGGCGGCCAGGCGCAGGAACTGGGTGATGCCTCCCACGCGCGGGGCGTCGGGCTGGATGATGTCGCAGGCCCGGCTCTCGATCAGGCGGACGTGCTCGGCGACGGAGGCGAGCATCTCGCCCGTGGCGATGGGGGTGTCCAGGGCCGCGGCCAGCTGGGCGTGACCCTCGGCGTCGTAGGCGTCCAGGGGCTCCTCGATCCAGACGAGGTCGAACTCCTCCAGCCGGCGGCCCATGCGCAGGGCCGTGGCGCGGTCCCACTGCTGGTTCGCGTCGACCATCAGGGGCACGTCCGCGCCGATGTGCTCACGGACGCCCGCGACCCGTCGCAGGTCCTCGGCGGAGTCGGGCAGGCCCACCTTGATCTTGATCCCGCCGATGCCCTCCTCGAGGGAGCGGGTGGCGCGGTCCTTGACCTCCTCCAGGGAGGCGTTGAGGAACCCGCCGGAGGTGTTGTAGGTCCGCACGGAGTCCCGGTGGGCGCCCAGCAGCTTGGCCAGCGGCAGCCCGGCCCGCTTGGCCTTGAGGTCCCAGAGGGCCACGTCGATCGCGGCCAGCGCCTGGGTGGCCACGCCGGAGCGCCCCACGGAAGCACCCGCCCACAGCAGCTTGTCGTACACCCTGGCGATGTCGTTGGGGTCCTCGCCGACCAGGCCCTCGGCCACCTCCTTCGCGTGCGCGTACTGGGCGGGGCCCCCGGCGCGCTTGGAGTAGCTGAAGCCCACCCCGGTGTGGCCCTGCTCCGTGGCGATCTCGGCGAAGAGGAACACGACCTCGGTCATCGGGCGCTGCCGGCCGGTGAAGACCTTGGCGTCGGAGATCGGGGTGCTCAGCGGCAGGGTGGCGGTGGAGAGCTTGACGTGGCGGACGGCGTCCGGGGTGTACGGCATGGCGGGATCCTCGCGGGTCTCGGTGGCGGCGGTCAGGATGAATAGTACAAGTAAATGACTTGTATGACTAGTATTCGCCCGACCTCCGGGTGGTCCGCCGGCGAAACACTCTGTACATAGTTATTGTGACCTGCGACACTGGCGGCGAGACCTGTACACCCCAGCCCCGCGGGGCGCGCTCCCGGGCACGCACCGGGGAAAGGATGTGGCTCGATGCCGATCGACTCGCCCCGGACCGGACCGGCCGCCGCGCTGCTCCGGGACTTCTCGCTCGAGATGACGGGCAAGGACGTGCCGGCGCTGGAGGAGGCCGCCGCCGTGGTCCCCTCCGGGACCCGGGTCAACGTGACGTTCCTGGGCAACGAGGACCTGGCCATGCGCGTGGCCGCGGCCCGGGCGGTGCGGGAGCACGGGTTCGTCCCCGTGCCCCACCTCTCGGCGCGGAGGCTGCGCTCCCAGGCCGAACTCGAGGAGTTCCTCGAGGCGCTCGCGGAGGTCGGCGCCGCCGAGCACGTCTTCGTGGTGGGCGGGGACCCCGAGACCCCGGAGGGCCCCTACGAGGACTCCCTGTCCGTCATCCGCACCGGAGTGCTCCAGCGGCACGGCGTGCGGGGGGTGGGCGTCAGCGGATACCCGGAGGGCCACCCCGGCATCGACGACGCCACCCTGTGGTCCGCGCTCACGGACAAGACGGCGGCGATCCGCGAGCAGGGCCTCGAGCCCGAGGTCATCACCCAGTTCGGCTTCGACAAGGACCCGGTCCTGAAGTGGCTGGCCGAGCTGCGCCGCCGCGGCGTCGACGCCCCGGTGCGGGTCGGGGTGCCGGGGCCGGCGGGCGTCAAGCGCCTGCTCGGCTACGCGCGCCGCTTCGGCGTGGGCACCTCGGCCGGCATCGTCCAGAAGTACGGCTTCTCCCTGACGAACCTGCTGGGCACCGCCGGCCCGGACCGGTTCCTGCGCGACCTCGCCGCCGGCCACGACCCCGCCGTCCACGGGCGGGTGCTGCTGCACTTCTACACCTTCGGGGGGCTGCGGGCCACGGCCGAGTGGATCCGCGAGTTCGGGGCGGACGGGAGGACCCCGTGAGCCCGGCCGGCCCGTCGATGCTCCGCCCGGACCACGCCAGCCTCGTGGTGCACGGCCGGGACCAGCCGGGGATCGTCGCCGTCGTCACCGAGGTCCTCGCCCGGCACGGCGCGAACATCGTGACCCTCGACCAGCACTCGGACGATCCTGAGGGCGGGGCGTTCTTCCAGCGCACGGTCTTCCACCTGGCCGGCTACCCGGCGCTGCGCCCCGCGCTCGAGCAGGACCTCGGCGCGGCCCTCGCGGACGGCTTCGAGCTGGAGTGGCGGTTCACGGACCTCTCGGTGCCGCGGCGCGTGGCGATCTTCGCCTCGAAGTCCGACCACTGCCTGCTCGACCTCATCTGGCGCCAGCGCCGGGGCGAGCTGCCCATGACGATCTCCATGGTCGTCTCCAACCACCCCGACATGGCCGAGGACGTCCGCGGCTTCGGCATCCCGTTCTTCCACGTCCCCACCGGGGACAAGGCGGCGGCCGAGGCGGAGCACCTGCGCCTGCTGCAGGGCAACGTCGACCTCGTGGTCCTCGCCCGCTACATGCAGATCCTGTCCTCCTCGTTCCTGGCCGGGGTCGGGGTGCCGGTGATCAACATCCACCACTCGTTCCTGCCCGCCTTCATCGGGGCCGAGCCCTACCGGAAGGCCAAGGAGCGGGGCGTGAAGATCATCGGCGCCACCGCCCACTACGTCACCGAGGACCTCGACGAGGGCCCGATCATCGAGCAGGACGTGATCCGGGTGTCGCACCGGGACTCCGCGCAGGAGCTCGCCCGCCGCGGCGCGGACGTGGAGCGCCAGGTGCTCTCCCGCGCCGTGCTGTGGCACTGCCAGGACCGCGTCATCCGCCACGACCCCCAGACCATCGTGTTCTGATCCCCGTTCCCGCCCCGGCCGCGCGAGCGGCCGGGGCACCACCGCAGAGAAGGAGTTCACCGTGGCACCCCGTACTCTCCAGGACGTCCTCGACGCCTCGAACGGCACCGTCGAACTGCTGCGCAACTCGCAGATCGGCGCCTACGTCTACCCCGTCGTCGCGCCCGAGTTCCACAACTGGCGCAGCGAGCAGAAGGCGTGTCGGGAGACCGCCGTGCTCTACGACCAGTCCCACCACATGGACAACCTGTTCATCCGCGGCAAGGACGCGCTGCGGCTGATCTCGGACACCGCGATCAACAGCACGAAGACGTTCCCCGTGAACAAGGCCAAGCAGTACGTGCCGGCCACCCCGGCCGGCCACGTCATCGGCGACGGCATCCTGTTCCACCAGGAGGAGGACGAGTACGTCTACGTGGGCCGCGCCCCGGCCGCCAACTGGCTGCTCTACCACGGCGAGACCGGCGGCTACGACGTCGACATCGAGGTCGACCGCCGTTCCCCGTCCCGCCCGATGGGCAAGCCCGTGGTCCGCAAGTACTGGCGCTTCCAGATCCAGGGCCCCAGCGCGTGGCAGATCATCGAAAAGCTCAACGGCGGGCCGCTCGAGCAGCTGAAGTTCTTCACGATGGACCGCATGAGCGTCGGCGGCGCGCACGTCCGCACCCTGCGCCACGGCATGGCCGGCGCCCCCGGCCTCGAGATCTGGGGCCCCTACGAGTCCTATGACCAGGTCCGGGCCACGATCCTCGAGGTCGGCGCCGAGTTCGGCATCGTGCCCGTCGGCGCCCGGGCGTACCCCTCGAACACCCTCGAGTCGGGCTGGATCCCGTCCCCGCTGCCGGCGATCTACACCGGTGAGGGCACGGCGGACTACCGGAAGTGGCTCGGGGCGGACAGCTACGAGGCCACCAACGCGCTCGCCGGCAGCTTCGTCTCCGAGAACATCGAGGACTACTACCTCACGCCGTGGGAGCTGGGCTACGGGTCCTTCGTGAAGTTCGACCACGACTTCATCGGCCGAGACGCCCTGGAGCAGGTCGACCCCTCGACCCAGCGCCGGAAGGCGACCCTGGCCTGGAACGCGGAGGACATGACGAAGATCTTCGCCTCCCTCTTCGACACCGAGGGCCCGGACTACAAGTACTTCGACCTGCCCCTGGCCAACTACGGTTCGTCCAACTACGACGCGGTGGTCGACGCCGACGGCCGCACCGTGGGCCTGTCCATGTTCACCGGGTACAGCTACAACGAGCGCAAGGGCCTGTCCCTGGCCACCGTCGACCCGAACGTGCCCGAGGGCACCGAGCTGAAGGTGGTCTGGGGCGAGCCGGACGGCGGCAGCCGCAAGACGACCGTGGAGCCGCACGAGCAGCTCGAGGTCCGCGCCGTGGTCAGCCCCGTGCCCTACTCCGAGGTGGTGCGCAAGGACTACCACGGCGGCTGGCGGACCGCCGCGGCCCAGGGCTAGCCGAGCAGCGGTCCCAGGGCGCGCAGCACGGGTCCGGGCTCCCACCGTCCGGCGCCGTCGACCGCCCCGACGGGGTGCACGCCCGCCACCGAGTTGGTCACGAACACCTCGGTGGCGCGGGCGAGCTCCTCCCACCGCACCGGGCGCTCACGGACCTCCGTGCCGGCGGCGCGCAGCGCCGACAGCACGCGGGCACGCACCACCCCGGGCAGGATCCGGCCGTCCGCGGGCGGAGTCAGCACGGCGCCGTCGACGACGACGAAGACGTTGGCCCGGCCCGTCTCCAGGAGCGTGCCGTCGGCGTCCACGAGCAGCGGGTCGCAGCTGCGCGACCACAGGCCGGGCACCGGCTCGTGGGCGAGCGTCCGGCGGTCCGCCCACTTGTGCCCGCCGAGGCCGCCGGGCAGCCGGACGGGCACGAGCCGCCACGGCGGCACCGGCTCCGGCGGGAGGGCCGTGGCCGTGACCGCGACGGTCAGCCCGCCCTCCGGGACTGGCGCCGCGGTGATCCGCAGCCGGTGCGGGCCGGGGAGCCCGGCGGCCCGGTCCACCACCTCGCCGTGGAGGCCCGCGGGCAGAGCGGCGCCGTAGCAGGCGAGGCAGCTGGCGCCGAGCCTCCCGAGGTGGGCCTCGAGGTCCACGGGCGCGCCCTCGCGCACGAGCAGCGTGGTGAAGAGCCCGTCCCCGCGGACCGGCGGGAGCACCGGCAGGGCCGGGAGGAGCTCGAGGGCGGTCGCGGGCCGGTGCCCGTCCCAGTCCCGCCGGAGGTCCTCGTCCAGCTCGGCCCCGACGGCGTCGAGCAGGGGCACCGCCTTCACCAGCGTCTCGTGCGCCTCGTCCGCGGGGTCGGAGTCGGCCACGATCCCACCGCCCACCCCGAGCCGGACCCGGTCGCCGGTGAACTCGAAGGTGCGGATCGCCACGTTGAGCACGAGACCGGCCGGGCCCGCGCAGCCGATCGCCCCGGTGTAGACCTCGCGGGCCGCGGGCTCCAGCGCGTTGACGATCTCCATGGCCCGGATCTTGGGCGCGCCCGTGCAGGAGCCCGGCGGGAACGTGGCCCGCAGCAGCGCCCCGTCCCCGAGACCAGGCGGCAGCAGCCCGTGCACGTCCGCCACCAGGTGGTGGACCCCGGTGTGGGGCTCGACCCGGGGCGTGGCGGGGGCCCGCACCGACCCGGGCACGCACGCCCGGGAGAGGTCGTTGCGCATCAGGTCCACGATCATGACGTTCTCCGCCCGGTTCTTCGCCGAGGCGTGCAGCGCCGCGGGATCGCTCGCGGCGGGGGCGGTGCCCTTGATCGGGGACGTCAGGACCGTGCGCCCGCTCCGGCGCAGGAACAGCTCCGGGGACAGGCTCGCCACCGCCCCCTCCGGGAGGCGCAGGAAAGCGGCGAAGCGTGGGGACAGGGCCTCCTGGCCGGCGCAGAACAGGTCCAGCGGGTCGCCCTCGAAACCGGCCTCGAGTCCGCGGCAGATGTTGGTCTGGAAGACGTCGCCGTCGCGGATGTGGCCCAGCACCGCGGCCACGGCGGCGGCGTGCCCGGCCGCCGAGGCGTCGGCCGTGAAGGGCTCGCACCGGTAGGGCGACGGTGCGTGCGAGGCGTGCTGCGCCGACCGGGCGAGCTCGCGCGCGGCCCCCACCCGGGCCGGGTCCGTGCCCGGGAGCCACTCGAGCACCCAGGCGCCGTCCGCGGCGCGGTGGCGCAGGACGTGGTCGTAGTACCCCAGATGGTGGTCGGGCAGCCGGGCGGGGCGCGGCGGGGCCGCTGGGAGCCGCTCGAGCCGCCGGGCCAGCTGGTAGCCGAGATAGCCGATCCAGCCACCGCCGAAGGCAGGCCCGGGGTCGTCCTGCTGAGGGCCGTGCTGCTGGGGACCGTCCTCCTCGGGGGCCCGGACGTCCAGGGCCGCGAAGGGATCCTCGCCGGCGCCCAGTACGCGCAGCGGCCGGAAGCCGATCACGGTGTCGCCGTCGTGCCAGTCGCCGAACAGCCCGACCAGCCCGGGCTCGTCCCGCAGGGCCCGCAGCATCTGCACCGGGGACAGCCGGACCTCGGTCAGGATCTCCTGCCTCGTCATGCCGTTCTCAGTCCTTTCCCACGGCGGTCTCGGACGGCCCGCAGCCGCCGGCCTCCGCCTCGAGCCGCCACAGTGAGTTCGCCAGGTGGGCGCGCATCGCCGCCGACGCGGCGAGCGGGTCACGGGCCCGGATCGCGTCCAGGACCGACCGGTGCTCGGCGGCGACCCGGGACGCTCGACCGCCCCCGGGGGCACCGTCCAGCCGGCGCGGCGGCATGGTGATCATCGCCGGCCCGAGGCCGGTCAGGGCGTCCACGTAGTACGGGTTCCCGCTGGCCTCGGCCACGGTCCGGTGGAACTCGAAGTCGTTCTCCAGGGACGCGGCCGGGTTGTCGACCTCCTCCTCGGAGCGCGCCAGGGCGTCCTCCATCCGGGCGAGCTGGTGCTCTTCCCGGGCCGTGGCCGCCAGCGCGGCGGCCTCGGACTCGACCCCGGTGCGGAAGGCCAGCAGCCGGCGCCGGTCCTGCAGCGTCCGCACCGGCCGGCTCGTCCCCCCGGGCGCGGCCGGCGGCGTCAGCACGAAGCTGCCGCTGCCCCGCCGGGTGTGCACGAGCCCCTCCGCCTGCAGCCGGGCGACGGCCTCGCGCACCACCGTGCGGCTGACCCCGTGCTCCGCGATCAGCGTGCTCTCGCTGGGCAGGCGCTCGCCGGGGGAGATGCGCCCGTCGACGATGCGCGCCCGGAGGTCGTCCACGAGGGCGGAGGTGAGGTTGCGGCTCATGAGGACATGATCCCACCCCGCGAGCGGCCCCGCAGCCCGGGGCTCAGGACCGGACGCGCTCCTCGACCACGCTGCGCCCGGTGCCCGCCCGGGACTCCCAGGCCCAGGTCTCGTGCAGGCGCACCCTGCCGTCCCCGAGCACCTCGATGCGTGACGTGCACGCTCCGCCGGCGGTCTCCCCGGCCCGGTCCAGGTGCGAGTAGCGGAAGCTCAGCCCGTCCCCGGCGCGCGTGCCGACGAGGAAGCCCCTGCGCACCGCGCCGCCCGCGTACTCGGCCCACACGAGGTCGTCCTCCTGCCGGTAGGCGAAGACCGTGTCGGCCCCGACGTCCCCGCCGGCGGCGTTGCTGACGCCCACGAACGTCCTCCCGTCGAGGTCCACGGTGTCCGGTGCGGTCGGCGGCGCCGAGTCGGGATCAGTCATGGGACCACCGTACGGGGAGCCGGGCGGCGTCGTCATCGGTCCGCGATAACCTGCATCGGCGGGCCGATCCACGGACCGCGACATCGGCACGGAGCGTCCCGGGTGCTGCCGGGCGTCCACGGGAAGGGAGCAGGGATGATCTTCATCGTCGTCAAGTTCAAGGTGAAGCCGGAGTGGGCCGACCGCTGGGTCGAGTTCTCGAAGGAGTTCACCGAGGCCACCCGTGCGGAGCCGGGCAACCTGTGGTTCGAGTGGTCCCGCAGCGTGGAGGACCCCCACGAGTTCGTGCTCGTCGAGGCGTTCGCGGACGACGGCGCGGGCCCGCACGTGAACACCGAGCACTTCAGGAAGTTCACGGCGGAGGCGCCCCAGGCGCTCGTGGAGACCCCGCGGATCATCAGCGAGCAGATCTCCGCCTCGGGCTGGAACAGGATGAGCGAGATCACGGTCGAGTGAGCGCCGACCGCATCCGTGAGCCGGGAGCCGACCCGGTGCTCGCACGGCCGTGGACAGGGCCGCCATCACCACTCGGCGCCCGTGGGAGCACGGGCCGACCGGAGGAGACCGCGTGATCGTCGAACGACTGCCGGAGCACCTGCACGGGGACGCCGTGTCCCTGTGGGAGGAGGCGGGGCTGACCCGTCCCTGGAACGACCCGCGCGCGGACCTGGACCGGGCGCTCGGGAGCCCGTCCTCCACCGTCCTGGCCGCCGTCGAGGAGGGTCGTCTCGCCGGCACCGCCATGGTGGGCCACGACGGCCACCGGGGGTGGGTGTACTACGTGGCCGTGCACCCGTCCCGCCGGGGACAGGGACTGGGCCGCGAGCTGATGACCGCGGCCGAGCGGTGGGTGGCCGGGCACGGCATCCCGAAGATGCAGCTCATGGTCCGCGGCACGAACCCGGGGACGCGGGAGTTCTACGAGCGGATGGGCTACGCCGTCCAGGACACCGTGGTGCTCGGGAAGTTCTTCGATCCCGAGCGGCAGGCCCAGCAGAGCGGCTGACCCGGCTCAGCCCAGGGGGTCGGTGACCCCGGCCGGGCAGTCGTAGCGCGTGAAGTCCCAGGCGCTGCGGCGGGCCCCGGCCCGGTAGGCGCTGTCCCAGAACTCCAGGGCGGCACGGTGCGGATCGGGCAGGGCGCGCGCGTCGTCGTAGCGCAGGACCGCGAGGTGGCCGCCGCCGCGGTCGCTCCAGAACGCGGCGTCCGGCCGCAGGGGCTCGTCGGCCAGCCCGTCGGGCTCCGGGGCGGTGTAGGAGTAGAAGGCCGGTTCCGGGAAGGCGGGGTCCCCGAACCAGAACCCCGAGCTGATGACCTCCCGCGAGTACGCCTCGCGGGTGACGGGGTCCGTGCCGGGTGGAGGATCCACGACGCGGTCGGCGAAGCGGGTCAGGGCGATGTCGAACGTGTGCCAGAAGTGGTGCACGGGACTGGTCTTCCCGGACCAGCCGGCGGCGAACTCCTCCAGCAGCAGGTTCACCTGGCCGAGGACCCGCCAGTAGCGGGTGACGGCGGCGGGGTCGTAGGCGGCGTGCTCGGCGTCGGCGCTGAACGGACGCCCGGAGTCGGGCAGGCCGAACGGGTGGGGCCGGGCGATGGTCACCACCACCCCCACCGACACCAGGGCGCGCAGGAGCCGGGCGTGGAACTCGGCGACAGAGAGCCCCGGCAGGGCGAACGAGTGCCGTGCCCCGGCTGCGGTGCTCAGATCGAGGCGGTGGTCCAGGAAGTCGAAGTCGATCGCGAAGACCGGGTCCCGTCCCATGGGGCGGGTGGTGAGGCCGCGGCCGGTGAGGTGGAACGGGACGTTCCACCAGTGGTTGCGGCGCGGCGCGGCCGCGAGCCGCACCTTGCCGACCACCTGCGCGAACCGGTGGACGGTGTCCAGGGTGTCCCGCCAGGACTCGTAGGGCATCTCGGGCAGAGCGGGGTGGGTCATGAGCGCCTCCTGGCCCCAGTGTGCGGGTGTCCCGCCGCGGAATCCAGGGGGGTGTCCGCGGTCCCGCGGAAGTGCCACAGTGGTGCGGGAGGCCGCGGTGGGCGGCGTCCTGCGCTGTGGAGGTGGCCGGCATGAACGGCGACGACAAGAACCGCGACGGCAAGAACCGCGACGGCAAGAACGTCGACAGGACCGGTGGCATGACCGGCGACATCGACGAGGCCGTCCCGCCGAGCGGCACGGGATGCGCCGAGTGCCTGGCGGCCGGCGGGTGGTGGGTGCACCTGCGACGGTGCGCGCGGTGCGGCCACATCGGCTGCTGCGACACCTCGCCGGCCCAGCACGCCACGGCCCACTACCGGGAGACCGGCCACCGGTACGTGCGCAGCTTCGAGCCGGGCGAGTCCTGGTACTGGGACTACGCCGCCGGGTCCTTCGCCCGCGGTCCGGACCTGACCCCGCCGCAGCACCGCCCCGAGGACCAGCCGGTCCCCGGCCCCGCGGGGGCCGTGCCCGCCGACTGGCGCCGGTACGTCCACCGGTGACCCGCCCGCCGAGCTCCGCGCCGTGACGGACCCCCACGGCCCCGGCACCGCGCCTGAACTGCTGTCCTGGGGGCAGCGGCGGGCCCGGTGGGTGCTGGCCGCCGCCGTGCTCGGCTCGGCCCTGACGTTCATCGACACGACCGTGGTGAGCATCGCCCTGCCGTCCGTCGGCGCCGACCTGGGCGCGGGGAGCTCCGGCCTGACCTGGGTGGTCAACGGGTACACGCTGACCCTGGCATCTCTCGTCCTGCTGGGCGGCTCGCTGGGGGACCGTTACGGCCGGCGCAGGATCTTCCTGATCGGCGTCGGCTGCTTCGCGGTGGCCTCCGCGCTGTGCGGCCTGGCCCCGGGCATCACCGTCCTCGTCGCCGCGCGGGCCGTCCAGGGGGTCGGCGGCGCCCTCCTGGTGCCGGCCGCGCTCGCGATCCTGCAGTCGTCCTTCGCCCCGGGAGACCGCGCCCGCGCCATCGGCGCGTGGTCGGGACTCACGGGGGTGGCCGCGGCCGTGGGGCCGTTCGCGGGCGGCTGGCTGGTCCAGACCACCTCGTGGCGGTGGGTGTTCCTGGTCAACCTGCCGGTGGCGCTCGCCGTGGCCCTGATCGCCCGCCGACACGTGCCCGAGTCGAGGAACCCGGGCGCCTGTCCACAGCTCGACGTGCCCGGCGCCGCGCTGCTGGTGGCGGGGCTCGGGGTGCTGACGCTCGGGCTGACGGCCGCGGCCGCGGACGACCCGCAGGCGCCCGTCACGGGCGGGGCGCTCGCGGGCGGGGCGGGGTTGCTGGCGGCGTTCCTGCTCCGGGAACGGCGCGCGGCGTCCCCGCTGCTGCCGCCCGCCCTGCTCGGACGGCGCCTGTTCGTCGCGGCGAACGCCATCACCTTCGTGGTCTACGCCGGTCTGGGCGCGGTCTTCTTCGTCCTCGTCGTCGCCCTCCAGGTGGGGCTGGGGTTCTCGCCCGTGGCCGCCGGGCTGTCCCTGCTGCCCGTCACCGTCCTGATGCTGCTGCTCTCACCGTCCGCCGGTGCCCTGGTGCACCGGGTGGGCCCGCGGCTGCCCATGACGGCCGGTCCGCTGGTCGCCGGGCTCGGGGTGCTCCTGCTGGGCCGGGCCGGGCCCGGGGCACACTACCTCCTGGACGTGCTGGTCCCGGCCACGGTGTTCGGCGCCGGGCTGACCCTCCTGGTCACGCCGCTGACCGCCACGGTCCTCGGCGCGCTGCCCACGGAGCAGGCCGGGCTGGCCAGCGGGGTCAACAACGCCGTGGCGCGCACGGCGGGTCTGCTCGCGGTCGCGGCGATCCCGCTGGTGGGCGGGCTCGGGGAGACCGGTCTCACCGACCCGGCCCGGCTCCGCGAGGGCTTCCCCGTGGTCATGGGGCTGTGCGCGGGCCTGCTCGCGGGAGGAGGGGTGCTGTCCGCGGTGGTCCTCCGCCCCACGGCGCGGGAGGACCCGTGACGCCTTCGCGCCGCGACACATCCTTGACCGCCCGAGCAGCCCCTTCCTAGCCTGAAGCCCCTGGTGGCACGGCGGTGGGGTGCGGAGGCTGCGGGGCGCGGGGGCGTCCGGGGGCCCGGCAGGCCGCGAGGCCGGTGACAGGGCCATGACGTGCGCGTCCGCGCTCGTGCTCGCGCACCGGTGTCCGGCCGGTCCGACCGAAAGCAGTGGTGATCCATGCGTCCTCCCGAGAACGACCGCGGTCCCGACGGCATCCCCGGTGCTCGTGACGGGAGGCGGCGGCGCACGCGCCGGGCGGGCTCCGCGCTGGCACTGGCCGTGCTCCTGGCGGCCAGTCCGGCGGCCGGGGCGGCCACGGTCGCCGCGCCGCCGCCCGGCGTCGTCGTCACCGCGCAGGCGCCGCCCGGACTCGAGGACTTCTACGCTCAGCAGCCTGTGTGGACCGCGTGCGGCGTTGCGGCGGAGTGCGCCCAGGTGCAGGCGCCGCTCGACCACGAGAACCCGGCCGCCGGGCAGGTCCAGCTGGCGGTCACCCGGGTGGCGAGCACCGGCCCCGCCGCCCGGCAGGGCGCCCTGCTCGTGAACTTCGGTGGCCCGGGCGGTTCCGGGACGGCCGCGATCGAGGCGTGGGCGGCCGGTCTGGACCCGCGCGTCCGGGCCGCCTACGACATCGTGGGCTTCGACCCGCGGGGCGTGGGCCGCTCCACCGCGGTGGAGTGCGTCGACGACGCGGCGCTGGACGCGATGCGTGCCGGCACGGTCGACCCCGACACCCCGGAGGGCCTGGCCCAGGCCGTCGCGGCGGCCGAGCGGTTCGCCGCGGCGTGCGCGGCGAACACCGGCCCGCTGCTCGGCGAGGTCGACACGATCAGCGCAGCCCGGGACCTGGACATCCTCCGGGCGGTGCTGGGCGAGGACGAGCTCCACTACCTCGGCTTCTCCTACGGCACCCTCCTCGGCGCCACGTACGCCGACCTCTTTCCCGAGCGGACCGGGCGGTTCGTCCTCGACGCGGCCATGGACCCCTCCCTCGACGGCTCCGGGCTGGCCCTCGGCCAGGCCGCCGGCTTCGAGCGTGCCCTGCGCGTGTACGTCGAGTCCTGTCTGCCGCTGGACGGGTGCCCGTTCGAGGGGACCGTCGACGAAGGACTGGCCGAGATCGAGGCCCTGCTCCGGCGGACCGAGGCGCAGCCGCTGCCGACCGCCGACGGACGGCCGCTCACCGTGGACGACGCGGTCAGCGGGCTCATCAAACCGCTCTACGATCCGCGCATCTGGTGGTTCCTGACCCAGTCCCTCGCCCTGGCCACGGAGCACGGGGACGGGACGGGGCTGATGCGCCTCGCGGACATCGCCTACGGCCGGGGACCCGACGGCACCTACACCAACTCCTACGAGGCGAACATCGCGATCGACTGCCTCGACCGCCCTGAGAACGACGACCCCGCCGCGATGGCGGCGCTGGACGCGCAGCTGCGGGAGGCGTCCCCGACCCTCGGCGACTGGTTCAGCCACGGGCAGGTCACCTGCGGGGCCTGGCCGCACGAACCCGTCAGCGCGCCCGCCCCGATCGACGCCGCCGGTGCCGGGCCCATCCTGGTGGTCGGCACCACGGGAGACCCGGCCACGCCCTACGCGTGGTCGCAGGCGCTGGCCGCGCAGCTCGAGGACGGACACCTGCTGACCCGGGTGGGTGAGGGGCACGGGGCCTATCTGAGCGGCAACCGGTGCGTCGACGACACCGTCACCGGCTACCTCCTGGAGGGCGTGCTGCCGGCGGAGGAAAGGACCTGCTGAGCCGGGGGAGTCCCGCGCGGAGCGGGCAGAAAGCGGCCGGTACGAGATCGCCCCCGCACCGGCCCAGCCACCAGGAAAATCAGGAAGATCCGGCGGCTTCGGCCCATCCTACTGAGACGCGGGTCACGGATCACCACTTGATTTTCCGGACCGCGTCAGGAACGCCGCAGGATGAGGCCGCCGGACGCACCGCAGGGCCCCGGACCGTCGAGGGGAAGGACGTGACGAACCGTGACGCGCTCCTCCGGCGGGGCCGCGGGGGCCGTGGCGCGGGACCCCGCCACGGCGTCACGGGGAACTGCGGAACCGGCGCCCTCGCCCGGCGCCCGCGCGGCGGAGCCCGGTGCGCGGCAGGCCCGGCAGCTGCCCGGCGAGGGACGCGACGAGGGCCAGCCCGAATCCCGCGGCCTGGAGACCCGTGAGCGTCTCGTCCAGCAGCAGCCAGCCCAGGACCGCGGCCGTCACCGGGGTCAGCGGGATCAGCAGGGTCAGGCTCGTGGACGGCACGCGCCGGCCGGCGTGGAACCACGCGGCATAGGCGATGGCGCCGCCGGGCAGCGCCAGCCAGGCGTAGCCGAGCACGGCCGGCAGGTCCAGGACGAACGCACCGGTGTCCAGCAGCGGAACGAGCGGAGCGATCATCAGGCCGCCGAGGGTCAGCTGCCAGCCGGTCGCCGCGAGCCCGTTCATGCCCTCGGGCAGCCCCCACCGGCGGGTCAGGACCACCCCGGCGGCCATGACCGCGGTCCCGGCGAAGGCCGCCGCGAGCCCCAGGGCGTCCAGCGTGACGGTGCCGGCGAACACGGCCACGGACACGCCCGCCACCGCGGCGACGGCCCACAGCATCCGGGGGATGGGGGTGCGCTGCCGGAAGGCCAGGAGGAGCAGGAGCGCTGCGACCAGGGGCTGGGCGGAGCCGACGACCGCGGCGAGACCGCCCGGCAGGCGGTAGGCGCCGAGGAACAGCAGGGGGAAGAACGCCGCGAAGTTGAGCAGGGCGAGCACGGCGAACCTGCCCCACCAGGAGCGCGGCGGCAGCTGCCGGGTCAGGGCGAGCAGCAGCAGCCCGGCCGGGAGGGCCCGCAGCAGGGACGCGGTCATGGGGCGGTCCGGCGGCAGCAGCTCGGTGGTGACCACGTAGGTCGTGCCCCACACGACCGGTGCCACGGCGCCCAGGAGGATCAGCCGGGCATGACCGGCCGGGGAGTGGTCCACCGGTGCACCTCCGATCCGCTCCGGGCCCCGCCCGGGGCGGGATGCCCCGATCCTACGGTCCCGGTCCGGAGGTGACGGGAGTAGATTGCCACCATGGACGTCCGCGGGGGGATCGTGAGCACGTCGGCCGTGCTGGTGCTGCTGCTGAGCGCCTGCACACCGGGCGGCGGGACCATGGCGACCGGTGATCGTCCGGGGGCTCCGGCGGACGCACCCGCGCTGGACGTCGAGGTCGTCGTGGACGGCCTCGAGCTCGCGTGGGACGTGGCGCTCACCCCGGAGGGCACCGCGCTGGTCACCGAGCGGGCCGGCCGGCTGCTCGCCCACGACCAGCAGGGCACACGGGAGGTCGCGGCCGACCTGGACGACCTGTTCGTGGGCAGCGAGGCCGGGCTGATGGGCCTGGAGGTCTCCCCGGACTTCGAGCGGACCCGGGAGATCTTCCTGTGCCACGCGACGCGGACCGGCGACGGCCGGCCGCGGGACGTGCGGGTCACCCGCTGGCGGCTCGACGAGGACGCCGCGGCGGCCGAGCGCACCGGGACGGTCGTCGACGGCCTGCCCATCAGCTCCGGCCGGCACAGCGGCTGCCGGCTGCGCTTCCACCCGGACGGCACCCTGCTGGTGGGCACCGGGGACGCGGCGCAGGGCGAGAACCCGCAGGACCCGGACTCGCTCGGCGGCAAGACGCTGCGGCTCCGCCCCGACGGCACGGTCCCGGAGGACAACCCGTTCGCCGACCGGGAGGGCCCCGCCGCCGCCGTCCACACCCTGGGCCACCGCAACGTCCAGGGCCTCGCGGTGCAGCCCGGAACGGGCACGGTGTGGTCGGCGGAGCACGGCCCCGGCACCGACGACGAGATCAACGTCCTCGAGCCCGGCGGCAACTACGGGTGGGACCCGGCGCCCGGCTACGACGAGTCCGTGCCCATGACCGATCTCGAGAGGTACCCGGACGCGGTCCGGGCCGCGTGGTCCTCAGGGCGCCCCACCGTCGCGCTCAGCGGCGCGGTCTTCCTCGACGGGGAGCAGTGGGGGGCCTGGGAGGGTGCCCTGGCGGTCGCGGAGCTGAAGAACACCGGCGTGGGGGTCTACCGCGTCGAGGACACCGAGGTCACCGGGGGGACCCGCATGGCGGAGCTGGAGAACGAGCACGGCCGGCTGCGCTCGCTGACCCTCGACGACGAGGGCGCCCTGTGGGTCACCACCTCCAACGGCGACGACGACGCCGTCCTGCGCGTCACCCCGCGGCCGCCCGACGGCTGACCGGTCCCGCAGATCCGTCCTCCGTTGGATCCGCAGCGGGCCGGGGACGTAGCAGGGTGGACCCATGCCCGTTCCTCCCACCGGACCCTCCCGCGTCGCGGCCCTCGACGTGGCGCGCGGCCTCGCGATCCTCGGCACGCTCGCCACCAACATCTGGATCTTCAGCCATCCGGGCGGCTTCCTGGGCTATCTGATCGACCCCCTCGCCGGGACCGTCGACGAGGTCTCACGGCTGGTCCAGGCGCTGCTGATGGCCGCGGCCAACGGAAAGTTCCTGGGCCTGCTGATGCTCCTCTTCGGGATCGGGCTCGCCGTCCAGCACGCGTCCGCCCGGCGGCGCGGACGCCCGTGGCCCCGTTCCTACGGGGTGCGGGCAGGGGTCCTGTTCCTGGACGGGCTCGTCAACTACCTGCTGATCATCGAGTTCGACGTCCTGATGGGCTACGCGCTGACGGGGATGGTCGTGGCATGGCTGGTGACCACCTCGGAGCGGGTGCAGCGCGTCGCCGCCCTGCTGTGCGCCGCGGCGCACGTCGCGGCGATCGGGGCGCTGACGGCAGTCCTCGTCGTCGTCCCCGCCGGGGACCCGGCCCGAGCCGTGTCCCGTCCGAACCCCTACGCCGACGGCACGTGGTGGGAGCTCGTGCTGCTGCGCGTGGACGCCGTCGTCCTGTTCCGCGCCGAGCCCGTCCTGATCCTCGGGCTGGGGGTGGCCGTGTTCCTCACCGGACGGTTCCTGTGGGAGGCCGGTCTCTTCGCCCCGGAGGGCGGCCGGTGGCGGCGACGGCTCATGGTCCTGGGCCTCGGCGCCGCTCTGCCCCTGGACCTCGGCCTGAACGTCCTGGGCGGACAGGCCGGTGCCTTCCTCGCCCGCTACACCACCGCCCCGGTCGTGGCGACGGGTCTGCTGGCGTTCGTGGCCCACCTCGGCGTGCGCCGAGCCGGCCGCCGACCGTCCTGGGCCGCCCGCCGGCTCGCGGAGGTCGGGCGGACCGCCCTGAGCTGCTATCTGCTGCAGAACCTGGTGGCCTCGGCCCTGTTCTACGGCTGGGGCGCGGGTCTGGCCGTGGGCGCGTCGTCGTACCGGCTGCCCGTCACCGTCCTCGGCTGGCTGGTCGTCTGCGCCGCCGTGCTGAGCTTCGCCCACCTGTGGCTGCGCCGGTTCCCGCGGGGGCCGCTGGAGGAGATCACGGCGCGGGTCACCGGCGCGCGGCGCGTTCCCGAGGCCGCGCCCGCCGGGGGCTGAGAACCCGGTCCCCGGCGCCGGGATCCAGGGACCCGCGCCCGCTCAGGACTCCGCCTGGCCCTGCCGCCAGTAGCCCATGAAGGAGACGTGGTCCTTCGGGATGCCCGCCGCGTCGACGCACAGCCGGCGCAGCGCCCTGACGGTGCCGGACTCACCGGCGAGGAACACGTAGGGGACGTCGGCGCGGGCGGGGACGGCCACCGACCACGCCCGGGGTTCGGCGGCGTTCTCCGCGACCGACAGGGCGGGCGTCGCGCGGCCGCGCTGCGGACGGCGGCCCGCCAGGACGTCGTCCACGGCTGAGCCGGGCAGCTCGAGCAGGCTCGCCAGGCGCACCGCGGCCCGGTGCCCGTGCCCGGCCGGCTCGGCGCCCCCGGCGCGGGGCAGGACGTGCAGCTGCACGTCCTGCAGGTCGGCGGGCAGGCAGTGGGCGGTGACGTCCTCCGGGTGCGGGACCTCGAGCACCACGTCGAGGCGGGGTCGGATCCCCCCGGCGGGCAGCCCGTGGTGGGCGTCCGTGAACTCCTCCGCGACGGACATCAGGGCGGGGGCGGCGGTCTCGTCCCCGACGGCGAGGACGCGCTGGGCACCGCCGTGGTCCCACGCCGCCCAGGGCCGCTCCTGCGGGCCGGGCCCGAGCAGGTACACGCGCTCGCCGGGGGACACCGTGGCCGCCCACCGGCTGCCCGGGCCGTCCTGGGCGTGCCCGCCGTGCACCACGACGTCGATCACGAGCTCCGGGACCACCATCCCGCAGAACGTGGTGCGCCGGACGCCGCGCACGGTGTAGGTGCGCATCCAGCCGCGCTCCTCGGCGGGCCGGGCGAACCAGCCCTCCCGCAGGCCCAGGGACAGGTCCGCCCGTTCGGGCTCGCGGCCGGGGGGCGGGACCAGAAGCTTGATGTAGGCGTCGCGGCACCGGGTCCGGTCCCCGGCCCCGACGAGGGCGGGGGACAGGCCGGCGAGCTCCGGGCCCGCGAGGGTGATCCGGCGGAAGGACGGGCACAGCTGGGTCACGGACGTCACGGCGGCCTCGACGCACAGCACGGGGGCGGCGTGGGCGGCGGTGCTCTCGGGGGTGGAGGCGACGGTCACAGCAGGGTCCTTCCGATCTCGGCGGCGGCCGCTCGGGGCGCGGGGTCCAGGAACACGGGGGCGTCGATGGGCGCGGGGTGGGAGCCCTCGCGGGCCCGCCCGCGGGGCAGGACGACGGGCCGCCCGCCCACGGGGTCCCGGGCGACGTCCGCCCGGAGCCCGAAGACCTCGGCCAGCAGCCCGGGGGTGAGCACCTCGGCGGGTGTGCCCACGGCCACGATCCGCCCCGCGGCCATCGCCACGAGCCGGTCGGCCACGCGCGCGGCCAGGTTCAGCTCGTGCAGGACGGCGACGACGGTCGCCCGGCCACCACCCGGCCCGTCCGGGTGCGCCAGCCCCCGGAGCATGTCCAGCAGGTCCACCTGGTGCGCCAGGTCGAGGTAGGAGGTGGGTTCGTCGAGCAGCATCGTGCGGGCGCGCTGGGCCAGGGTCAGGGCGATCCAGACCCGCTGGCGCTGCCCGCCGGAGAGCTCCTCCACGGGCCGCCCGGCCAGGGCCGTGAGCTCGGTGAGCTCCATCGCCCGGGCCACGGCCGCGTCGTCGTCGGGGGAGGGCGCGCCCCACCACCGGCGGTGCGGGTGCCGTCCGCGCTCCACGAGCTCGGCGACGGTCAGGCCCTCCGGGACCACGGGCGACTGCGGCAGGAGACTGACCGAGCGGGCGTACTGGCGGGCGTGCCACTCGCGCACGCCGCGGCCGTCCGCCTCGAGCGTGCCGGCGAGCGGACGCAGCTGCCGGGACAGGCCCTTGAGCAGCGTGGTCTTGCCGCAGCCGTTGGCGCCGATGAGCACGGTGGTGGCCCCGTGCGGGATGTCGAGGTCCACCTCCCGGACCACGGTGCGGTCGTCGTAGCCCAGGGACAGGCCGCGCATCCGGAACGCGGGGACGTCGGCCCCGGGGTCCTGCACGGGGCGCAGGTCGGGGCGCAGCTCGGGGCTCATGCCAGGGCTCCTCTCCGCTGCCGCACGAGCAGCCACAGCATCACGGGGGCGCCCACGGCGCCGGTGACCACACCGGCCGGCAGCTGCACCTGCGCCGGCAGGCCCGCGCCGATGGAGTCGGCGACCACCACGACCACGGCGCCCACGAGGGCGCACGCCACGATCGAGGTCCGTCCGCGGGTCAGGGCGGTGGCCACCGGGGTGGACATCAGTGCCACGAAGGCGAGCGGGCCGGTCGCGGCGGTGGCCACGGCGGCCAGCAGCACGCCCAGGCCCAGCGCGAGGGCCCGGCTGCGCGCCGGGCGCGCCCCGAGTCCCGCCGCCAGCTCCGGGCCGAGCTCGGCCGGCTCGAGCGCGCGGTGCACCGCCACGGCCGCGGGCACCGCCAGCGCCAGGCACGCCCCGAGGACGGTGATCCGGTCCCACGTGGCGGCGTTGAGCGAGCCCGCGGTCCAGAGGGCGGCGTCCTGGGCGGAGTTCAGCGACAGCCGCACCAGCAGGGCCGCGGTGAGGGCCTGGGCGAGCGCGGCCACGCCGATCCCAGCGAGCAGGAAGCGCTCGCCCACGATCCCGCCGGTGCGCAGCCGCACCGAGGCGGTGGCGATGAGGGCCGCGGCGAGCAGCGCCCCGGCCAGGGCGGTCCAGGACACGGCCGTGCCCCGCAGGCCCCACACCGCGGTGCCGGCCACGGCCCCCGCTGCGGCGCCGTAGGTGATGCCCAGGATGTCCGGGCTGGCCAGGGGGTTGCGGAGCACCCGGCGGAACAGGGCGCCGGAGCAGCCGAGGGCGGTCCCGGCGAGCGCGCCCAGCACGGCGCGCGGCAGCTTCTCCTGCAGCACGATGAAGCTCGCCCCGGGGATCTGCTCCCCGGCGAGGATCGCGACGAAGTCGGGGACCGTCACGGTGTAGCGCCCGAGCAGCACGCGCACGGCCAGGGCCGCGAGCAGCGCCAGGCACAGCAGGGTGATCGCCCTGCGGGTGCGGCGGGACCGGTCACGGCGCACGCCCCGCACGAGCTCGGCGGCGCCGGGCTCCTCGGGGGCGGCGGGCGCGGGGGCGAGCACGGCGGGGGTCACAGGGTCACGCTCCGTCCCCGGCGCAGCAGCGCCAGCAGCACCGGCACGCCCAGCACCACCGTGGTGACGCCCACATGGATCTCCTGGGGCGGGGTCAGCACCCGGCCCAGGACGTCCGCCAGCAGGATCAGCACGGGGCCGAGGACCACGCTGAACAGGACGATCCAGCGGTAGTCGCCGCCGAGGAGGCGGCGCACGGCGTGGGGCACGAGCAGCCCCACGAAGGCGATGGGTCCGGCGAGCGCCGTGGCCGAGCCGGAGAGCAGGACCACGCCCACGAACACCAGGAAGCGCTGCACGCCCAGGTCCACGCCCAGCCCGTGCGCGAGCTCGTCGCCCAGGGCCATGGCGTTGAGTCCCGAGGAGCCGCCGAGCACCAGGAGCACGCCGAGCAGCACGAGGGGCGCCACGGCGGCGAGGTCGGTGGTCTCGGCGCGCGCGACCGAGCCGATGCTCCAGAACCGGTAACGGTCCAGCACCGCGGGCAGGACGAGCACCACGGAGGTGGTCAGCGCGGTGAAGCCGGCGTTGACGGCCGCGCCGGACAGGACCAGGCCCACCGGGGTCGGGGCGCCGCCGCCGAGCCGGGACGAGCCGAAGACCAGCACGGCGGCCACGGCCGAGCCGGTCAGGGCCAGCGCGGTGAGCTGCCACGTGGCCACCACGCCGAGCCAGCCGATCCCGAGGACCACCGCGCACGCCGCGCCGGCGGTCAGCCCCAGCAGTCCCGGATCGCCCAGCGGATTGCGGCTGACCCCCTGCATGCCGGCACCCGCCACGGCCAGGGCCGCCCCCACGAGCACCGCGGTCAGGGTTCGCGGGATCCGGCTCTGCACCACGGCGGCGTCGATGCCCAGTCCGGCGGAGACCTGCGACCAGCCCCCGTCGAGCAGAGCGGCCGGCAGGCCGGTGAGCACGGAGACCACGGTGGCCGGGTCCACCGAGCGGGCCCCCCAGAACAGGGAGGCCGCGGCGGCCAGGACCAGCAGCAGCACGGCCGCGGACAGCGCGAGGCCCCGGCGCCGCGGTGCGGCGCCGGGGACCTGCCGGGTCGGCCGGGCGGGGGCGACCGTGCCCGTGCTGCTCACCGGGACCGCGGTCTCACCGGCCGCCGGCGGAGGCGGCGGCCTCGGCGATGTCCGGCAGCACGTTCTCGAGCGCCCACGGGATGCTCAGCGGGGAGGCCGCCGAGACCGAGAGCACCTCCTGCGGGTCTGTCTGGAGCACCAGGGCGCCGTCGGCGACCGCCGGGATCTTGCTGAGCAGGGGGTCGTTCTCGATGGCCTTGTGCACGCCCTCGTCCTCGGCCCAGCTGACGAAGATGTCGGAGGTCAGCTTGTCGGCCTCCTCGGAGGACAACGGGAGGTAGAAGGTCTCCTTGCCCTGGGCAGCCCGCTCGACCGCCTCGGACTGTTCCATGCCGAGGGACTCGAGGAACTTCGGCCGGTTGTCGTCCCGCGTGTAGGCGGAGATCTGGTCGGCCGCGGACGGGTCGAGCGTGCCGTACACGAACGAGGTGCCCTCCAGCGCCGGGTACTCGGCGGCGGCGTCCTCGATCTGCTGCTCCACGTCCGCGACGACCTCGGCGGCCCGCTCCTCCCGGCCGAGGGCCTGGCCGATGAGCTCCGTGGAGTCCTGCCAGGACGTCCCGTAGGCCACGGCGCCCTCGGGGTAGCCGACGACCGGGGCGATCTTCGAGAGCTTGTCGTAGTCCTCCTGCGTCATCCCGGAGTAGGCACCCAGGATGACGTCGGGCTGCAGCGCCGCGATGGCCTCGAAGTTGATGCCGTCCGTCTCGGGATAGGTCTCCGGGGCCTCAGCGCCGGACTCCTCCAGCGCGGCGTCGAACCAGTCGGTGGACCCGTTCTCGTTGGCGCCGAAGTCGAGGGCGGGCACCCCGACCGGGACCACGCCGAGGGCGGTCGCCACGTCGTGGTTGACCCAGGACACCGTGGCCACGCGCTCGGGGGCCTCCTCGATCGTGGTCTCGCCGAACGCGTGCTCGACGGTGCGCGGGAACTCGCCGGTGGCGCCCGCCGCGGACGCGGTCCCGCTCCCGGACTGCCCGCCCGCCGGGCCGGTGGAGCACCCGGTGAGAACCAGGGCCCCCGCGGCCAGCAGGGCTGCCGGGGCGAGGGCGCGGCGGGCGGTGGACGGGGCGGGGAACAGCGGGCGCGGAGCGCGGGGGAGCAGAGAGGCCACGGCCACCCTTTCGGACGTCAACGGCGGGGCCGTCGGTGCGGAACGAGGTGAGGCAAGGGTTGCCTAACCAGCAAGACAGGGATCACCCTAGGGTGTGATCCGGCGAATACGCAACACGAGCATGATGTAATCGGTCCGCCGATGTGGTTAGGTGAGCCTTGCCTCACCCCACGAGGGGCCCAGTGCCCCCGCCGACCCCCTGCGAGGAGCCCATGCACGACTTCCTGCTGACCCACGACACCCCGGCGCAGTACGCCCACGCCCTGCACGAGACCGTCGACACGCTCGCCGTCCACCTCGCCGGCACCCGGAGCCCCCGCTCCGCCGCCACACCCGAGGAGCTGGAGGAGCTGGTCGCCGCCGTGGACCTCGAACGGCCCCTCGGGGATCTCGGCGCCGTGGTCGAGGAGACCCGGCGGCTGTACCTCGACCACGCCGTGCACTTCCACACCCCGGGCTACATGGCCCACCTCAACTGTCCCGTGGCCATTCCCGCGGTGGCCGCCGAGGCCCTCACCGCCGCGGTGAACACGGCGGTCGAGACCTGGGACCAGAGCACCACCGCGACCCTGGTCGAGCAGCGGATCGTGGACTGGACCGCCGCGCGGATCGGCTTCCCCACGGCGGGGGAGCCGGACGGCGTGTTCACAACCGGCGGCACCCAGTCCAACCTCCAGGCCCTGTTCACGGCCCGGGAGGACCGCCTGTCCCGGTCGCACCCGGCGTCCCGCCGGGAACGGCTCGGGCGGCTGCGGATCGTGGCCGGCGAGCACGCCCACTTCAGCGTCGCGAAGGCGGCGCACCTGCTGGGCCTGTCCCCGGACGCGGTCGTGCCCGTGCCCGCCGCCCGGGACGGGGCCATGGACCCGGTCGCCCTCGAGCGCGCCCTGCACGACGTCGCCGCCTCCGGCGGGGAGGTCGCCGCGGTCGTGGCCACGGCCGGCACCACCGACCTGGGGGCGATCGACCCCCTGGCCGACGTCGCCCGGGCGTGCTCCGCCCACGACGTCTGGCTCCACGTCGACGCCGCCTACGGCGGCGGCCTGCTCGTCTCGCCGGCCCACCGTCACCGGCTGGACGGGATCGAACGGGCGGACTCCGTCACGGTGGACTTCCACAAGTCCTGGTTCCAGCCGGTCGCCGCCTCCGCCCTGCTGGTGCGGGAGGGGCGGAACCTGCGCTTCTCCACGTGGAGCGCCGAGTACCTGAACCCCCGGCACGCGGTGCAGCCCAACCTCGTGGACAAGTCCCTGCAGACCACGCGCCGCTTCGACGCCCTGAAGCTGTGGATGACCCTGCGCACCGTCGGCGCCGAGGGCATCGGCCGCGCTCTCGACCGGGTGCTCGAGCTCGCCCAGGAAGCGGGACGCATCGTCGACGAGGCCCCCGACCTGGAGCTGGTGGCCCGGCCCGTGCTCTCGACCGTCCTGTTCCGGCACGTGCCCCCGGGCGCCGACGACGCCGCCGACCGGCTCGTCGAGACGGTCCGGAACACGCTGTTCGACTCCGGCCGCGCCGTGGTCGCCTCGACCGTCCTCGACGGCCGCCGCTGCCTGAAGCTCACGTTCCTGAACCCGGCGACGACCACGGACGACGTGCAGCAGGTGCTCGAGCTCGTCCGCGCCGCCGGGCGGGACGCCGCCGCGCCCCGTCCGCTCGAGGCCGCGGCAGGAGCCCGCTGATGGCCCCCGCGACCGGGCACGTGCACGACCTGCTGGGCATCGGGATCGGGCCCTTCAACCTGGGCCTGGCCTGCCTCGCCGCCCCGCTGGAGGACCTCGACGCGGTGTTCCTCGACGCGAAGCACGCCTTCGACTGGCACCTGGGGCTGATGCTCGAGGACGCCACCATCCAGGTCCCGTTCCTCGCCGACCTCGTCACCCTGGCCGACCCCACCTCCCCGTACTCGTTCCTCAACTACCTCAAGCGGGCCGGGCGGCTGTACCCGTTCTACATCCGGGAGGACTTCAACCCGCTGCGCGCCGAGTACAGCGCCTACTGCCGGTGGGCGAGCGAGCAGCTCGACAGTCTGCACTGGGGCCGGGAGGTCGTGGCCGTCGACCACGACCCCGCCGACGACGCCTACGTGGTCACGGCCCGGACGGCCGCCGGGACGGAGCAGTGGCGGACCCGCCGCCTCGTCCTGGGCATCGGCACGGTGCCCGCGGTGCCCGAGGGCCTGGACCTCCCCGCCGGACCCGTCCTGCACACCAGCGACTACCTGCCCCGCCGCGAGGAGCTGCTCCGGCGGAGCAGCGTCACCGTGCTCGGCAGCGGCCAGTCCGCCGCAGAGGTCTACCGCGACCTGCTCGAGCGCTCCGGCGCCGACGGCCCCCGGGTGGACTGGATCACCCGCTCCCCGCGGTTCTTCCCCATGGAGTACACGAAGCTCACCCTCGAGATGACCTCCCCCGAGTACGTGGACCACTTCCACGGCCTCGGCCCGGACCGGCGGGACCGGCTCAACCGCGAGCACACGAGCCTCTACAAGGGGATCAGCTCGGACCTGGTGAACGACATCCACGAGCTGCTCTACCGCCGATCGGTGCACGGGCGCCCCGCCGGCCTGCTGACCACGAACACCACCCTCACGGGCATCGAGCAGGACGGCGGCGAGCTGGACGGCGGCGAGCTGGTCCTCTCCCTGTACGACGACGAGCTGGAGCGCGGCTGGCGGCACCCGACCGGCGCCCTGGTGCTGGCCACCGGCTACCGCGCCGAGGTCCCCGGCTTCCTCGCCCCGGTCCTCGACAGGATCGCGTGGGACGCCACCGGCCGCTACGACGTCTCCCGCGACTACGCGGTCGACCACGAGCGCTCCCGGATCTGGGTGCAGAACGCCGAGGTGCACACCCACGGCCTGACCGCCCCGGACCTCGGCATGGGCGCCTACCGCAACAGCGTCATCCTCCGGGCCGTCACGGGCCGGGAGGTCTACCCGATCGAGCCTGCCATCGCGTTCCAGACCTTCGGCATCCCCCAGGGCACCGTCCGGAGCGTCCCCCGGACGGTCCTCCAGGACGCCGCCCGCGACATCCCCCGTGACATCCCCCAGGAGACCGCATGACCCGCCGCCCCCTGCCCGCCCGCCTCGCCACCCCCGGCGGTGTCCTGACCCTGGACCCGCTCGTGCCGGACGCGCCCACCGTCGAGCTCCTGCACGCCTGGCTCACCCACCCCCGGTCCCGGTTCTGGGAGATGCTCGACGCCGATCCCGAGCATGTCCGGCGCACCTTCGAGGCCGTCGCGGCGGATCCGCACGGCGACGCGTGGCTGGCCCGCCTCGACGGCGTCCCGCTCGGACTCGTCGAGACCTACGACCCCGGCGCGGTGCTCCTCCCCGGCCGCTACCCGCACCGCACCGGTGACGTGGGGATGCACCTGCTCCTCGCCCCCGCCCGGACTCCCGTCCCGGGCACGAGCGCAGCCCTCATGGCCGCGACGCTGCGCTGGCTCTTCGACGAGCGCGGGGCCCGGCGCGTCGTCGTCGAGCCCGACGTCCGCAACACCGCCGTCCACCGGCTCAACGCCCGGGCCGGCTTCGAGGTCCACGGGCCGCTCGAGCTGCCCGGCAAGACCGCCCTGCTCAGCACCTGCACCCCGGAGCAGTTCGCGGCCTCCGAGTTGGGCCCCGCCGCCGTCGTGGGCCCTGCGGAGAAGGCCGCCGGAGGGCCCGCGCACCTCGGCCTGCACCCCCTGCGGATCGCCCACCGCCACCTGTGCTGCAAGGCGCTCGCCGAGTTCGCCCACGAGCGGCTGATCGTCCCCGAGCCCGTGGGGGAGGGGTGCTTCGAGGTCCGCACCGGCGAGGACCGGATCCGCTACCGGTTCCGGGCCCGGCGCACCGCCCTGGAGCACTGGGTGCCGGACGAGGGCTCGCTGCGCCGGACCGTGGACGGCACGGACGCCGAGCCGGACGCCCAGGCGCTGGTCACGGAGCTGGCCCCCGCGCTCGGCATCCCCCCGCACCTGCTGGCGACCTACCTCGAGGAGATCGCCGGTACCCTCGCCTCGGCCGCGTACAAGCTGGTGCACCGCACCCGGCCCTCGGCCGCGCTGGCGGTCGCGGGCTTCCAGGACGTCGAGGCCGCCATGACCGAGGGGCACCCGGGCTTCGTGGCCAACAACGGCCGGATCGGGATGGGCGTCACCGAGCACGACCGCTTCGCCCCCGAGGCGGCCCGTCCCGTGCGCCTCGTGTGGCTCGCGGTCCGCCGGGAGCTCAGCCGTCTGGACCTCGGACGCGGCCGCACCGAGGAGCAGCTGTGGGCCGGCGAGCTGGCCCCGGCCGTGCGGGCCCGCTTCCGGGCCCGGCTCACCGGCCTGGGCCTGGACCCGGCGGAATACTGCCTCCTGCCGGTGCACCCCCACCAGTGGGAGCACCGGGTCGCCGTGACGTTCGCCCCCGACCTCGCCCGCCGGGACCTCGTGCTGCTGGGCGAGGGCGACGACGAGCACCGGGCGCAGCAGTCGATCCGCACGTTCTTCAACCTCTCCCGCCCCGATCGGCACTACGTGAAGACCGCCCTGGCCGTGCAGAACATGGGCTTCCTCCGCGGTCTCTCGCCCCGCTACATGCGGGACACCCCCGCGATCAACGACTGGGTCGCCGACGTCGTGGCGGCCGACCCGGTGCTCGCGGAGGCCGGCTTCTCGGTCCTGCGGGAGGTCGCGGCGATCGGCTACACGGGGGACGCCTACCACCGCGCCGCGGCATCCGGCCACGGCGAGGAGGGCCCGCACACCAAGATGCTCGCGGCGCTGTGGCGGGAGAGCCCCGTGCCCCGGCTCGCCGACGGGGAGCGGATCGCGACCCTCGCGTCCCTCCTGCACGTCGACGCCGGCGGCACCCCGCTGGTCTCCGTGCACGTGCGCGCGTCCGGGCTGCCCGCCGCGGACTGGGTGCGGCGGCTGCTCGACGTGTACCTCGCGCCGGTGGCACGGTGCCTGCTCGCCCACGACCTCGTGTTCATGCCGCACGGCGAGAACGTCGTCCTCGTGCTGGACGGGCACGTCCCCCGGCGGACGCTGATGAAGGACATCGGCGAGGAGGTCGCCGTCGTCACGGACCGGCCCCTGCCGGAGGGCATCGAGCGGATCCGGCACGTGGTGCCGCCCGCCACGGCGGCGCTGTCCGTGCACACCGACGTGTTCGACGGGGTGCTGCGGCACCTCGAGGGCCTGCTGGAGGCGGACGGGCTGCTGGCGGCGGACGAGTTCTGGGAGCTCGCGGCGCGGTGCCTGCAGGAGGTCGCCGACGCCGGCCCGGCCGGCGCGGAGCGCGTGCCCCTCTTCGCGCCCCGCTTCGAGCACTCCTGCCTCAACCGGCTGCAGCTGCTCAACACCCTGCAGATGGTCGACCTCGCCGACCAGGCCGCGTCCCTGCAGTACGCCGGGACCCTGGTGAACCCGGTGGCCGCGCCGTTGCCCGTCCGCTGAGCGCCACGGCCGGACACCGCCTGCGTCCTGCATGATGGAATGGAACCCCTGCACACCGTAGGAGGGGAGCGTCGATGAGGTTCCTGCCTGCTGTCGCTGCGCTGATCGCCATGACGGTCGCTGTGATCAGCGTCGTCCGGGGCGACTGGGGAGTCGTCGTCATCAGTGCCGTCCTCTGCGCGGTCGCCGTCAGGGCGCAGCTGTTGATCCGGCGCGGCGCAGCGTCGGACCCGGGGTCCCGCGAGGAACCCTAGGAGCAGTCCGGGCAACGCCGCCGGCCGGCGGTCCCGCAGGGCTACTGCCCCCCCGGGCCGGGGAGCGCAGCAGCCCTGCGGGACCGCCACCGCGCCCGCCCGAGTGACCGGGGCCCGTTCGGTCACCGGCGCACCCCGGCTGCGGCGACCGGCGCGCGCCCTGGTCGCCGCGGACCTGTGGCTGCTCGGCGCCGCCGGTCGCCTCCCCACGGGCACCGACAGTCAGTAGACTTGGTTTCCCCGGGGTGGTCCCGGAGCCGATCCGGAAGGACACGATGGCCGCCACGCAGCAGAGCCCAGCCAAGCCCCGCACGCCCCGACTGCGGCGCAGCAACTGCCACCGTCCCGGGATCAGCCGCCGCGGGTACGGGAAGGGCTTCGCCTACCGGCACGCTGACGGCACGAAGGTCCAGGACCGGGACGAGCTGGATCGGATCCGCCGGCTCGCGATCCCGCCGGCCTGGAAGGACGTGTGGATCAGCCCCCAGCCCAACGGGCACATCCAGGCCACGGGCGTCGACGACGCCGGGCGGCGCCAGTACATCTACCACCCCCGGTGGCGGGAGCTGAAGGACCGTGAGAAGTTCGACCGCGTCCTGGACTTCGGCGACACGCTGCCGCAGGCCCGCCCGGCCGTCACCCGGCTGCTGCGGTCGGAGGGCACCACGGAGGAGAAGGCGTGCGCGGCGGCCTTCCGGCTCATGGACGAGGCCGCCCTGCGCGTCGGCAACGAGGAGTACGCCCAGTCGAACGGCTCCTACGGCGTGACGACCCTGCTGGTCCAGCACGTGCGGGTGGACGGGCAGGACGTGCACCTCGACTTCCCGGGCAAGAGCGGGCACCGCTGGACGCTGACCGTCCGGGACGCCGACCTCGCCGCGGCGCTCGCCCCCATGCTGGAGCGCGGCCCCGACGAGACCGCGCTCGCGTACCTCGACGAGAGCGGGCAGTGGGCCGGCATCACCAGCGCCCGGCTCAACGACTTCGTGCGGGACCGCTGCGGGCCCGACTTCACCGCCAAGGACTTCCGCACCTGGCAGGGAACGGTGACCGCCGCGATGGCGCTGGCCGCCCGCGCCGACACCCGCCCCAGCGAGAGCGCCCGGAAGAAGGCGGTCTCCGCCGCGATGCGGGAGGTCGCCGAGCACCTGGGCAACACGCCCGCCATCGCCCGCAGCTCCTACACGGACCCGCGGGTGATCGACCGGTTCCTGGCCGGCGAGACCATCGACGCCGCCACCTACCGGGCGGCGGAGCGCTCGCTGCGCGCGTTCCTCACCTGAACCGCGGCCCGTCCTCCCCGTCGGGCGGAGCTGCCCCGGCCGGCCCGCGACGGCCGGCCCGCGACGCCCGGCCCGAGGGCGCGGGAGGGCGATGCACGGGTGAGCCCGGAGCGGGACGGCCGGGCGGCCGCCCCGCTCGCGTGCTCAGGACAGTCCGACGTAGGTGGCGGAGTACCCGAAGCCGACCACATCGTCACGGCCGTCGCCGTTGACGTCCCCGAGCAGGCGCGGATACCGCGCCGGGTCCCAGCCGGCCGACCAGCCGAACGAGGTGGACGTCAGCTCGGGTCCGCGGAAGGCGTTGTCGTCCCCGTAGGCCACGTGCACGCCCCCGTTGCCGAAGCCGACCACGTCCAGGATCCCGTCGCCGTCGATGTCGGCGAGGTCCCGGGGGTGCCGGTCGGTGCGCCAGCCCTGCGCCGCGCCGAAGTCGGCGACCTCGAGGGTGACCGGGAGGTACTTCGGCTCACCCTGGGCGAAGGGCCGGGAGTAGGCGACGAGGACGCCGCGGTGGCCGAACCCGACGACGTCCGGGGGAAGGTGACCGTTGACGTTGCCGACGTCCCGGGGGTGCTGGTCGACCCGCCAGCCCTGGGCGTGACCGAAGTCGCGGACCTCCAGCGCGGGCTGGGTGAACGTGTCCCCGGGCGCCGAGAAGTAGGAGACGTACGTCCCGGCGTCGCCGAAGCCGACGATGTCGGTGGTCCCGTTGCCATCCATGTCGGCGAGCATCCGCGGGTTCTTGTCGATCCGCCAGCCGCGGTCCCAGCCGTAGCTGTCGATCCGCTTGCCGGTGCCGTCGAAGGCGCGGTCCGCCCGGCCGTGCGAGATGGTCACGCCCGAGTAGCCGAAGCCCACGATGTCCTCGGTGCCGTTGCCGGAGAGGTCGGCCAGCTCGCGGACGTGCTGGTCGACCCGCCAGCCCTGGTTCCAGCCGAACTCGCGGAGCTTCAGGGCCGGCGCCGTGAAGCTGCCGTCGGGCTGCGCGTAGGACACGATCACGCCGGCGTTGCCGAAGCCGACGATGTCGTCGCGGCCGTCGCCGTCGACGTCGGCGAGCTGTCGCGGGTGCCGGTCGGTGCGCCAGCCCTGCGCGGTGCCGAAGTCGCGGACCTTCAGGACCGGGGCGGCGAAGGTGCCGTTGGCCTGGCCGTAGGCGACGAAGACGCCGGGGTCGCCGAAGGCCACGACGTCGGCGCGGCCGTCCCCGTTGACGTCGGCGAGCTCGCGGACGTGCTGGCCGACGCGCCAGCCGTCCACGTAGGAGAGAAATCCCTGGGCGGACACGGCGTGGGCCGGTCCGGCGAGGGCGATGCCGGTGGCGGCCAGCGCCGCCGCGGAGAGCCCGCTGAGCAGGCGGGCCGTCGGTGAGCGTTTCATGGTGGAACCTCCAGGTTCCGAGGAGCGGAGAACTCGGTCCGGGTCGCCGGACGGCAGGTGGTACGCCGGTCGACCCCCACCGGCCGGCGACTGGCCGTGCGCTCAAGAGGGGGCCCGGGACCTCGGTCCACCGGTGCCCGGCTCCTGCGGAGCGGACGGAACTGCAGGTGGGACCAGTCTAGTCCGCGCGTATGCGATCGCTAAGCACTTCCCGTACCGTGCTGAATCGTTATCCCGTAACCTCGGACGGCGCCCCCGGCCGCGCGTGCGGAGTGCCGTCCGGCGCCACTCAGCGCCGGATGCCGCGCCGGAAGTACAGGACCGGTCCCACGAAGTTGACGGCGATGACCGCCGCCCACTTCCCCTTGCTGCCGTTGACCTCCGCCGCGGGGCGCAGGGCGAGGTCCGCCCAGGCGGTGGCCGCCAATGAGACCTGCACGGACGCCAGGGTCAGCAGCGCGGTCTGCTGCCCCGGCGTGAGGTCCTTCCACCGGGTGCTCCTCCTGGTGCCGGTGCGCGTCATGATCGTCCTCCCGCTGCTCGGGGACCCGGAGTCCCGCCCGGCCGCTCCGTCGGCGGCCCGTGGCACTCATGCTGGTGCGGTCCCAGCGGTCCGTCAACGCCCGGACTCCGGTGCGCCACCGCGGCGCCGGATCGTGCCGGCCAGGCGCTGCCGCAGCACCGCGGTGCTGAGCGCGCGGACGCCGTCGCCGTTGACGGAGACGAACAGGCCCGTGTCCGAGTGTGACCGAGGATGCCGGAGCTCCGCGGTGTCCGGCGGCCCCGGGAGGACCGGCGCGGGCCGCGGGTCTAGCCTGGGAGCATGACCCGGTCCCGGACGTTGTCGCGCTCCGCTCCCGTGCCCGTCCTGTGGTACCTGCCGGCCGCCGCCGTCGTGATGCTCAGGAGCCGGCCGTGACCGGGCGGCTGCCGCGCGGCGCCCGCCGGCACTGGGCGGACCTGGAGCGCCCGGGCCACCTGGTGCCGCCCCCGGTGGACACTGCGGCGATCGCCGGCCTGCCCGAGCCCGCGCGCCGCTGGCTGGGGCGTGCCGTGCCGCCCGGCACCCCGGCATGGGCCGCGGCAGAGCTGTCGATGCGCGGCGAGATCCGGCTCGGCGGCTCGTGGCGGGCCTTCTCCGCCCGGCAGATCATCGCTCCCGGGATCGGCTTCGTGTGGGCCGCCCGCACCCGGGTCCGCGGCCTGCCGGCCGCGGGCTACGACCGGTACGGCCCCGGCGGGGGCGAGATGCGGTGGCGGCTGCTGGGCCTCCTGCCCGTGCTGTCCGCCGCGGGGCCGGACGTCACCCGCAGCGCCGCGGGGCGGCTCGCCGGCGAGGGGGTCACCGTGCCGACGGCCTGCCTGGGCGCCACCTGGTCGGAGGGGCCCTCGCCGGACACCGCCGTCATGTCCTGGGTCCTCGACAGGGAGCGCGAGGACGCCCTGATCCGGGTCGACCCGGAGGGCCGGCTCCAGGAGCTGAGCATGCAGCGGTGGGGTGATCCCGGCGGCACCGGATACGGCCGCCACCCCTTCGGGGTCGCCCTGTCCGAGGAGGCCGAGGTCGCCGGCGTGCGCGTGGCCACCGTCCTGCGCGCCGGCTGGGCGTGGGGCACCGAGCGGCAGGCCGAGGGCGAGTTCTTCCGGGCGCGGATCCAGGACGTCCGCTTCCGCTGAGCGGCTCTCCGGGGCCGGTCGCCATGGGACTGTGCTCCGGGCGCCGCGCTCCGGGCGCCGCGCTCCGGGCACGGCTCTCCAGGAACGGCCCTCCCGGAACGGCCCTCCCGGAACGGTCCTTCCGGAACGGCCGATATGGGAGGACGTCCTGCTCAGCGGACCGGGTCCCGACCGCCTCGCCCGTCCTCGGGCCGGTCCTGCGGCCGGTCGTGCGGCCGGTCCTGCTCCGGAGCGGACCAGGGCGCCGGCGCGTGGGGCGGGGGCTCGACGGGCCCCTGGTCGAGCCGGAACGGCGGGTACTCGTCCCGCATGAGCAGGACGTAGGCGAGGACCCGGTTGACCCAGCGGTTGATGCCCATGATCAGCGCGAACAGCTCGGGACGGTACCGGCCCGTGAAGAGCAGGATCACGGCGGCCACGAGCACGAGCAGCCCGAGCAGCGACGGTCCCCAGCTGGTGGTCGTCGTGCCGTCGTCGCCGCTGCGGCTGGTGCTCCACGTGCCGCCGCCGCCCGTGAGCACCCCCAGGATCAGCAGGTGGGGGATCGCCAGGAGCCACCACTTCACGAGCACGAGGCCCCGGGACAGGCGCTCCGGATAGGCGACCTCGAGCTCCGCCGGATGGTCCGCGCGCGCCAGGGTGAAGGGCGGGTACCGGTCGGTGCCCAGGGCCGAGTACGAGTAGAACGCCACCCGCCAGCTCCACCGCAGGACCCCCACGCAGAAGGAGAACCACGAGGGCGGGTACCGGCCTGTGAACAGGACGGCGAACCCGGCGGCGACCGTGGTCACCAGGAGGGCGAACCAGAGCACGGCCAGCACGATCAGGTGCGGGATCACCAGCAACCACTTGACCAGCCATAGCCAGCGGGACAGCCGGGCGTCCAGGAAGCCGGCCAGGCGCACCGGGTACATCGGTGGCGGGGTCCCCCCGTCCCGCCCCGGGGCCGCGGCGAGGGCCGCGCCCGGACCTGTGCCGCGCGGCGGGGTGCGCGGGTCGATGTCACGGCCCAGTCCGGCGGCGCCGAGCAGCAGCAGCGGGACGCCCACGACCAGACCGGTCAGGCCGCCCACCAGCTGGCCGCCGGCCAGGGGGCCCAGCAGCTCGGAGCGCGCCCCGAGCTGCAGGTCCGCCCAGACCGGCCGGGTGGCGTCAGCGTTCATCACCACCAGCGTCCAGCTGCCCGAGCGCACGTCCAGGGTCAGCTCCCGGGTGCCGGGACCCTGGTCGGAGTCGGTCCAGAAGGTCTGGTTCCCGGGCCGGTCGGGCACCCGCTCGCCGGGCACCCGGGAGCGGGTGTCGTCCTCGGACTCCGTGGCACTGCCCAGCTCGGCGTGGGCCACGCCCTCGAGGTACCGCTCGACGTCGGCGGTCTCGGCCACGCCCACGAAGATGTCCTGCTGCGGATCCGCCGCCGTCACGCGCACCTGCACCTGACCCAGCCGATCCAGGAAGGGCACGGGGGACAGCCCGGCGCCGCCGACGTCGAGCACGGCGGGCGGGCCGACCAGGGCGTAGGTGATGGTCTGGTGCCGGTCCGGGGGCGCGGTGAGGAAGCGCCCGTCCTGCTGGGCCGCTGCGGCGCCGGCCAGGACGAGACCGCCGACCAGGGCCGCCAGGCCCAGGGCGGTCAGGAGGGCGCCCAGGACCAGCAGCACCCACTGCCCGGGTCTGGTGCGGCGGGGGGCGCCCTGCCGGTCGGACGGATGGGATGGGCGGGAGACGGAGTGGTCGTTCATGGACGCTCCTGGGGAGTCGGACGGTGGGCGGAGCCCCGTGCGGGGCGTCCGGGCAGCAGAGGTCGGCGGCGATGTCACGGCCCCGCGCGCGGGACCGGCGTCGCGGCTCACGGGCGCAGCACGGCGGCGCCCGTGACCCGGTCCGCGGCCAGGTCGGCGAGGGCCCGGTCCGCCGCACGCAGGGGATAGGGGACGGTCGTGGGGCGCAGCCCCAGCCGGGCGGCCAGCCGCAGGAACTCCTCGCCGTCCTGCCTCGTGTTGGCGGTCACGCTGCGCAGCTGCCGCTCCTGGAAGAGCTCCGCGGCGTAGTCGAGGGCCGGGATGTCGCTGAGGTGGATCCCGGCGAGGGCGAGGGTGCCGCCCCGGTCCAGGGCGCGCAGCGCCGGGGGCACGAGGGTGCCTGCGGGGGCGAAGAGGATCGCCGCGTCCAGCGGCGCCGGGGGAGGCTCGTCGGCCTCGCCCACGGAGGCCGCGCCCAGCTCGCGGGCCAGCTCCCGCGCCGCCTCCGAGCGGGTCATGACGTGCACCTCCGCGCCCTGGTGCAGGGCCACCTGGGCGGCCAGGTGGGCGGAGGCGCCGAAGCCGTAGATGCCCAGCCGGCCTCCGGGGGGCAGCTGCGCCCGCCGCAGCGCCCGGTAGCCGATGATCCCGGCGCACAGCAGCGGGGCCGCGTGCTCGTCGTCGAACTCCTCGGGCAGGCGGTAGGCGAAGGCCTCGGGGACCAGGGTGAGTTCCGCGTAGCCGCCGTCCTGGTCCCAGCCGGTGAAGCGCGGGGTCGTGCAGAGGTTCTCCCGGCCGCGTCGGCAGAACCGGCAGCGCCCGCAGGTGTGCCGCAGCCACGCGACGCCCACGCGCTCGCCCCTCCGGAACCGGGCGCAGCCCGGGCCCCGGTCCACCACCTCGCCGACGATCTCGTGGCCCGGGATCACCCCCGCCCGGTGCAGCGGGAGATCGCCCTCCACGAGGTGCAGATCGGTGCGGCACACCCCGCAGGCCCGCACCCGGACGAGCAGCTCCCCGGCACCCGGCACGGGGTCGGGACACTGCCCGAACCGCATCGGCCCGCCGGAGGCGGGACCGGGCTCATGGATCCACCACGCACGCATGCTGTCCTCGTCGATCCCCCCCGGGGAGGGCTCCGGCCTCGGCCGTGGCCTCTGTCCTGGCTCCGAGTCTAGGAACGGATCGCGGGCCCCGTCAGGAAACGAGCAATGTTAATGCTCCCCCGGGGACCGCGGTCCTCCTCCTCGCCGCCGACGGCGCGGAGCACCGTCACCAGGACGACGGCGGACGGCGCCGCTCGCGAGCATCAGGACCGCCGGTCCCCGCGCCGGTACCCCGCAGATGACGGCGGAGGTGTTCCCAACCGGGGCCCGGGGGACGACCATGGGGGGACGAAGGGCCGCGCGGGTGCGGTCGGCGTCGCAGTCACCCGGGCGGAACCTGTTCCGGCCCGCGACGAGAGGACTCAGGGATGACCGAGCGCATCGACCGATGGCCCACAGGAGCCCCGTGCTGGGTGGACATCATGGTCTCCGACCTGGACCGTTCCATGGACTTCTACGCCACCGTGCTCGGGTGGCGGTTCACGCCCTCGGACCCGGGCTACGGCGGCTACTGCAACGCCCTGGTGGACGGCGAGCCGGTGGCGGGAATGTCGCCGGCGCTGCCCGAGACGGAGGACGACCCGCACGCGTGGGCGGTCTACCTCGCGTCCGACGACATCGTGGCCACGGGCAGGGCCGCGGTGGCGGCCGGCGCCCGGCAGCTGTTCGAGCCGATGGCCGTGGGCAGCTTCGGCACCATGGGCGTGTGGGTCGATCCCACGGGCGCGGCCTTCGGGGTGTGGCAGCCGCAGGAGCACACCGGGTTCAGCATCGTGGGCAAGCACGGGACCGTGGCCTGGTGCGACCTCCTGACGTCGGACCAGGCCGCCGCCGAACGGTTCTACGCCGAGGTCTTCGGCTACACCTACCAGGACATCGGGACCCGGCACGAGGCGTATGCCGTGTTCACGGTCCCGGGGATGGACCGCTCGGCCGGCGGGATCGGCGTGCCCGCCGAGGACGTCGACCACCTGCAGGAGGCGCCGCCGCTGTGGTGGGTCTGCTTCGAGGTCGACGACGCCGACATCGCGGCGGAGCGGGTGGTCGCCGCCGGGGGCACGCTGGTCCAGGAGCCGGAGGAGTTCGGCTACGGGGAACTCGTGTTCGCCGCCGGCCCGGACGGCGAGCGCTTCGCCATGATGGGCCCGTCCTCGGAGGACTGGACCGAGGTGGACGGCGAGGACACCGACGAGGACGACGGTCAGCCGTGAGCGCGGGCCCCTCGCCGGCCTCGGCCGATGGGAGACCCGCGGTGTCCGGCGCCGGCGCACCGGCGCCTCAGGACGGACGCCTCAGAACATGCCCACGAGGGCGCCGACGAACCACAGCACCACGAACAGCGCCACGAGGCCGATGATCACCGCCAGCGCGATCTTGCCCTTCGCGGAGTCCCCGGGGTGGTCGACGTCCAGGTCGGGGTTGTTGGGCCCCACGCCCACACCGGCGTCGGGCGGGGTGTCCCCCTCGATGCTGAGGCCGGACTCCTCGTTCAAGGCGTCGCTGGCCTTCTTCGGGTCGTTGCGCGCGTTCTCGGGATTGATCTCGGCCACGGGGTCCTGCTTTCTCCGGTCGGACGTGCTGGGACGGGTGCTTCCAGCAGGATAGCAAGCGTGCTGGCGAAACAGGCCCTCTCCCGTCCGGAGGCCGCCGCCCAGGGCACCCGGCCAGGGTCCGGGGCCCGGGATCCGGACCGCCGGACGAGCGGCTCAGCGGCCCCAGCGGCCGCGGAGGGCGTCGACCAGCACCGCGAAGTCCTCGGCCATGTCCAGGTGGCCGGGATCGGCGAGCCACTGGACCTGCAGGCCGTCCACCGCGGCGATGACGCAGCGCACGATCGACTCGACCGGTGCGTCCTCCACCAGCCGGCCGTCGTCGTCGGCCTCGGCCAGCGCCGCGCGGAGCTGCTCCGCGGTGCTGCGGTGGTGGTGACGCAACCAGGGGTTGGCGGGGTGCCCGGGATCCACGGCCTCGGCGGCCACGGTGGTGAACAGCCGCACGATGCCGGGCCGGCCCTGGTTGTGCCGGACGAGCTCCACCAGGCTGTCGAGGAACGCCCAGCCGCGCGGGCGCCCGGCGCCCGGGGGCCGGACCCGGGCGAGGTCGATCTCGTCTCGCCGGTCCAGCACGGCCTGCAGCAGCACGTCCTTGGTGGGGAAGTAGTGGATGAGCCCCGTCTGGCTCATCCCGCACGCCCGGGCCACCTCGCTCATCGAGGTCCCCCGGTAGCCCTCCGCGGAGAAGACCTCCGCGGCCGTCGCCAGGATGTCCTCCCGCCGCGCGGTGCTGTCGGCGCCCCGGGGGCGTCCCGGGCCGCGGCGGGGCCGTGGGGACGTGGGCTCGGGGGCCATGGGGATCTCCTGACGGACGGGCAGGGACGGCCCGGTCGGGGCGGCCGGCCCCGGGCCGGTGCTCAGGCCAACGATACCCGCGCCCGGACGTCGCCCAGCCCCCGGGCGACCACGAGCTCCCCGCCCCCGGCCAGGGGCGACCAGGTGCCGGTGGCCTCGTCCCAGCGGCGGAGCAGCCGGGCGTCGCAGGTCACCGTGACCGCGGCGGTGGCCCCGGCGGCCACGTCTGCGCCCCGGTAGCCGACCAGGCGGATCGGCTGGTCCTCCTCGGCGGGATCCAGGTACACCTGCACGGTCTCCCGCGAGTCCCGGGCGGACGTGTTGGTGAGTTCGACCGTGACCTCGAGCCCGTCCGGGCTCTCGTGGGCCTGCGCGGTCCCGTACTCCCAGCTGCCGTAGCCCAGGCCGTGCCCGAACCAGAACAGCGGGGCGGGGGCGTGCCCGGCGTGGAAGCCGCGGTGGCCGATGAACGTGCCGTCGTCGTAGGGCAGGGCCAGGTCCTCGCCTGGGACCACGTCCCAGGCCGGGGCCGCACCGTCCGCGGCGGGCCAGCTCGTGACCAGGCGCCCGGTGGGCTCCAGCGCGCCGGTCAGGGCGGCGGCCACGGCGTGCCCGCCCTCCTGGCCCGGCAGCCCGGCGACCAGCACCGCGTCCACCTCCGCCAGCCACGGCATGAGCACGGGGGTGGCCGCGTTGACGACCACGACGGTCCGCCCGGCGGCGGCCGCGACCCGGTGGACGAGCTCGTCCTGGCGCCCCGGCAGGGCGAGGGTCGTCTTGTCCGCGGCCTCGGTCTCGTCCTCCTCGGTGAGCCCGACGACGACCACGGCCGTGCCGGCACCGGCCGCCGCGGCCTCGGCGGCGGCGATCAGCTCGTCGTCGTGGCGCGGGGCCGGGGCGGCCACCAGGGCCGTGCGGCCCAGGGCGGTCATGTCCAGCAGGTGGCTCTCCTCGGCCAGGCCCAGGGAGGGCTCGCGCAGGAGCAGCTCCCGCCAGTCGACCGGGTGGAGGGCCACGGTGGCGGTCACGGTCGCCGCGGCCGGCAGCTCCACGGTCCCGGCGAAGGCCGGCGGGCGCAGCATCGTCCCGCCCGGGTCCTGGCCGGCGACGCGCAGCCGTGCCGAGACCTCGGCGCCGCCGCCGGCCACGGTCCAGTCGCCGGTGCCGATCGCGCCCAGCAGCACCGGACCGGCGTCGTTGGCCAGGGTCGTGGTGAGCACCGCGGTGGCCGGGTCCTGGTCGAACTCGTCGTCCCAGCCGATCGAGATCGTGGAGGAGTCCGAGTGGCAGCGGGAGAGCTCGGTGCCGTCGGCGGCGAGCAGCACCACCTGCATCCCGGGGGTGCCGGTGACCGGATCCGTCAGGAAGGCCGGGTCCGCGGCGACGGGCCGGGCCCGCACGGCCACGCCGTCGGTCACGTGCACGCGGTCCCCGAGCAGCGCGCTCAGCCCCTCGGCCACGGTGGACCGGTACGGCGGATTGACCGTGGCGGAGCCCCCGCCCATGTCCACGGTGTCGATCGCGTGCCGGCCGATCAGCGCCACGGCGCCGCCGGCGTCCACGGCCAGCGGCAGGACGCCGTTGTTCGTGGCGACCGTCATGCCGCGGGCGGCGATCCGCCGCAGCTGCTCCCGGCGGACCGGCGAGTCCACCGTGGGCTGGTCCTGCGCCCACCGCCGGGGCTGCTGCCCCTCGGGGGTGAGCCCGCCGACCCGGTCGGCCAGGCGCAGCAGCCGCAGCACGTGGTCGTCCACGGATTCCTCGGGAACCTCGCCGGCGCGCACGGCGGCGACGAGGCGGGCGCCCCACGGTCCGTCGGGGCCGGGCATGACGAGGTCCAGGCCGCCGTTGGCCGAGGCCACGGTGCGCTTGGTGGCGAACCAGTCGCTCATGATCAGCCCGTCCCAGTCCCACTCGCCCTTGACGATCCTGTTCTGCACGTGGTCCTGCTCCGTGGCCGGCACCCCGTTGACGTCGTTGTAGGCGGCCATCATCGACCAGGCGCCCGCGTCCGCCACGGCCATCTCGAACGGGAGGAGGTACAGCTCGCGCAGCGCCGTCTCGGAGACGCGGGAGTCCATGAAGTTGCGCAGCGTCTCGGACTCGTTGGCCACCAGGTGCTTCAGGCACGCTGCGGTCCCGTGCTCCTGCATGCCGCGCACGTAGGCGGCGGCGGTGCGCCCCGTCAGGTACGGGTCCTCGGAGTAGGCCTCGAACAGCCGCCCGCCCAGCGGGCTGCGGTGCAGATTGACGGTGGGGCCGAGGACCACGTGGATCTGCTGGCGCTGGGCCTCCTCGGCCAGCAGCCGGCCGACCTCCGCGGCGACCTCGTCGTCGAAGGAGCCGGCGATCAGGGTGGCGTTGGGGAGCAGCGCCACGGCGTCGCCGCCGACGAACTTCAGCCCGCGCACCCCGGTGGGCCCGTCCGAGAAGGCCAGGGGAGCCAGGCCGATCCGGTCGTTGCCGGGGAGGGTGAACGCGGTCTCCCCGGTGAGCAGGTGGACCTTCTCCGCCAGGGAGAGGCGGCCGACGAGCTCGGCGAGGCGGGCGGTGCGGTCGAGGGTGCGGCGGGGGTCGGCCATGATCGCTTCTCATTCCTGACGGGTGGACCGCGAGGACCGCGGCCGGGCCTCCGGACCTCGCGCGCACTTCCGGAGCCGTGAATAGTAAAGGCTTCCTGTTCTAGCACGTGACCCGGAGCACTGCCGGTGCGGCAGGGAGTCATGAGGTGTCGCTCAGAGCAGCGGTGCGGCCGCGGTCAGCCCCGCGACGACGGCGAGCACGGTGAGTGCGCCGGTGCCCGCCGCATTGAGCACCGCCCGGTGCGGTCTCCCGTCCCGGGCCAGCCGCACGGTGTCGGCCATCGCGGTGGAGAAGGTGGTGTATCCGCCGCAGAAGCCGGTCACGGCGGCCGCCGCCGCGGGCCCGCCCAGTGTCCCGGCCAGCGCGGCGCCGGAGAGGAGCCCGGCCAGGAACGAGCCGCTCACGTTGACGACCACGGTGCCGGCCGGGAAGGACGTCCCCCACCGCTGCCGCACGGCCCCGTCCACCGCGAACCGGGCCATCGCCCCCAGCCCGCCGAGGAGGCAGATCAGCACGGCGGTCACGCGCGCCGCCCCCGGGCCGCGACGACGGTGCCGGCGAGACAGGCCAGGAACCCGCCGCCCAGCGAGATCCCCACGTAGGCCAGCGCCTGTCCTGCTGCCCCGCCGGCCAGCAGCCGCTCCGCCTCGAGGGCGAGCGACGAGAACGTCGTGAACCCGCCCAGTGCGCCGGTGCCCGCGCCGAGGCGCAGCAGCATCCTGCGGGGCGTCTCCTCGCCGCGCCGCAGGAGGGCCTCCAGGAGCACCCCGAGCAGGAACGCCCCGAGCAGGTTCGCCGTCAGGGTGGCCAGGGGCCAGCCGGCCGCCGCCGGCAGCAGCAGGGCGAGACCGTGGCGGGCGCCGGTGCCCAGTGCCCCGCCCGCCCCCACGGCGAGGACCAGCAGCAGACGCCGGTGCGGCGGTCGGCTCATGGGGTGCTCCTCGGGGCGGGCTCCTGGGGGAGCGGTCGGCGGCTCGATCCTACCGGCGGGTCCGTAGGATGTCCGGGTGCAGACGATACGCGGCGCCCGGATCCTCCTGGCCCTCAAGACCTCGCTCGCCGTGGCCCTGTCCTGGGCCGTGGCACAGCGGATGCCTGGGGTGCTCGACGAGTATCCCTACTACGCTCCGCTGGGCGCGATCTCCGCGATGTACCCGACCGTGCTGGGCTCGGTGCGCGCTGGGCTGCAGACGGTGGCCGGCATCGCCCTGGGCATCCTCCTGGCGGCCGGGGTCCTGCTGCTCGGCGACCCCAACCTGGTGACGGTGGCCGTGGCGGTCGGCGTGGGCGTGCTCCTGGCCGGCATCCGCCGGCTCGGGGCGGGCGCGGAGTACGTCCCGGTCGGCGCGCTGTTCGTGCTCATCATCGGGGGCCAGGACGCCGAGGGCTTCTCGGTGGGCTTCCTCGTGCAGATGTCGGTGGGCGTGGCGATCGGGCTGATCGTCAACGTGACGGTGTTCCCGCCGCTGGACTTCCGCACCGCCCGCCTCCAGCTCGACCGGCTGCAGCGCGTCGTCGTCGACTATCTCGAGGACGTCGCCGGGGAGCTCGCGGAGCCCGGGACCACCGGGGGCCGGGACTGGCGCCGGCGCAACCACGCCCTGGTGCGGATCACGGGCGAGGTGCGCGAGGCGGTCGACGAGTCCGCGCGCAGCGCCCGCGCCAACCCGAGGATGGTGCTCCGGCGGCGGCGCACCGCGGACCCGGGGGACCCCGGCTACGACTCGCTGCTGAAGCTCGAGAACGTCGTCTTCCACCTCCGCGGCTTCACGGATGCCGTCCGGGAGCTCTACGACCACGAGCAGCACGACTGGCTGGTGTCCACGGCCCTGAGCGCCCGGCTGGCCGAGGCGGCGCAGTCCGCCGCCGACGCGGTGCGCGCGTGGGCCGCCGGTGAGGATCCCGAGGAGGCGGCCGAACGGGTCCGTTCCCTGGGCGGCCGGCTCCACGCCGATCTCACGGACCTCTCCCGGACGGAGGACCAGCTCGTGCTGGCCGCGGCCCGCGACCTCGCCCGGCTCGTGGCGGTCCTGGACCCGCCGAGCGCCCCGCCGGCCGGCAGCAGCGCGGTGACCCGCGGCTGAGGCGTCCGCCGGCCCGGGGGCCGCGCCGTCCCGGGGCCCGTGGGTCCCCGGGACGGCGGGCGGCTCAGGACCGGGCGCCCCGCCGCAGGCGCAGCGCGCCCGCCGCGCTCGCGGCGATCCCCGCGGCCAGCAGCCCGGCCAGCAGGCCGGCACCCGGGCGCCGCTCGTGCTCCGCGGCGGCCGTCTGCATGTTGAGGCCCGGGTTGACGGCCGCGGGCGGGGCCTCCACGGGCGCCGGGGCGGCCTCCACCGGGGCGGCCTCCACCGGGGCGGCCTCGACCGGGGCGGCCTCGACCGGTGCGGCCCCGACCGGAGCGGGGAGCGCCGGCGCCGGGGCTACCACGGGGGCCGGAGCGGCGGGTCCCTCGCAGGCCACGACGGCCTGCTCGAGGAGTCCGAGAAGCTGGTCGACCGTGGCCTCGTCGAGGGCCAGCTCGGCGAGCAGCGCCTCGAACGCCACGGCGGCGTCGGCGAGGGCCTGCTCGGCGACGGCGGGGTCGAGCGCGCCCAGCGCGGCGGTGAGCTGCTGGTCGAGCTCGACGAGGCGGGCCTCGGCCTGGGCGACGGCTGCCGGGTCGCCGGACTCCTGCGCCGCCATCAGTGCGGCCGCGGCGGCCTCGAGCTCCTGCAGGCTCGGCCCGCCGGCGCCCTCGACGAGCGCGGCGTACTGGGCCTCGGCGGCGGCCACGGCCTCGGCCGACAGATCGAGTGCGCCGAGCGACCCGGGTGTGAGGCCGGCCCCGGCCAGCGCCGCGTCCAGCTGCGCGGTGGCCTGCAGGCAGGCGGGGTCCCCGGGGGCCGCGACGGCGGCCGGGGCGGCGAGGAAGAGCCCTCCGGCCAGCATCGCGGCCGAGGCGCCCGCGGCCGCCCATGTCTTTCCAGCAGTCATGTCCTGTGTCTCCTGTGCTCGGTCGTCGCCCCGGGGTCACCCCGCGGCCGGCAGCGCGCGGCCTGACCTCCCCCCGCGTCGCCGATCCGCGCGGTGGCGGGGCGACAGGAAATGCCGTGCTGCTGGTCGTGCGGCGCGCACCGTGGAGCTCGCGGAGAGCCGGCGCGTCCGGCGGACTGCTGTGCCGCCAAAATACGTTCCGGTAGCCTTTGTTGGCAATAGTTAACGCGTGGATCGGCGCAGGGACGGCTCGTACCTCCGGCGCCGGGGCTCCGGGGTGGCAGGACGTCCCCGGGCTCCGTCCTGCGCGCGCAGGACGGAGCCCGGGGATCCGCCGGACGCCGCGCCCCGGTGGCGGCGCCGGTGCCGGTCGGCCGCCTCGCCGTAGGCGGCCACGAGGAACTCCGTCGCGGCACGCCAGCCGAGGCCCTCGGTCTCGGCCCGGCCGGCCGCGCCCATCCGTGCGCGCAGGCCCGCGTCGTCGAGCAGCCGGGCCAGGGCCCCGGTGAGCGCGTCCGCGTCGCCGGGCGGCACGAGCAGCCCGGTCCGCCCGTCGTCCACCGCGAACGGGATGCCGCCGGCCCGCGCGCCGACCACCGGCACCCCGCTCGCCAGGGACTCCAGGGCCACGAGCCCCAGTGTCTCCGTGGTGGACGGGAACGCGAGCACGTCCGCCGAGGCGAACGCGGCCGCCAGCTCCTCCCCGGCCAGCCGTCCCGGGAAGACCGTGGGGGTGCCGGCGAAGCGCCGTTCGAGCTCCGGCCGGTGCGGGCCGTCGCCCACCACGGCGAGCCGGGTGCCGGGTAGCCGCCGGATCGGCTCGAGCAGCGCCGCCACGTCCTTCTCCCTCGACAGCCGTCCCACGGAGAGCACCAGCTTCTCCCCGGGGTGCCCGGCGGTGAGCCGGGACCGCATCACCGCGGAGGTCTTGGCGGGGTGGAACAGGTCGGTGTCCACGCCCTTGGGCCACAGCGCCGCACGGCGCACCCCCAGGGCCGCGGCCCGTTCCAGCATGGGCCCGGACGTGCACAGGTTGACCTCGGCGAGATCGTGGGTCGTGCGGATCCACCGCTCCACGGGCCGGCGCAGGGCGCCGAGCCCGTGCCCGAGCACGCTCATGTACTGCGGCACGTCGGTGTGGATGGACGCCAGCAGCGGGAGGTCCCGCGTCCGGGCGGAGAGCGCGCCCCACGCGCCGAACCACACCGGGTTCACGGCGTGCACCACGTCGGGGCGGAACGCCGACACGGCGCGCTCGACGCGCGGGGACGGCAGGCCTCCCCGGATCTCCCGGTACCAGGGGAACGCCACGGACGGGGCCCTGACCACCCGGTGCGGACCCCAGCGCGCGGGTGGCTCCCCGGGCGTGAGCACGAGCACCTCGTGGCCGAGCTGCCCGAGCTCGTCGAGGGTGCGCGTCAGGCGCGTCACCACGCCGTCGACGTTCGGGACGAAGACGTCCGTCCAGAGCGCGATCCGCATCCGCCGGCTCAGGCGCCCACGGCCGCGGGGCGGGCCGGCCGTGCCGGGATCCCCGGGCGCCGGCGGGCGTTCCACACGGACCTCGCCGGGATGCGGGCGAGGTCCACGCGGTGGGCCCAGCGCACGGCGGTCTGCTCGACCTCGAGTAGCAGCCCCTCCGAGAGGGTCGTGGGCCGCAGGCCGAGGTCCAGGAACGCGCCGTTGTCGACGTGCAGCTCGTTCTCCGCCGACTCCTGGCGGGGGTTGGGGACCAGCTCGACCTCCGCGCCGGTGAGCCCGGCCACGAGCCGGGCGAGGTCGCGGACCCGGTGGGTCTCCGTCATCTGGTTGAAGATCTTCACGCGGTCCCCGGCCGCCGGGGGGTGGAGCAGGGCCAGCTCCACGCACCGGACCATGTCCTGGATGTGGATGAACGCGCGGGTCTGCCCGCCGGTGCCGTGCACGGTCAGCGGGTGGCCGACCGCCGCCTGGACGAGGAAGCGGTTGAGGACGGTGCCGTAGTCGCCGTCGTAGTCGAAGCGGTTGACGAGCCGCTCGTCGAGCGCCGTCTCCGCGGTGCTGGTGCCCCAGACGATGCCCTGGTGCAGGTCGGTGATCCGCAGCCGGTCGTTCTTCGCGTAGAACGCGAACATGGTCTGATCCAGCACCTTGGTCATGTGGTAGAGCGAGCCGGGCTGGGAGGGATAGAGGATCTGCTGGGTCACGCCGCCCTGCGGCCCGTGGACCTCCACGTCCAGGTAGCCCTCCGGGATCCGCATCCCGGCGGTGCCGTACCCGTAGACCCCCATGGTGCCCAGGTGCACGAGGTGGACGTCCAGACCGGACTCCACGACCGCGCACAGCACGTTGTGCGTGGCGTTGACGTTGTTGTCCACGGTGTAGCGCTTCGTGGCCGGGGTGCGCATGGAGTACGGCGCGGCACGCTGCTCCGCGAAGTGCACCACGGCGTCCGGGCGCTCGACGACGAGGAGGTCGAGGAACGCCTCGTGGTCCTCGGCGAGGTCGATCTGGGCACTGCCGATCCGCCGGCCCGTCCGCTCCTGCCAGGCGGCGCGGCGCTCGTCGAGGCCGCGGATGGGGGTCAGGGACTCCGTCCCCAGCTGGACGTCGATGGCGCGGCGGGAGAGGTTGTCGACCACCACCACGTCGTGGCCGCGCGCGGACAGGTGCAGTGCGGCGGGCCAGCCGCAGAAGCCGTCGCCGCCGAGGACCGCGATCTTCACGAGTGCTCCGTTCCCGGGCCGGCCGGTGCCGGGCCCGTCGTGTCGGTGCCAGTCTGCGGGGCAGGCATGAATCAGGGGTGAACGTCCAGGGTCATCTGCTGGTGGGCGAACGACCCGGGCGGCACCCGCCAGCCGGGCCCGGCGAGCTCGAGCAGCTCGTGGGGCAGATAGGCGCGGCGCAGGGACCGCAGCCCGTCGGTGCGCAGGAAGGACCCCGGGGCCAGGGGCAGCACGCCCACCGAGTACAGCCGGTAGGCCGCCGGGCTGCGCACCAGGTCGTTGTGCACCACGAGCCGGCGGGCCAGTCGCTCCGAGTCCGCGGCGAGGTCCCGCAGGGGCCCGGGGTCCAGGTGGTGGAGCAGGTGGTTGGAGACCACGACGTCGAACGTCTCGCCGGCCGCGACCAGCTCCCGGCTGGTGACCCGCCGGAAGACCGGGGGCGGTGTCCGCGGGTGCCGGGCCGACCAGCGGACGGTCCGTGCCGAGGCCCAGTCGTGGGCGCGGGCGTCCGGGTCGATGCCGGTGATCCGCAGCTCCACCCCGTCCCGCTGCGCCCACCGGGCCAGGTCGCGGGCCACGTCCCCGCCGCCGGAGCCGATGTCCAGCAGGGTCAGCGGCCGGCCGGGCTCGGCGAGGGGCCGGATCCGGCGCCGGTAGGTCGCGGACCACCCGGCGACCAGGGAGTTCACGACGTCGAAGCGCGCGTAGGTGCGCCGCAGCGCGGCGAGGTCGCAGCAGGGGTCGTCCATGAGCTCGCGCAGCTCGGCGTCCCGCCGGGAGAGGTCGGGCCGGGCGTGGGACAGGACGGAGGGCATCTGCCCATTCTGCGCGGGCCGCCAAGATCCGCCAAGGAGCACGGCGGGCCGGGAGCGGCGTGCCGCGCCGTCACTAGACTGGGGCTCCCGGCCGGTGCCGGGCACGACCGGACGGCAGGAGGGGACCGCGTGGGACACAGCGTGCGTGCCGTGGGCTCGCGGCCCGGCCCGTGGATCGGTCTCGCGAGCGCGTGCTGGGCCGCCAACGCCGCCCTGGGGGCGTCCGTGGGCGCCGGGCTCGTGCACACGGGCCGGTTCCGCTGGATCCACCACGCCCTCTACATCACCACCACCACGACGACGGCGCTGGCCGCGGCCCTCTCCGCCGCCTCGTCCACCGCCTCCGGGCGCGCGGCGGGCCGGGCCCTCGCGCCGGCGCTGCTGCCCCTGGCCGTCCTGCCGCACATCGGCACGCCCGCCCAGGGGCACCCGCGCCGCCACGCGCTCGCGGCGCTGTCCGCGGCACCGTTCTACGCCACCGCACTGTTCCGAGCCCGCGCCACCCGCACGGGCTGATCCGTCCGATCTGACCGGAGAGTACATGGAGTTCCTCGACGTCGTCTTCAACCGCCGCACCACCAACGGCCCGTTCCTGCCGGACCGGGTGTCCCCGGACCACCAGAAGCTGCTGCTGCGCACGGCCGCGGCCGCGCCCTCCCAGTTCAACAGCCAGCCGTGGCGCTTCGTGCTGATCGAGGACCGGGGGACCATCGACCGGATCGCCCGGATCAGCGCCGAGTCGATGACGCAGGTGATGGCCGAGGGGACGTTCTTCGACCGGTACAAGCGCTACTTCCGGTTCAGCAGTCAGGAGATGGAGGAGCAGCGCTTCGGGATGCTCTTCGACAAGCTGCCCGCGGTGCTGCGGCCCTTCACCAAGAAGGCGTTCACCCCGGGCGGGCAGGCGATGATGAACCGGCTGCGGGTGCCCCAGACCCTGGGCTCGGAGAACCACAAGCTCGTGGCCGGGGCGCCGCTGCTGCTCGGTGTGATGCTCGACCGCCGCGAGTACCGGCCCGGGGAGCTGTCCGGGTTCTACTCGCTCTTCTCGATGGGCGCGGCCATGGAGAACCTCTGGCTGACCACCGTGGAGCTCGGCATGGGCATCCAGTTCATCTCCTTCCCCATGGAGGCCCCCGCCCGGTGGGCCGAGATCGTGGACCTCCTGGACGTGCCCGAGGAGCTCGAGCTCATGGCCGTCTACCGCCTGGGCTACGTCCCGGAGGAGCACCGCCGTCCGGCCATCGACTGGTCCAGCCGGGAGCGGCGGAGGATCTCCCAGTACGTCTTCCGGGAGTCCTGCGCCACGCCGCAGGAGGGCTGGGACGACTGAGCGCCGTCCGGGCCGGAAGCGGGCCTGTGCCGCTGCGGGGTGCCGAGCAGCGCGGGACGCGGGACGCTTCGTGGGCGGCCGGCGCCGGCCGGGATGCGCCGAACCGGGTCAGCAGGCGCACCGTATGACCATCAGTTGACACCCTGGCCGACAGGGTGCGCAAACGTCTACTCTGAAACTGGTCAGATCGATCAGATCGGGACGGGGAAGTGGGGCTGCGGTGGTCAGCATGACGAACGGCGAGGCCGGTGCGGGTCCGCTGGACGCGACGGACCGGAGGATCCTGGCGGCGCTGGACGAGGATCCGCGGATGACCGTGCTGGCCCTGGCCCAGCGCACCGGCCTGGCGCGCGGGACGATCCACGCCCGGCTCGAGCGCTATCGCGCGAGCCCCGCGCTGCGCCCGCACAGCACCCGGGTGACGCCCGCGGCGCTCGGCTACGGTCTGGCCGCCAGCGTGGCCGTGGAGCTCGACCAGCACCAGCTCGACGAGGCGATCGCCGGTCTGCAGGCGATTCCCCAGGTCATCGAGGTGTTCGCCCCCGCGGGTCAGACGGACCTGCTGTGCCGGGTGGTGGCCAGGGATCCCGAGGACCTCTACCGGGTCTCCGAGGAGATCCGGCTCTGCCCCGGCATCCTGCGGACCTCCACGAGTATGTTCCTGCGCACGGTCATCCCGTACCGCGTGGCGCCGCTGCTCGAGGGCCGGATGTGACGCTGGCCACGGGGCCGGACCGGAAGGTACCGTAAGCACACTGGCGAAATGCTGGACGTTCGCCATCCCTGATCGCCGAGACGGATCGAAGGAGATGCCATGAGCACCAAGGTCGAGAAGACAGTCGTGGTCGACGTGCCGCTGAGCACCGTGTACAACCAGTGGACCCAGTTCGAGGACTTCCCCCATTTCATGAACGGTGTGAAGAGCGTGACCCAGCTCGGTGACGACCGCCTCGAATGGGTCGCCGAGCTCGGCGGCGTCCGCCGGCAGTGGGAGGCGAAGATCGTGGAGCAGGTCCCGGACAGCCGGGTCTCCTGGGCCGCGACGGAGGGCGCCACCAATGCCGGCGCGGTGACGTTCCGGGACGCGGGCAACGGCCGGACCGAGGTGCACCTGGTCCTCGAGTACGAGCCCGAGGGCCTCGTGGAGAAGATCGGCGACAAGCTCAACGTGGTCGAGAGCCAGGCCGAGGGCGATCTCGAGCGGTTCAAGAAGTTCATCGAGGACGAGGGCTACGCGACCGGCGCCTGGCGGGGCTCCGTCAACGAGGGCGCCCCGGTCGGCACACCCGGTGTGGAGCACGCCGCGGCCTCCCGCGGTGACGACGGCAAGGCCGGGGTGTCGGGCAAGGCGGTCGCCGCGGGCGTCGCCGCGGCCGGGGTGGCGGCGGCCGGGGTGGCCGCAGCGGCGAAGCAGAAGGACTCCGGTCCGGACACGGAGCCGGTCACCTTCGAGTCGACCGCACCGCCCGCCGCGCCGGCGGCACCCGTGTCACCGGGAGCGCCCGGGGAGGCCGTGCCCGGAGGGACGGTGACCGGGGAGACCGTGACCGGGGAGGTCCCGCCGATCCCCAGCGTGGACGAGGCCCTCACCGACGACACCGTCGACACGGACCTGGACGCGGACCCCACCACCCGGCGCATCGACGACCGCCCCGCGGACGGGCCGCTCTGAGCCGATCCCGCTCGCGCGCCGGGCCCCGACCGCACGCGGTCGGGGCCCGGCGCGCGAGCGGGACGCCCGGTGCGGAGCAGCGGCGGCACCGGCCGGTCAGCCGGTCACGGCACCCAGCGACGCCGAGCGCACCAGCTTCACGTACTTGCCGAGGACCCCGCCCCCGTACTGGGGCGGCAATGGGGCCCAGCCCGCGCGGCGCTCGGCGAGTTCCTCGGCGTCCACCAGCAGGTCGAGGCTGCGGCCGGCGAGGTCCACGCGGATGCGGTCGCCGTCGCGCAGGAAGGCGATCGGCCCCGCGTCGACGGCCTCGGGGGCGATGTGCCCGATGCACAGGCCCGTGGTCCCGCCCGAGAACCGGCCGTCGGTCAGCAGCAGGACGTCCTTGCCCAGGCCGGCGCCCTTGATCGCCCCGGTGATGGCCAGCATCTCGCGCATGCCGGGGCCGCCCTTGGGGCCTTCGTAGCGGATGACGAGCACGTCCCCGGCCGTGATCTCCCCGGCCTCGAGGGCGTCCATCGCGGCCTGCTCGCGCTCGAAGACGCGGGCCGGGCCCTCGAACACCTCCGCGTCGAAGCCCGCGGACTTCACCACCGCCCCCTCCGGGGCCAGCGAGCCGTGCAGGATCGTGATCCCGCCCGTGCGGTGGATCGGGTTGTCGAGGGTGCGGATCACCTGCCCGTCGAGGGGACCGGGGTCCAGGGCGGCGAGGTTCTCGGCCAGCGTCCGGCCGGTCACGGTGAGGACGTCCCCGTGCAGCAGCCCCGCGTCGAGCAGGGCCCTCATGACCACGGGGATGCCGCCGTGGCGGTCGACGTCGTTCATCACGTACCGGCCGAACGGCTTCAGGTCCGCCAGGTGGGGCACGCGGTCCCCGATCCGGTTGAAGTCCTCGAGACCGAGGTCCACTTCCGCCTCGTGCGCGATGGCGAGCAGGTGCAGGACGGCGTTCGTGGACCCGCCGAGGGCCATGAGCACCGTGACGGCGTTCTCGAAGGCCTCCCGCGTCATGATGTCCCGCGCGGTGATGCCCTGGCGCAGCATCTCGACGACGGCCTCCCCGGAGCGGTGGGCGAACTGGTCCCGCCGCCGGTCCGCCGAGGGAGGGGCCGCGGAACCGGGCAGGCTCATCCCCATGGCCTCCGCGATCGACGCCATGGTGTTCGCCGTGTACATCCCGCCGCAGGCGCCCTCACCCGGGCAGATGGCCCGCTCGATGCGGTCGAGGTCCGCCTTGCCCATGAGCCCCGCCTTGCAGGCGCCGACCGCCTCGAACCCGTCGATGAGCGTGACCTCCCTCTCCGTCCCGTCGCCGAGCTTGACCCAGCCCGGGGCGATGCTCCCCGCGTAGAGGAACACGGACGCCAGGTCCAGGCGGGCGGCGGCCATCAGCATGCCCGGCAGGGACTTGTCGCACCCGGCCAGCAGCACGGACCCGTCGAGCCGCTCGGCCTGCACGACGGTCTCCACGGAGTCGGCGATCACCTCGCGGGAGACCAGCGAGAAGTGCATGCCCATGTGGCCCATGGAGATGCCGTCCGAGACGGAGATCGTGCCGAACTGCAGGGGGTAGCCGCCCCCGGAGTGCACTCCTTCCCGGCAGCCCTGGGCCAGCCGGTCCAGGGACAGGTTGCACGGGGTGATGTCGTTCCAGGAGCTGGCGATGCCGACCTGGGGCTTCTCCCAGTCGTCGTCGCCCATGCCGACGGCACGGAGCATGCCCCGGCTGGCGGTCGCGTCGATGCCGTCGGTGACCTGACGGCTGCGGGGCTTCATGTCGGGGCTCATGCGGTCTCTCCCGGATCGTCGGTGCGCGGTGGGGTGCGTGCCGCGAACCTATCAACGGAAGTCGAACAGCGTCGAGGGATGTCCACGTCCCGCCCGGAAGTTTGTGCCGCCCGGGGGAAGACAAGGCACGCCCCGCCCTCCTAGGGTGGGAACAACAAAAGCTAAGCAACCTGATTGAAGGAGCCCGACATGCCTGAGGCACCCGTCTCCCAGCACGCCCGCGCCATGGCCGACGACGAGGGCGGGATGCCCGAGCAGCAGCAGACGCCCCCGGGTCTGACCGCCGCCATGGACCCTGTGCCCGACCACGGAGAGGCGTCCTGGGAGGGCCGGGGCCGGCTCGAGGGGCTCAAGGCCCTGATCACCGGCGGGGACTCCGGGATCGGCCGGGCCGTGGCGATCGCGTTCGCCCGGGAGGGCGCCGACGTCGCGATCAACTACCTGCCCGAGGAGCAGGAGGACGCCCAGGACGTGGCGGGGTGGATCGAGAAGGCGGGCCGCACGGCCGTCCTGGTCCCCGGGGACGTGCGCGAGGAGCAGACCTGCCAGGAGATCGTGGACCGGGCGGTCCAGGGCCTCGGGGGGCTCAACGTCGTCGTGAACAACGCGGGCTTCCACTGGGCCCGCGGGGAGGCAGGGCTCAAGGGGCTCGCCACGGAGGACCTCGAGCGCGCCGTGCGCACCAACCTCTACGGCACCCTCTGGGTCAGCCGTGCGGCACTGCCGCACCTCGGCCGCGGGGACAGCATCATCAACACCACGTCCGTGCAGGCCTACGACCCCTCCGTGTCGATGGTCGACTACGCGGCCACGAAGGCCGCGCTGAACAACGTCACCGCCAACCTCGCCGCCGAGCTCGGCCCCGAGGGGATCCGCGTCAACGCGGTCGCCCCCGGGCCCGTCTGGACCCCGCTCGGACCGGCCACCAAGGAGCCCGGGGCGGTCGCGAACATGGGCAAGGAGACGCCCCTGGGCCGGATCGGCCAACCCGCGGAGCTGGCCGGCGCCTACGTCTTCCTGGCCTGCCCGGCCGAGGCCAGCTACGTCAGCGGCATCGTCCTCGGCGTCACCGGTGGCATGCCCGTCTTCTGAGCGGCGCCCCCATTCCCCCTACGGAAGGATCACCCCGTGCCCAAGACCGGCAAGGACGACCACGCCAAGAGGAGCGAGCTGCCCTCCACCCTGCAGCGCTCGGGCCAGAAGGCGCAGGACACGTTCGCCAAGACCTACGACTCCGCCCTCGAGGAGTACGGCGACGAGGAGCGTGCGGCGCGCACGGCCTACAGCGCGCTCAAGCACACCCACGAGAAGGTCGGGGACCACTGGGAGGCCAAGGAGGAGTACGGGCCCTCCGACGAGCACGCCGCGGGCGGCCGCGACTCCCGCGCGGAGACCGCCGGCGGGGTCGACGCGAACGCCTCGAAGCAGCATCTCTACGAGCTGGCCAAGCGTCTCGGCGTCGAGGGCCGCTCCTACATGACCAAGAAGGAGCTGGTCGACGCGATCCGCAAGGCCAGCGACGCCGCGACACGCCGGGCGCGGGAGGGCGGCTGACCCTCCGCGCCGGGGCGGTCACCGGGAGGAGCTCAGCCACTCCGTGACCGCGGTGCCGCGCTCGCCGAAGCCCACCACCTCCGGAAGGCCGTCCCCGGTGACGTCCGCCAGCTGACGCAGGTGGCGGCCCGGTCGCCAGCCCTGGTGCCAGCCGTAGTCGCTCAGGTTGCGCGTGGAGACGGCGAAGTTCCCGTCGAACCCGGCGTAGGACACGAAGGTGCCGGGGTTGCCGAAGCCTACGATCTCGGCCCGGCCGTCACCGTTCAGGTCGAGGACCTCCCGCTGGTGGCGATCGGGCCGCCAGCCCTGTGCCGCCCCGAAGTCCCGCAGCGTCATCGACGGCGGGCCGAAGGTCCCGTCCGCCGTCCCGTGCGAGACCCACACGCCGGCGTGGCCGAAGCCCACGATGTCGGCGCGGCCGTCCGCGTTCACGTCCGCCACGCGCCGGGGGTGGTGCTCGACGCGCCAGCCCTGGGCCCAGCCGAACTCACGCAGCACGAGGGCGGGGGTGGAGAAGGTCCCGTCGGCGCGGCCCCGGGCCGCCTGCACCCCGGCGTCCCCGAAGCCGACGACGTCGAGCACCCCGTCGCCGGTCACGTCGGCGAGCTGCCGGACATGGCGGTCGGGGCGCCAGCCCTGGTTCCAGCCGTAGTCCGCCAGCCGGCGGGTGGAGGGCGAGAAGGCGGCAGGGCTCCCGGCCGGCCTCCCGGAGGCCGCATGGATCCCGTCGTCCCCGAAGCCGACGACGTCGACCAGTCCGTCCCCCTGGAGGTCGGCCAGCTCCCGGAGGTGGCGGTCGGGGCGCCAGCCCTGGTCCACCCCGAAGTTGCGCACCGTCGCCGCCGGCCCCCGCGCTGCCGCCAGGGTCCCACCGGGACCGGCGTAGGAGACGAACACTCCGCGGTTGCCGAATCCGACGACGTCGTCCGTGCCGTTCCCGTCGAGGTCGGCCAGCATCCGGGGGTGAGGACCCGTGCGCCAGCCCTGGGCCACCCCGAAGTCCCGCAGCACCAGGCCCGCGCCCGTCAGCTCGGCGGTCTCGCCGCCGAAGGCCAGGTGCACCCCGCCGTCGCCGATGCCGACGACGTCGGCGTGCCCGTCACCGTTGACGTCCCCCGTTCCCCGGACATGGCGATCGGTGCGCCAGCCCTGCGCCCAGCCGAAGTCGAGGTGGGTGCGGGGGGCCCGGTCCCGGTCCGCCGGCGTGTGCTGGTCCGCGGCGGCGGGCGCCACGGCGGCCGGGCCGGCCGCCAGTGCCGCAGCGGTGGTCCCGGCGAGCAGAAGAGTGTGGATCCGGCGTCCCATGGCGTCCCTCCGATGTCGGTGCGCACAGCGTAGGGCCGGACCCTGACGCCGCGCCTCCGGGGCGCACACGTTTCTGATTGCTACTTCCGCCCCCGGAGGACCCGGGCTCCCCGCGTCCTCCGGGGGCTCAGAGCACGCCGAGCAGCCCGCGCACCAGCGTGATCGCCCCGCCCAGGCCGGCCAGCACGAGGGCGGTCGTGCGCGCGGCGCTCAGGGGCACGCGGCGGGCGAGGACGCCGCCGATCCGCACGCCCAGCACCACCGTGAGGACCACCCCGGGCGCCACCCACCACGGCGGCATCCCGCCCGTCCCGGCCGCCCCGAGCAGGGTCTTGGTGAGCACCGACAGGGCGCCCATCGTCATGAACACCGGTTGCAGGGTCGCGGCGAAGGAACGCTGCTCCCACCGGGCCAGCCGGGAATGGATCACCATGACGGGGCCGGCCACCCCCGCCGTGGTGTTGAAGAACCCCCCGATCGTCCCGGCGAGCACCGTGGGCAGCCGTCCCGGCCACTCGGGCAGGCGGGGGAGCCCGAACATGGTGGTCAGGGCCAGCAGCACCACGCCGCCCACCAGCACCTGCAGCCAGGCGGCGGGCAGCTCGCGCACCACGAGCGCGGCCGGCACGGCGCCCACCGCCGCGGCCGGGGCGATGAGGGCGAAGCGCCGCCAGTCCACGTGCCGCCACACCGAGAGCATGATGAGGAAGCCGGAGACGGTCGTCGTCGCGTTGGTCACGAGCACGCCCGTGGCGGGGCCGAGCAGCAGCGCGAGGGTCGGGGCCACGACGAGGCCGACCCCGGTGCCCGAGACGCGCTGCAGGACCGAGCCCACCAGGATCGCGAGGGCGGCGACGACGATGATCTCCACGGGCCCATTCTGCGCCTCCGCCGGCCCCATCCCGGTCCGCACACGATTCCGCCGTGGTGATTCCCGCAATCAGTAAGTACCCTTGCAGTCGGAGAGGCCCCCCGCGGGACGACATCGGACGAGAGGAGCACCATGAGCATCAGCCGGGACCTGGTCATCGGCGGCGTCCGCGGCTGGGCGGAGTTCAGCACCCACCTCGCCGCGAACATCCTCCGCGAGGCCGCCGGGGCCACCACGCTGCCCCGGGGGGAGCTGCTCGCGGCGCAGCACCGCGAGCCCGCCGAGGAGGTCGAGGACCTGCTCACCGGGGACCCTGCCGGTCCGGCCGGCGTCATCGGCCCCGCGGTCGACGCCCGGTTCCCGTTCTGATCCGGTGGGCACCGGAATGAGCACGCACCAGCGCACCGCACGGGTCCCGGCGGAGACCTCCACGGGGATCTCCGCGAAGATCTCCGTGGAACGGCTCCGGGAGGTCGCCGCGTCCCGCTTCGGCATCGACGAGTTCCGGGAGGGGCAGCTCGAGGCGATGGCGGCGGCGGCCGGCGGCCGTGACGTCCTGGCGGTGATGCCCACCGGCCACGGCAAGTCCGCGATCTACCAGGTCCCGGGCGCCGCCCTGCCGGGGACCGCCGTGGTCGTGTCCCCGCTGATCGCCCTCCAGCACGACCAGGTCGAGGCGATCAACGAGGCCCTCGGGGCGGAGGTCGCCTTCGCGGTGAACTCCGTGGTGGGAGCGCGCCGTGAGCGTGCCGCCTGGGAGGCCGTGGAGCGCGGGGACGCGAAGTTCCTGTTCCTCGCCCCCGAGCAACTGGCCCGGGAGGAGACCACGCAGCGGCTCGCCGCGCATCCGCCGTCCCTGTTCGTCGTGGACGAGGCGCACTGCATCTCCTCGTGGGGTCACGACTTCCGCCCCGACTACCTCGTGCTCGGGGAGGCGGTCGAACGGCTGGGGCGCCCGGCCGTCGTCGCCCTGACGGCCACCGCGTCCCCGCACACCCGTGCCGAGATCGTCGACCGGCTGGGCCTGCGCGACCCCCTGGTCCTGGTGCACAGCTTCGACCGGCCCAACATCGAGCTGCGGGTGGTGCGCCACCACCAGGCCTCCGACAAGCGCCGGGCGGTGCTCGACGAGGTCGCCGAGCTCGTGGACCCGGGGCTGGTCTACGTCGCGACCCGCAAGGAGACGGAGGCCTACGCAGCCGAGCTGCTCCGGCGCGGCGTGCGCGCCGAGGCCTACCACGCGGGGCGCAAGCGGTCCGAGCGCAACGAGGTGCACGCCCGGTTCCTCGCCGACGAGCTGGACGTGGTGGTGGCCACCACCGCCTTCGGGATGGGCATCGACAAGCCCGACGTGCGCTTCGTGGTGCACGTGGACATTCCCGACTCCCTGGACAGCTACTACCAGGAGATCGGCCGGGCCGGCCGGGACGGCAGACCGGCCCTCGCCGTGCTGCACTACCGCTCCGAGGACCTGGGGCTCCAGCAGTACTTCGCCGGCGCCGCCCCCGAGCAGGAGGACCTCGAGGAGGTCTTCCGCGCGGTCCGCCGGCACGGGCCGGTCCGGGCCCGGGAGCTGCGCGAGCACACCGGGCTGGGCCACCGTGCCCAGGCCCGGGCCCTGCACCTCCTCGAGCACAGCGGCGGCGTGCTCGCCCGGACCCAGGGCTACCGTGCCGCGAACGGGGCGACGCCGCAGGCCGCCGTCGCCGCCGCGCTCGCGGAGGCGGAGGCCGAGCACCGGATCGACCGGTCGCGGATCGACATGATGCGCGGCTACGCCGAGACGGACGGGTGCCGGCGGGACTGGCTGCTCAACTACTTCGGCGAGGAGACCGACGGCTGGTGCGGCAACTGCGACACCTGCGCGGAGGCCGGCTCCGCCGCCGAGGCCGCGGAGCGCGCCGCCGCCACCCCGCACGGCTGGGGAATCCAGACCCCGGTCACCCACCGCGAGTGGGGCCACGGGATCGTGATGGGCGCGGAGCCGGACCGGATCACCGTCCTGTTCGACTCGGTCGGCTACAAGGAGCTGTCCCTGCGCCTGATCGAGGAGCACGAGGGCCTGCTGGAGCGCGGCCCGGGGCCGCGGCAGGAAGGAGGGTCCTGACCGCCCGGGACCCGGCACCGGTCAGCGGACGACGTCGTAGACGCACTTGAGGACGCCGTTGGCGTAGGCCTCGTGCTCCACCAGCTCCAGGGTGCGGAACGTGTCCGTGCTGTCGTCGAAGAGCCGCCGGCCCGCGCCGAGCAGCACGGGGAACACCAGCAGGTGGTAGCGGTCCACGAGATCCGCGGCGGCGAGGCCCTTGGCCAGGGTGGCGCTGCCGTGCACGAGGACGGTGCCGTCGACGGTGGCCTTCAGCTGCGCGACCTCGTCGAGGGAGCGCAGCACCGACGTGTTGTGCCACTGCGGGTCCTCGAGGGTGGAGGAGACCACGTACTTGGGCATGGCGTTGTACTCCGCGAACTCCTCCATCGACGGCCAGACGGGGGCGAACTCGTCGTAGCTGACCCGGCCCATCAGCATCGCCGCCGCCTCCTTCTGCTCCCGGTCCTTGATCTCGTAGGCGGCTTCCTCGAAGGCGACGTGCTGGAAGGTCCAGCCCGCGTGCGGGTGCGGGCCGCCGCCGGGGGAGTCGACGACGCCGTCGATGGTGATGAACTCGGTGACGATCAGCTGGCCCACGGGAATCTCCTGTCGGTGCGGTGGTGCTCGTGCCTGCGGTTCCCACTCTGGTGCGCCCGCGCGGCGGTGGGAAGGGCTCGGCACGCCATGACGCGCTCCGTCGGCATCCGGACCGTGCCGAACCCCCGCCCCGGAGTGCCGCCCTCTTGCGCGGTCGGCACCCCGGTGGGACCCTCGGCAGGGACGGCGGTTCGGCGAGGGTCCGGGAGGCACCCGTGGCGGCGGAGCAGACGACGGTGCAGGTGCGGACCACGTGCTGCGTGGTGGGCGGGGGCCCGGCCGGGCTGATGGCCGGGGTGCTGCTGGCGAAGCAGGGCGTGGACGTGGTCGTGCTGGAGAAGCACGCGGACTTCCTGCGGGACTTCCGCGGCGACACCCTGCACCCCTCCACCCTGGAACTGATGGCCGAGCTCGGCTGGCTCGAGGACGTCCTGGCCCTGCCGCACACCCGGGTGGAGCGCGCCACGGTCTCCCTCGGCGGGGAGACGGTCGTGGTCGGGCGGTTCGACCGGCTGCCCGTGCGCTGCCCGTTCATCGCGTTCCTGCCGCAGTGGGACTTCCTGGACCTGCTCGCCGAGAAGGGGGAGGCGCTGCCCGGGTTCCGGCTGCTGCGCTCCACGGCCGCCGACGGCCTGCTCGTCGAGGCCGGCCGGTGCACCGGGGTCACGGCGCTCGACGACGCCGGGGCGCCGGTGCGGATCCGGGCCGAGCTGGTGCTGGCCGCCGACGGCCGCGACTCCGTGCTGCGGGCCGCCGCCGGCCTGACCCCGGTGGCCTCGCCCTCCCGGATGGACGTGCTGTGGTTCCGCGTGCCCCGCCGCGAGGGCCAGGAGCAGCCGCTGTTCAACGCCGGCGACGGCGCGGTCGTCGCCCTGCCGCGCACGGGCTACTGGCAGGCCGCTCTCATCGTGCGGGCCGGTGAGCACGACACGCTGCGCGCCCAGGGGCTGGAGGCCTTCCGGGACCGGGTGCGCGCGCTGGCCCCCGGGCTGGGGGAGGGGCTCGCGGCGATCGAGGACTGGGAGCAGGTGAAGCTGCTGCGCGTGCGCGTGGGCCACCTGCGCCGGTGGTGGCGGCCCGGGGTGCTGTTCCTCGGCGACGCCGCGCACGCCATGTCCCCGGCCGGCGGCGTGGGCATCAACCTCGCGATCCAGGACGCGGTGGCGGCGACGAATCTTCTCGGGCCGCGCCTGCTGCGCGGCGGGGTGCGGGCGCGGGACCTCGCGCGGGTGCAGCGCCGGCGGGCGTGGCCGGCGCGCGCCACCCAGCTGTTCCAGCTCGTGCTGGCCCGCCGACTCGTGCCGGCCCGGGGCGGGGCCCGGCCGAGGCCCCCGGTGCCGCTGGGCCTCGTCCGGGCGCTGCCGTTCCTGCCCCACCTCACCGGGCGGGCCATCGGCATCGGCCTCCGGCCCGAGCACGTCCCCGCCGGGCTGCGCTCGGCGGACGGCGCGGCACGCGCATGACCTCCGCCGCGGACCGGCGCGCCCGGGTGGACGAGCCCCACGTGGCCCCGCTCAACGCCCTCGTGCGCTCCTGGCGCCACGGCGGTCGTTTCGTGCCGTGGGTCGATCCCGACGGCGGGGGCACCGCGGCCCGGGTGCTCGTGCTGATGGAGGCACCCGGGCCGGCCACCGTGGCGGCCGGGGAGCTGGGCTTCAGCTCCGAGGACAACCCGGATCCCACCGCCCGGGTCTTCAAGGCGCTGCGGGAGGAGTCCGGGCTGGCCCGCGCCGACTACCTGCGCTGGAACGTGGTGCCCTGGGCGCTGCGGGACACGGACGGGCGGCACCGGCCACCCCGGGTGGAGGACCTCGCCGAGGCGCAACCGGCCCTGCGGGACCTGGCCCGGGCGCTGCCGGAGCTGCGCGTCGTCGTGACCCTCGGGGCTCCGGCGCTCACGGGGATGATGCGCCTGCTCACCGTGGAGGAGCCGCCGCGGCTGCTGCCCGTGCTGGGCGTCCCCCACCCGTCGCTGCGCAACGGCCACCGCCGGGCCGAGACCCGGCAGCGGATCCTCGTCGCGCTGCGCACGGCCGCCGCCGCGGCGCGGGCCTGAGCCCGGCGCTCAGAGGCGTGGGCTGAGCCGGTCGACCGCGGCCAGGAGGTGCTCCAGGATGGTGTGCCGCTGCGCGCTGCCGTCGGGCAGCAGCCCGATCGACGCGTTGTGGTAGAGCCCGTCGCCCATCTGCTGGACCGAGGTCGCGACGACCGGGTCCCCCACGTCCGCGAGGATCAGCTCGTACCACGCCTCCTCCAGCCGCTTGAGGGCGGCCCGAGCGTTCTCGTCCCCGGCCTGGACCAGGCGGGAGGCCACGATCAGGGCCCGGTCCAGCTGGCTGTCCTCGAACAGGGACGTGACGAGGAAGTAGCGCGCGGCCCCGTCCGGCGCCGCCGCCATGCCCTCGAGGTCCTGCTGCATGAGCTCCTCGAGCCGCTGCAGGGTCGCGTCCACGAGGGCCTGGCGGTGCGGGAAGTGGTAGAGCAGGCCCCCTTTGGACACTCCGGCGGCGGTGGCGACGGCGTCGAGGGTCGCGGCGCGCTCGCCGTCGTCGAGGACGATCTGCTCGAAGGCGGCCAGGAGCTTGTCCCGGGCCACGGGTGGGCGCGGCATGTGAGGAAGACCTCCCTGGATCGGACGTGGTGCCCATTGTGTCAGCTCGCTCATAACTGTACCGTCTAGACGGTACAGTTTGTCAGGCTGTCCGACCCCGATCCGCTCCCCGGAGGTGAACCATGACCACTCTGCTGACGCCCCGCCCCACGGCCGGTGCGCGCGAATGGGCCGCGCTCGCGGTCCTGATGATGCCCGTCCTGCTCGTGTCGGTCGACAACACGGCGCTGAGCTTCGCGCTGCCCACCATCTCCCAGGCGCTGCATCCCACCGGGGCGCAGCTGCTGTGGATCGTGGACGTCTACCCTCTCGTGCTCGCCGGCCTGCTCATCCCCATGGGGTCCCTCGGGGACCGGATCGGCCGACGGCGGCTGCTGCTGATCGGCGGGACGGGCTTCGCCGCCGTCTCCGCGGCGTCGGCCTTCGCCCCCACCGCCGAGCTGCTCGTGGCCGGGCGGGCCGCCATGGGGTTCTTCGGCGCGATGCTGATGCCCGCGACCTTGTCCCTGCTGCGCAACATCTTCCTGGACCCGGGCCAGCGCCGGATCGCGATCGCGGTGTGGGCCGGAGGCTTCAGCGGGGGCGCCGCACTGGGCCCGATCGTCGGCGGCTTCCTGCTCAACCACTTCTGGTGGGGCTCGGTGTTCCTGATGTCCGTGCCGGTGCTGCTGCCCCTGCTCGTGCTCGGTCCCGTGCTCGTGCCCGAGTCGCGCGACCCCCGGCCCGGACCCGTGGACGTCCCGTCCGTGCTGCTCGCCATGCTCGCCATGACCCCCGTGGTCTACGGCATCAAGGCCGCCACGGCCTCCGGGGAACTCTTCCACGGCCTGCTCAGCGCGGCCTTCGGCGTGCTGGCCGGGGTGCTGTTCGTGCGGCGCCAGGCGGTCCTGGCGCACCCGATGCTCGACCTCGCCCTGTTCCGGCACCCGGGCTTCCGGGGCGGGGTGACCGTCAACGTCCTCGGCAACGTGGGGCTCTACGGATTCCTGTTCATGCTGACCCAGTACCTGCAGCTCGTGGTCGGCCTGGACCCGATGACCGCGGGCCTGACCATGGTCCCGGGCCTCGTCCTCACGGTCCTCGCCGGCTTCGCGGCCGTGCGCGCCGTGCGCTGGTTGACCCCCAGGACCGTGATCACGGCGGGGATGCTCCTGTCCTCGGTCGGCTTCCTCGTGGTCGCCCTCGCCGACCTCTCCGCGACTGCCGGCGCCGTGGTGGTCCTCGTGGCCTTCTGCCTGGTCGGCACCGGCATCGGGCTCGCCGAGACGCTGTCCAACGACCTCGTGCTCACGGCGGCCCCGCCGCACAAGGCCGGAGCGGCCTCGGCGATCTCGGAGACCGGCTACGAGGTCGGTGCGGTGCTGGGCACGGCCGTGCTCGGCGGCCTGCTGACCGCGTTCTACCAGCGCCACCTCGACCTGCCCGCGGCCCTGGGCGCGGGCTCGTCGGCCGCGGCGCACGAGACCCTCGGCGGGGCCGTCGAGATCGCGGAGGGTGCCGGCGTGCTCGGCCCCGCCGTCCGGGAGGCGGCGGTCGCCGCGTTCACCGCGGGCATGCACTGGACGGCGCTGGTGATGACGGCCGTGGTGGTCCTGGCGGCGTTCACGGTCGCCCGCATGCTGCGGCCGGCCGTGCGCTGACCTGTCCGCCCTGGGGACCGGCCACGTCACCGGACGGCGGCGCGGCTCCACGGGCCCCGGGTGGACGTAGGCTCGGCGGCAGGGGGCCGGCCCCGCCCCCGTCCGCACGGGAGGAGTGGTCACGATGACGCCGCAGGAACTGTTCGAGGACGCCGCCCGCCGACCGTCCGAGGCTGCGGCGCACGTGCTCGAGGGCATCCCCGCGGAGGTGCTGAACACCATGCCGGGCGGTACCGCGAACCCCGTGGTCTGGTTGGTGTGGCACGCGGCCCGGCAGCAGGACGCGCAGGTGGCCCAGCTCGCCGGCGCCGAGGAGGTGTGGACCGCGGAGGGGTGGAGCGGGCGGTTCGGTCTCGGCGTCCCCGACTCCGCCACGGGCTTCGGCCACGGCCCGGAGGACGTCGCGAAGATCCGCGTGACGTCCCCCGACCTGTTGCGCGGCTACCTCGACGCGGTCGTCGAGCGCACGGTCGCCTACGTGCACGGGCTCACGGCCGACCAGCTCGACGACGTGGTGGACCGGTCCTGGACCCCTCCGGTCACCCGCGGGGTGCGCCTGGTCAGCACGGTCGACGACGCCGCGCAGCACCTCGGCCAAGCGGCCTACGTCCGCGGCCTGCTCGAGGACGGGTGGGCAGGGCCCTACTGACTGCCCCAAGGGGCGAGCAGATCTGCCCGTGCGAGGTGCACGGGCAGATCCTCGGACGAAGTGTCCGACATCTAGCGTGGGAGTGCTCGGAACCACCACCGCCGCGCTGTTGCGATCTCCCGGAGTGGGTGACGTCATGCCTCACGACCGCTTCCACCACCGTGCCCTGACGGGCTCGGGTCGCCGGTACCTCTCATCGCTGGCCGCCCTGGCCTTCACCGTGCTGCTCGTGCTCAGTGGTTGCATGGTCCGGACCAGCGCGCAGTCTCCGACCGGGCCCGGCGGCTCGACTGCTTCCTCATGCAGTCAGGGTGGGCGGAGTGGGCTGTTTGCCCCTCTGAAGGCTTGGACTGCCGGCTTGTCGAGGTCCGGTTCGAGGATGGCCCGCCGGTGGAGGGTGGACGCGCGGACTGGTCCGAAGCGTTGTCGGCTCCTCAGTGCTTGTCGTCCGACGGCGGCCAGGGCATGGTCGGTGTCGTCCGGTGAGTTCCCACCCTGCCTGCGCACGTCCGCTCACGTGGAGGGGGAGGCCATGGAGCTCACCGTGCGGTCATTCCGGTCAGTCGAACATCCCATGCACCATCCGGACCCCGACAGGCAGGTGTCGTGCTCCACCCGTCGCCGCGGCTCCGGGGCAGATGGTGTCATACCCGGCCGGCATCCCAGTGGTCGGCCGGCCGCGTCGCGCCGTCGCCGGTTCTCCTCGATCATCGTCGTTCCCGTGGTGCTCGCGGTAGCCGTCGTCGGTCTCGTCACGTCCTGTGGAAATCCGGACCCGGAAGATGAACGAGTGGGCGACGGACCGATCGTCGGGTGGAGCGCGTGGGAGGCTGCCTCTGCACGGCAGGATGTGGTCGCCGGCCAGCAACGGGCCCAGGCCCCCTGGGAAGCGCAGGACCCCAAGGTGATCGCCCTGCGTCCCGGGGCCGAGCCGCCCGAGAAGTTCAAGGGGAAACTGCCTCTGAACACACTCATCCAGCCGACTCGCCCCGCTCAAATCCTGCCCTTGGGGCAGTTCGGCCCCCGGAGCGGTCCCGATACCGGTAAGGCGGAGGTGCACACCGGTACCGATCTCTCGGCTTCCGAGGGGCTGCCGGTGGTTGCGGCGATGGAAGGCGTGGTGACGGACGTCTTTTGGGACGAGTGGGGGGGCAATCGGGTGGAAGTCGCCCATGTGAGCGGCCTGACCACCACGTACAACCATCTTCAGCGCGTGCAGGTGGAGGTCGACGACAAGCTGGAAGCCTCCCAGCAGCTCGGCACGGTGGGCCAGACTGGGGCGCGTGTCACTGGCCCGCACCTGCACTTCGAGACGTGGGTCGACGGGAAGGTCGTGAATCCGCAGTCCTTCGACTGGCTCGAAGGGGAGCGGATCATCCCGGCAGTGCGGGAGGCCAAGACCCAGGAACAAATCCCCGCCAAAAAGAAGGAAGCGCTTCCACCGTCCAAGCGGGACTCCGCGAAGATCGTCAGATCATGGGGCCAGCAGTCCACGAAATTGGTGGTCCGCGCGGCCGAGGCCGAGGGGTCTTCCGAAGGTGGGAGGTCCTCCGAGGGCGGGGGGACCTCCGGTGGTGGGGCGGCTCCCGAGGGTGGGGCGGCTCCCGAGGGTGGGGCGGCTCCCGAGGGTGGGGCGGCTCCCGAGGGTGGGACGGCTCCCGAGGGTGGGACGGCTCCCGAGGGTGGGACGGCTCCCGGGGGTGGTGGGGCAGTGCCCGACGGTGGGGGGGCCTCCGGTGGGGCGGCTCCCGACGGTGGGACGGCTCCCGGGGGTGGTGGGGCAGCGCCCGACGGTGGGGGGACCTCCGGTGGTGGGGCGGCTCCCGACGGTGGGACGGCTCCCGACGGTGGGACGGCTCCCGGGGGTGGTGAGGCAGTGCCCGACGGTGGAGGGACCTCCGGTGGTGGGGCGGCTCCCGAGGGTGGGACGGCTCCCGAGGGTGGGACGGCTCCCGGGGGTGGTGAGGCAGTGCCCGACGGTGGGGGGACCTCCGGTGGTGGGGCGGCTCCCGACGGTGGGACGGTTCCCGGGGGTGGTGGGGCGGTTCCCGAGGGTGGGGGCTCCGCCGGTGGTGGAGCTGCTTTCGGTGAGACACCTTTCGACAAGGGGCCGGTGTTGCCTTGACGACGGGTGAAGTCTGATGAGCGTGACGGCGGTCATCGGACCAGCAGGCCCGAGAATCTTGTATCTGGTCAGGTCCCGACCGCGGTCGGAGAATCTGTTGCATCTGCATCAAGTCGCCGCATGACAAGGCACCGATGAGGGGACGGTGGATCTCTCGGTCCGAGCCTGCTGTTCGCTTAAGCTGAGGCCGCGGGGCGAGAGCGCCCCGACCGTCTGCACGTTCTTCTCGTCGCTCGTCGCGACTTCCTGGGGGAAACACTGTCATGCCCCGCGACTCCTCTCGCCGTCCCGCTCACATCGATCTGCGTCACCGCGCCTCCTCACCGGTGACCGCCCTCACCGCGTTCTCGGCCCTCGTGGCCGTGAGCGTGGCCGTCAGTGCGGGCATCGCACCCGGAGCCGGCGGCGAGCGGGGCACCTCGGCCTTCGGCGCTCCGGCAGCCTCCGCCGAACAGCCGGACGGCGGGTGGAGCCTGCTCGCGGCCGGACAGGAACAGACCACCCCTCCGGTCGGCCCGCTGCGGGACGACCGTGCTGCTTCGCCCGTGCGGGACGGCGGTGCGGGGACGGGCTCCTGGAGGGAAGGAGCCGGGCGCGGTGACGGTGGTCGCCAGGCGGCCTCCACGGTGCGCCCGGGGCAGCAGGCGCCGAAGCTGTACCAGGGCGAGCTGCCCATCAACACGATCATCGCGCCGACCCGGCCCGGTGCTGTCCTGCCCGGTGGCCAGTTCGGCTGGCGGATCGCCCCTGACCGCGGCGGGCGGGAGTTCCACAACGGGACCGACGTCTCCGCCGCGGCGGGCCTGCCCGTCGTCGCTGCCCTCGACGGCGTGGTGACGGCCGTGTTCTGGGACGTCTGGGGCGGCAACCGGGTGGAGGTCACCCATGCGGACGGGATGAGGACCACGTACAACCACCTCGAGGACGTCCGGGTCCGAACCGGCGACCGGCTCGCCGCCTCGGAGCAGCTCGGCACGGTCGGGGCCACCGGCATCCGCGTCACGGGCCCGCACCTGCACTTCGAGACCTGGGTGGACGGGCAGGCGGTCGACCCGCAGTCCTTCGACTGGGTCGACGGCATGCGCGTCATTCCCGCCTCCCGCAGCAAGTACTCCCTCGAGGTCCCCGTCCCGGACGCGGTCGAGGACCCGGCCGCGAAGAAGGCTGAGACGGCGAAGAAGGCCGAGACGGCGAAGAAGGCTGAGGCGGCGGAGAAGGCTGAGGCGGCGGAGAAGGCTGAGGCGGCGGAGAAGGCTGAGGCGGCGGAGAAGGCTGAGGCGGCGGAGAAGGCCGAGGCGGCGGAGAAGGCCGAGGCGGCGAAGAAGGCCGAGGCGGCGAAGAAGGCCGAGGCCACGAAGAAGGCGGACGCCGCGAAGAAGGCCGAACCCGGGAAGACCGGGACCATCGAGCAGCCCGGGCGGCAGGTGGAGGCCGTGCCACCGCCGACGGATCCGGTGGTGCCCGAGCCGGTGGTGCCCGAGCCGGTGGTGCCCGAGCCGGCGGCGCCCGAGCCGGCGGCGCCCGACCCCGTGGCGCCCAAGCCGACGGCGCCCAAGCCGACGGCGCCCAAGCCTGCGGAGCCCAAGCCTGCGGAGCCCGAGCCCGAGCGGGGAGTCGCTCCCGTCGTCGTCCCCGACGCAGTGCGAGACTCCGACGGGGACGGAACCCTCGACGTCGAGGATCCCGACATCGACAACGACGGCACACCCAACGAGCTGGACGACGACATCGACGGGGACGGGGTCCCCAACGACATCGACCCCGACATGGACGGCGACGGCCTGCGCAACGAGCTGGACGACGACATCGACGGGGACGGCATCCCCAACGACGAGGACGACGAGCCCTATCGTCCTGCCCCCAAGGCGGCGTCCAAGCCGGCCACCGACCCGGCCCGCCCGGCCGGCCCCGCGAAGGGCGGTGACGCCACCGACCCGGCCGAGACCACCGACCCGGCCCGTCCGGCCGGCCCCGCGGAGGGCGGTGACGCCACCGACCCGGCCGAGACCACCGACCCGGCCCGTCCGGCCGGCCCCGCGGAGGGCGGTGACGCCGCCGGGACGGCTGCGGCGGCCGAGCCCGCGCCGGGCGCACGAGCGGATGGGACGGTCCGCCGCTGAGGCCCGGCGCGGAGTTATGCAGGTGTGACGAGGGCATTCGCCGAGTCCGCAGCGTAGCGGACTAGAATTTGCCCCCGGGCTGACAGTTATTTCGCGCGGGAGCGGGAGCCATGAGCACCACCGACCACGGGGCGCCGGGCAACGGGACGGCCAGGGCGCTCCAGGAACTCCGGGCCCGTCTCACCGGGGGGCTGATCGAGCCCGGGGACCCGGACTACGACCGGGCCCGCCGCGTCTGGAACGGACTCATCGACGCACGTCCCCGGGCTGTCGTGCGGGCCGGAGGCCTCGAGGACATCGACCTGACCCTGGCTGCGGCCCAGCGCACACGGCTGCCGCTGGCGGTGCGGAGCGGCGGGCACGGTGTCGCAGGTCACGGCACGGTCGAGGGTGGCCTGGTGCTGGACCTCGGGCGTCTGCGGGGCGTCGTCGTCGATCCGGCGAACCAGCTCGTGAGCGTGGATCCCGGCACCACCTTCGCCGCGCTCGACCGCGCCACGGCCCGGTACGGCCTCGCCGTTCCCGGCGGCCTCGTGGGGACGGCCGGCGTGGCGGGGCTCACCCTGTGCGGAGGCATGGGCTGGCTGATCCGCAGCAACGGGCTGACCCTCGACAACCTGGACTCCGCCGACGTCGTCACCGCCGTCGGTGACCACCTGCACGCGAGCGAGGAGGAGAACGCCGGGCTGTTCTGGGGACTGCGCGGCGGCGGGGGCAATCTCGGGGTCGTCACGTCCTTCACCTTCAGGGCCCGCCGGCTGCCGTCCACGGTGCTCGCCGGGAACCTCCACTACCGCAGGCCGCAGTGGCGGGGGGCCCTGACCGCCTTCGCCGCGTGGTCCCACGGTCTGCCGGACGAGATGAACCCGGTCCTCATGTTCGCGATCCCGCCCCCCGGGGCCGGGATGGGCGACGAGCCGGTGCTGACCGTGGGGTTCAGCTGGGCCTCCGCGGACCACGCCGCCGGCCTGGACGTCGTCGACGGACTGAGGGAGGACGCCCCACCCGATTCCGAGGAGATGGGACCGACGCCCTGGCTCGCGTGGCAGGGGACGAGGGACGGTCTCTTCCCCAAGGGCTCGCACGGCCACTGGCGGAACCTGCCCTTCTCCCGGCTGGACGACGAGGTCATCGACGTCCTCGTCGAGCTGGCCTCCGGGATCACCAGCCGGGGCACCGGCATCGACGTCCACCACCTCGAGGGCGCTTTCGGCCGGGTGCCCGAGGAGGCCACCGCCTTCCCCAACCGGTCCGCGCGGTACTGGCTGATGGTGCACGGCGTCCGGCACGACCCCTCCGGCGACGAGCACCTCGCCGCCTTCGTGCGGACCGTCCGTGACGCGATGCAGCCGTTCGCGGAGCACGGCGAGTACGTCGGCCTCATGGGCCCGGAGACCGAGCTCGGAGGCGCTCCGGCGGATGCGGCCCGCCTGGCCTACGGACGGGAGAAGCACCAGCGGCTGGCCGTCCTCAAGGACCGCTACGATCCCGGGAACCTCTTCCGGCACAACCTCAACGTGCTGCCCGGCCGGCTCCGATAGCGGTGGGCAGCGCCTCGGCGCGCGGGCTCACGGCCCGCGGCGCCGACGTGCCCGCCCCGTGCCGACGTGTCCGCCCCGTCATGTCCGGTCCGGACCGGTGGCCGCCCTTCCCTGGCCGCCGGCCCCGCACTATGGTCGTCAGTCCAGAGACGCCGCGATCCCGGGAGGCACCCCGCATGCCGATCTACGAGTACCGGTGCCCGGAGTGCGGCGACTTCGAGGTCCTGCTCAGCATGGGCGCGGCCGCCCGCGAGAGCGGCTGCCCCGGCTGCGGGACCCCGGCGCGCCGGTTGATGAGCGCGCCCGGGCTCTCCCGCAGTGGTACCCCTGCGGCCCGGCTGATCGAGCGCACCGAGCGCACCGCCGCTGAGCCCGACGTCGTCGCCGCGCCCCCACCCGGCCCCCGCCGAGCGCCCCGAACCACCGGCAACCCCCTGCGCCGCAGACTTCCCCGGCCCTGAGAGGCACCCGCACCGCAGTCAAGGAGGCACGTCATGCCGGAGCTCATCTTTCCCCTGGACTCGTCACGGCCGTTCGAAGACCAGCAGCTGGTGGGGCACAACCGGTGGCACCCGGAGATCCCCCCGGTGGCCACCGTGCGGCCGGGGGACACGTTCCGGGTGCACTGCCGGGAGTGGTTCGACGGCGCGATCGTCAACGACGACTCCGCCGAGGACGTCCTCAACGCGCCCCTGACGACCGTGCACAAGCTCTCCGGTCCGTTCGCGGTGGAGGGCGCGCAGCCGGGGGACCTGCTGGTCGTCGACATCCTCGACGTCGGCCCCATCCCGCAGGAGGACTCGGGCCCGCTGGCCGGTCAGGGCTGGGGGTACACCGGCGTCTTCGCGCGGTCCAACGGCGGAGGCTTCCTCACCGACCGGTTCCCGGACGCCTACAAGGCGATCTGGGACTTCCGTGGCCAGACGGCCACCTCCCGCCACGTCCCGGAGGTCTCGTTCACCGGCATCGTGCACCCCGGTCTGATGGGCACGGCGCCCTCCGCGGAGCTCCTGGCGCGGTGGAACGCGCGGGAGAGCGCGCTCATCGCCACCGACCCGGACCAGGTCCCGCCCCTGGCGCTGCCGCCCGAGCCCGAGAACGCCCTGCTCGGCGCGGTTCCCGACGCTGACCTCGAGCGGGTCGCCGGGGAGGCCGCGCGCACCGCCCCGCCCCGGGAGAACGGCGGCAACCAGGACATCAAGAACCTCACCAAGGGCACCCGCGTCTTCTACCCCGTCTTCGTGGACGGCGCGAACTTCTCCGTGGGAGACCTGCACTTCTCCCAGGGCGACGGCGAGATCACGTTCTGCGGCGCCATCGAGATGGGCGGATTCGTCGACTTCCACGTGGACGTCATCAAGAACGGCATGGAGACCTACGGGGTCGCGGAGAACGCGATCTTCCTGCCGGGGAACACGGACCCGCAGTACAGCGAGTGGATCGCGTTCTCCGGCACCTCGGTGACCCTCGACGGCGAGCAGCGCTACCTCGACTCGCAGCTGTCCTACCAGCGGGCGTGCCTGCACGCGGTCGACTACCTCACGAAGTTCGGGTACTCCCCGGAGCAGGCGTACCTGCTGCTGGGCGCGGCGCCGATCGAGGGCCGGTTCTCGGGGGTGGTGGACATCCCCAACTCCTGCGCCACGGTCTACCTGCCCACCGCGATCTTCGACTTCGACGTCCGGCCCTCCGCGGCCGGTCCTCACCAGGTGGATCCGGGCGCGGGGGCGCCGCACGCGGCCGCATGAGCTCAGGCGGTCCCGAGGGCGAAGTACAGGCCGACCACGGCGGTGGCCACGTCCTGGCCGCACGCCGCAGTGGGATATCCGGAGCCCAGCACCGCGATGTGGTGAGCCGTCCCGCCCGTCACCGTCCGCCCCACGCTGTGGGTGTCCCATGCGCCGGCGGCGTCCGGCAGCCACCCGTTCTTGACGAGGGAGCCCGCCGCCCCGGACCCGTCCGCGCGCGGAGCCCCCACGCCCCAGGTCTGGGACGGGTGGCTGGGCCGCATCTGCTCCCGCAGCCAGGCGAGGTCCTCCTCGGGCAGCCAGTCCGCCCCGTGGACGACCGTGCGCAGCACGGCCAGCTGGTCGGAGGCCGTGGTCAGGTTGTGGCCCCAGCCGCCCGAGGAGCGGGTGGAGACGGCACCCATGAGGCCGTAGGTCTCGTTGAGCTCGTCCTCCATGGCGGAGACCGTGGGCCCGAGCGCGCCGTAGAGGGAGGTGGTGGACTCGTTGCCGCTCTCGTGGACGCTGTCACGGATCAGCGCGCGCTGCTGCTCCGTGAGCCGCCCGTCCCGCTCCGCGGCGAGGCGCATGGTGGTGAGTGCAAGCGGGACCTTCGAGAGACTGGCCTCCATTCCGGACACCTCCGGGTGATGGGCGAAGAGGGTTCGGCCGTCCGCGTCCTGCACCAGCAGCCCTAGCTCGGCGCCCACGGCCCCGCTCAGTCCGTCCAGCGCTGCCGTCAGTGCGCGCCGATCGTCCTGCACAGGGCGTCCGGTCGCGACGGGCAGCGCTCCGGCGGCAGGGCCGCACGAGGCGGGGACGACGACCGAAGCGGTCGCAGCGACCTCGCCGCTCGGGGCGGCCGGGAGCGCGTCCGCCGACGCCGGGGCGGAGAGCCCCAGGAGGAGGGCGCCGGCCCCCAGGGCGCGGGTGGTACTCCGGTGCCGCAGGCGTGCCCGACTCCGGCCTCCCGTGCTCCTGCGCGGCGTCCGCTCTGCCGATCCGTGCGGGTCCTGCTCACGCAATGAGTCCCCGGTCCGTCCAGGATGTCGGCAGGTGCCCTCCGGCGGGGAGCAGCACGAGCTGGGCCGAGGGCAGCCGCTCGCTGAGGCAGTGCGCGTGGGTGGGCGGCACGACGTCGTCGTCCTCGGCGTGGACCACGACGATCTCGAGGTCCGCGAGCTTCCGGCCCACGGTGGGGGGCAGGGCGAAGCCCTGCTCGTTCCAGTCCGGGTGCTCCGGGCACCAGCACGGGGCCGCCACGGTCACGACTCGCTGCAGCAGCGTGGGGATCCGGTGGCAGAGGAAGCGCAGGGCCTCGGACCCGCCGAGGGAGTGGCCCACGATCACCCAGGGCTCGTCCGGGATGGCGCGGACGGCCCGGCCGATCGCCTCCTGCCACTGCTCCGGGTCGGGGTCCTCCGGGCTCGGGAGGTCCGGGGCGACGAGGTCGGCGTCGGGCCATTGCCGCCTCAGGGCCTCGAGCACCGGGTTCTCGCCGGGGCCGGGCTGGGTCCCGGCGCCGTGCAGGAAGAGGATGCGCTGGACCATGGGTCACCTCGGGGACGGGGAGGTGACGGCGGACGCCGCCGGTTCCAGCGTCCCCGCCGCCGCGGCAGGGTGTCAAGAGCCGCGGGCGGCTCCCGCCCCTGGTCGCACGAGGTCGAGGCCGGGTCCTTCGAGCCGGTCGAGGGCCGCCGTGCGACCGGTGAGCAGCAGCAACAGCGCCTCCATGGTGCCGCGGACCTCGGGCCCGCTGCCGGCGCGCCAGTCGACGTCGGTCGCGGTGAGCGTCACCCCGCGCAGCCGGCGGCGCGCCCGGAACGGGAACGAGATGGACCACACGCGCTCGGCGGCCGTGCGGGCGGCCTCCGGGGGCATGGCATGGTGCCGGCCCAGGGGCAGGGCGATGTCCTGGGTGTGGACCAGGATGTCGAGGAGTGGATCCCGGACGCCCGTGCCCGGGGGGTGACGCCGCGACCCGTCGAGGCGGCGGTAGTCCGCGACGATCTGCTCGACCGGCTTCCGGCCGCGCTTCCGGGCATCCAGGAACACGGCGCGGTTGTAGTCCCCCCGGCCCTGCCACAGGGCGCGGGCGAGGTCGGCGAGACCGAACTGGGGCGAGGAGATGACGTGGGCCGCGACGTCCCGCACCGCCCATCCCGGGCACAGGGTGGGGTGGTCCCACTCCGCGGGGGTCAGCGTCTCCAGCAGGTCCGCCAGCGCGGACCGCTCCCGGTGGACGGTGTCCCAGATGGCGGTGCGGTCCATGATAATCTCCCTCTAGTGGTCAGGTTTCCTGACTAAATAATCCGGCGGGGACGCCACGGTGTCAAGGGGTGGAAGTGCACGAGGACGCGGGGACGAACACGGGGCTGTTGCTGTACTACCCGTATCGGGACATGGAGATCCGGGTGCTCGAGGCCCTGCACGCCGCGGGCTTCGCGGACCTCTCCTACGCCCAGGCGCGGATCTTCCAGCGGATCGGCCCGGACGGCACCCGCACGGTGCAGCTGGCGGAGCAGGCCCGTGTCACCAAGCAGACGGCCAGCCTGCTCGTGCAGGCCATGGAGGAGGAGGGGTACGTGGAGCGGCGCCCCGACCCCGCCGACGCCCGGGCGCGGCTCGTGACGATTGCCGAGCGCGGCCGGGCCGCCCAGGCAGTGGCGGCCGGCGTGGTCGCGGAGGTGGAGGAGCAGTGGCGGCGCAAGCTCGGGTCGCGGCGCTATGCCGCGCTGCGCAGGGCGCTCGCCGAGCTGCACGAGGAGCCCGGTGACGCCCGGCCGACCACGGACCGCCCGGCTGACCACGGACCGCCCGGCTGACCACGCACCGCTCGGCCGGTCCGGCAGAGCCCGGCCGACCGCGCGGTCCCGGTCCGGCCGGGCCCGGGGTGGTCACGGGGGCGCGCCGTGGTCGTCCGGTGGCGCGACGCCGCCGCCGGGCCACAATGGGACCATGACCGACACCGCCGCCGCCCCGGAGGAGCCCCGCACCTGCCGCGCCTACTGGACCGCGGAGCCGGGCCGGGGGGAACTGCGCACCGCGGAGCTGCCCGCCCCGGGCCCTGAGGAGGTCCTGGTGCGGGCGCTGCGCTCCGGGATCAGCCGCGGCACCGAGTCCCTCGTCCACCGCGGCCTGGTCCCGGCGCGGGTGCACCAGCGGATGCGCGCCCCGTTCCAGGAGGGGGACCTCCCGGGCCCGGTGAAGTACGGCTACCTGTCCGTGGGCGTCGTGGAGCAGGGGCCCGAGGGGCTGCTGGGCCGGCGGGTCTTCAGCCTCCACCCCCACCAGGACCGCTACGTGGTCCCTGCCTCCGCCGTGACCCCGGTGCCCGACGACGTGCCCTCCGGGCGCGCGGTGCTCGCCGGGTCGGTGGAGACGGCCGTCAACGCGCTGTGGGAGGCCGCCCCCCGCTTCGGGGACCGCGTGGCCGTGGTCGGCGCCGGGATGATCGGGGCGTGCGCGGCCGCACTGCTGGCCCGCTTCCCGCTGGCCCGGCTGCAGCTCGTGGACCCGCAGCCGTCCCGCGGGGAGCTCGCGGCCCGGCTCGGCCTGGAGCACGTGCTGCCTGAGGACGCGGCGGAGGAGTGCGACATCGTCCTGCACGCCTCCTCCACCGCCGCCGGCCTGGCGCGGGGACTCGAGCTGCTCGGCGACGAGGGCGAGCTGATCGAGCTGTCCTGGTACGGCGACGAGGACCCGGCCGTCCCGCTCGGCGCCGACTTCCACGCCCGCCGGCTGCAGATCCGCGCCAGCCAGGTCGGCGCCGTCGCCCCCGCCCGCCGGGCCCGCCGCACGACCGCCGACCGGCTCACCACCGCGCTGGACGCCCTCCGGGACCCCCGCTTCGACGCCCTGCTCTCAGAGACCTCCTCCTTCGAGGAGCTGCCCGCCACCATGGCGCGGCTCGCCGCAGGAGCCCCGGACGTGCTGTGCCACGTGGTGCGCTACGACTGACCACCCCCCCCACCGACCCGAGGAGTGCTGTGTTCACCCTGACCGTCCGAGACCACATGATGATCGCCCACAGCCTGCCGGACCCCTTCTTCGGCCCGGCCCAGAACCTGCACGGGGCCACCTACCAGGTCGAGACCACCTGGTCCCGGCCGGTCCTCGACGAGCACGGGGTGGTCATGGACATCGGCGTGGCCAACGACCTGCTCGCGGGCGTCCTCGACGGGCTGCGCTACCGCAATCTCGACGAGCATCCGGACTTCGCGGGCCGGCTCTCCACCACGGAGGTCCTCGCCCAGTACGTCGCCGAGCGGCTCGCGGCGGGCGCGGCGTTCGTCGAGGGGCTCGAACGGCTGACCGTGACCCTCCGGGAGACCCCTGACGCCTGGGCCTCCTACACCCTCGAGCTGCCCGTGCTGAGCGAGCGCGGCGGGCCCGCCCCCGTCCGGTGAGCACCATGTGCGCGGGCATCGACGTGGTGGCGCCCGACGACGGCGGGCGGCCCACCGGCGGCTCGCTCTACGACCGCCGGCTCGTGGCGGCCCTGGGCGCCCTGGGCCGCCCGGCCCGCCTCGTGCCGGTGGCCGGGGACTGGCCCGCGCCGGACGGCGCCGCCCGGGCGCGGCTGCGCCGGGCGCTCGGGGCACCGGCCCCCGGACGGGCGGTCGTCCTCGACGGCCTCGTGGGGTGCGCAGACCCGGAGGCCGTCGACGACGCCGTGCGCTCCGGCGTGCCCGTGCACCTGCTCGTGCACCTGCCCCTGCCCGCCGAGACCGGGCTGGACCCCGCGGCCGCCACGGAGCTCGCCCGGCGGGAGGCAGCGGCCCTCGCCGCCGCCAGCGGCGTGCTCGCACCCAGTGCCTGGGCGGCCCGCGACCTCCGCCGCCGCTACGGCACCGCGGACGCCGTCGTGGCCGAGCCCGGCGCCGAGCGCGGACCGGTGGCCGCGGGATCGTGCCCGCCGCGGCTGACCTGCCTGGCGTCCCTGACTCCGCGCAAGAACCAGCGTCTGCTGCTGGAGGCCCTCGCGCCGTTGACCGGCCTCGGCTGGACCCTCGACCTCGTGGGCCCCGAGGGTGCCCCCGAGCACGTCGGCGAGCTGCGGGCGGCGGTCCGGGAGCTCCTCGGGCCGGGGCGGGTGCGCTGCCCCGGCCCCCTCGAGGGCCTCGCGCTGGCCCGGCAGTGGGCGCGCACGGACCTGCTGCTGCTGCCCTCCACGGCCGAGACCTACGGCATGGTCGTCACCGAGGCGCTCGCCCACGGCGTGCCCGCGGTGGTCGCGGCCGGCACCGGGGCGGTCGAGGCCCTCGACGGCACGCCGGAAGCCCGGGACGCGGCCGGTGCGCGCACTCCGGCCGGTGCCGGAACCCCGGCCGGCGCAGGCACCCGGGCCGGTGCCGCCCTCGACCCCACCGACCCGTCCGCCTGGACGGAGGTGCTGCGCGAGTGGCTGACCGACCCCGCCCTGCGCGCGCAGTGGCGGGCGGCGGCGCTGGCCCGCCGCGAGCGTCTCCGCAGCTGGGCGGACACCGCCCGCGACGTCCTCGCGGCGATCGGGCCACCGCCCGGCCCCTCGGACCCGCCCGGCCACGGCACCGCACCCGACCGCGACACCGCACCCGGCCACGGCACCGCGCCCGACTGCGACATCTGCCACGACACCGACCGAACCAGGAGACCGTCATGACGAACCACGCCGCCCCCGACCGACCCGTCGCCGGTGACTGGCTGGCCCTGCGCGAGCCGGCCGACGCCGCGGCCCGCGAGGACTCCCTGCCGCTGATCGCCCGTCTCGTCCGGCACTGGGAAGAACTGGCGCCGGCCGGGGACCCTAGCTCCTCGGGCGCCGAGCCCGTCGTGGTCGTGGACCTCGGCGCCGGGACGGGCGCGAACCGGGCCTGGCTGGCCCGGCACCTGCCCGGCCCCCAGCGCTGGATCCTGCTCGACCACGACCGAGAGCTGCTCGACCGCGCCGTGGCCGCCGCCCGGGCCGACGGGGCCGACGTGGTGCCCGTCCTCGCCGGGGTCGAGGAGCTCGGCCGGGTGCTCTCGGAGCACCCGGCCCCCCGGCGGCTCGTGACGTGCTCGGCCCTGCTCGACCTGCTGACGCGGGAGCAGATCCGGGACCTGGCCCGCGTGCTGTCCGAGGAGACCGTCCCGGCGCTCCTCGCCCTGACCGTCGACGGCGAGGTCCTGCTCGACCCGCCCCACCACCTGGACCCCTCGGTGCTGGGGGCCTTCGAGGACCACCAGCACCGCGGTGAGCTCGTCGGCACCGACGCCGTGCGCCTGGTCGCGGAGTCCCTCCGAGAGCGCGGCATGGTCGTGGACGTGACGCCCACCCCCTGGTGGATCTCCGACCAGGCGTGGGCCCGGCCCCTCCTGGAGCGGTTCCTCGCCGACCGGGCGGACGCGGCCGTGGAGCACCGCCCGGACCTCACGGCCGAGGCCCACGCCTGGTTGCGGACCCGTCTGGTGGACTGCGCCCGCGGCCGGCTCCGGGCCACGGTTGGGCACGCGGACGTGCTCGGCCTGCCACCCGTCAGCTGAGGCCGCGGGCGCCGCGCTCCAGCCACAGCACGTCCCGGCCGAAGGAGATCAGCAGCAGGACCAGCGCGACGACGGTGGCGGCGACGGCCAGCGGCAGCGGGATCAGGGGCACCAGCGCGCCGAGCAGGACCCCGCCCTGGATCCCCGCCACCACGCGGCGGTAGGACGAGTAGGGCAACGGGCGCCGCCACGCGGGCCGCACCCGCAGGCCCAGCAGGAAGAGATAGCGCAGGGCGCCGATCACGGCCACCCACCAGGCCGCCGGCAGCCCGATCCGGGCGGCGACGGCCACGGAGAGGAACAGCAGCAGCACGGCGTCGACCTCCTGGTCGAACCGTGCCCCGGCGCGCGTGGCGCTGCCGGTGCGGCGCGCCACCCACCCGTCGACCCCGTCGAGCAGCCAGGCGGGCAGCGCGACGGCGAAGACGGTCCAGCACCAGGCGTCGACGGGCCGCCCCGCGTCCTGTCCCAGCACGGGGACCAGGCCCACGGGCAGGAGCGCGGCGGTCAGGGCGACGAGCACGGAACGGCCCACGGTGACCCGATCCGCGGGGCCGTACGGCTCGCCGCGGCGGCCCACGGTGCTGCGCACCACCGCGCCGAGGACGGCGAGGCCCAGCAGCCCGGAGGCCACCAGCACCGGCGGCTCCACGTCCGCCAGGAGGACGAGCGCCGCGAGCGCTCCCCCCAGACCCACGAACGCCAGGAGACCGTCCCGGCGAGCCGAGGCACGAGGGCCGGTGGAACGGGCCAGGGGCATGCGGTCGCCTTCCGCGTCGGGGGCCTTCATCGTGAGCGGGCGCGGCCCGTCGCGTCAATCCGGGTGGGGACGGGCGGTGGCTAGACTGCGCCCATGCCCGCCGAGACCCCGCCCGCCCTCAGCCGGCGGCGCGTTCTCCGCGCGCTGCTCGCCGCCGGGCAGGCGGCGGCCGGACTGGTGCTCCTCGCCCTGCTGTTCCGCACCTTGGGCACGGACGCGGTGCGCAGCGCCGTCGGAATCCTGACCCCCGCGACCGTGGTGCTCGCGCTGGGCGCCGGGGTCGTGGCCACCGCGACCCAGGCCCAGCGCTGGCGGCTCGTGGCCCGCAGCCGTGGCACGCCGATCGGGTTCCGGGAGGCCCTGGGCGAGTGCTGGGCGTCCGGGCTCGTCAACCTGCTGCTGCCCGGGGGCGTGGCCGGGGACGTAGTGCGGGTGCTCCGCCGTCGACGGCGCGGCGACAGCTGGCCCGGGGCCGGCAGCTCCGTGCTGGGCGAGCGGCTGGCCGGGACGTCCGTGCTGCTCGCGGCGGGGGTCGTCCCCGCCCTGGCGGTCGGCGGCTGGCTCGCCGCGGCCCTCGGCCTCGGGGCGCTCGCCGTGGGGGCCGTCGCCTGGCGCTCGACGAGCGGCGCCCCGGCGCGGGACCGGGCCGCGGTGTGGGTGCTGTCCGTGCTCGCCTGGGCCTGCTACCAGGGCCTGTTCCTGCTGGCCGCCGTGCGTACCGCCCCGCAGGAGACCCTGGCCAATCTGTGGGGGACCACCGTGCTGGGCCTGGCCGGGATGTCCGTGCCCGTCGGGGTGGGCGGCTGGGGCCCGCGCGAGGGCATCACCACCCTGGCCGCGATGGCCCACTCACTGCCGGCCGGGACCGGCTTCGCGATCTCCATCGGCTACGGGCTGCTCGCCCTGATCTCGGCCCTGCCAGGGATCGTCGTGCTGATTGGATGGCTCCGGCCGGCGGTGGCCGCACCTTCGCTCTAGGCTCCTGAACGCAGGTTCGTCACATCAATGAAGTTCCATGTTCTTGCCGAGCTGACCGGGCCGTGGACCGTAGCATCAAGGGCATGAGAGCTCCAGTTGTCTCGGTGGACGATCACCGCGGCTTGGGGAACTCCACGCTGGTCCCCTCGCTCATGCTGGTGGGCTGGGCGATCGGCTTGGTGGTGACGGCACTCGTGGTGTGGAGTCCTCACGTGCTGTTCGGGTATTACGGCCCGTCCATGCACCTCGTGCTGGACACCGTCGACGCCTGCGTGGCTCTTCTCGTGGCCTATCTCCTGCACGGCCGATTCACCCGCCGCAGACGGTTGCAGGATCTGCTGCTCGCCCAGGGGCTCATCCTTCTGGCGGTGGCCGGGATCGGATTGACCTACGCGGCGGAGTCGTTGGACGGTTCCCACGGGGGGTCGTTGGACGTCTGGTTGCCGTTGGCCGTGCGCACGGCAGGGGCTGCCTTCATCGCCGGCGCGGCGCTGGTGAGCCCAGCGCGCGAGGTCCCGGTGGCGTCATGGTGGTGGGCGGTGGTCGTTCCCGTGGCGTTCGTCGTGGTCATCTCATTGGCACTGTGGGCCGGTGGTCCCCTGCTGCCCACGCCCCTCGGCCCGACCGATGGCAACGGGGCGCTCCAGCCGCCGATCCTCAGCGGCCATCCGCTGCTGCTGACGGCCCAAGGAGCGGCAGCGGCGTGCTTCTTCGTCGCGTCCATCGCTTTCACCTCGCGGGCGCTGAGCCGTGCCGATCCCCTCCTCCACTGGCTGGGACCGGCCTGCGCTCTGGCGGCCTTCGCCCGCGTGAACTACGCACTGTTCCCCTCGCTGTACACGGACTGGATCTACACGGGCGACATCCTCCGGACCGGTTTCTACCTCTTCCTGCTCATTGGGGCGAGTCGTGAGATCGAGCAGTACTGGGACGCGCGCTCCCGGGCCGCCGTGCTCGAGGACCGGCGCCGGCTCGCTCGCGAGCTGCACGACAGCGTCATTCAGGAGCTCGCCCTGATCCGGATGGAAGGCCACGCCCTGCCTGCGGACGAGCCGACCCGGGGGCGCATCCTGGGGGCCTGCGACCGTGCCCTGGACGAGGTCCGGGTCGCCGTGCAGGCGCTCGGAACCGCCGCCGACGAACCACTGGGCTTCGTGCTGCACCGCGCCGCGCGGGAGCTGGCCCAGAGGTACCGGGTCCACCTCGAGGTGGACGTCGACGACTCCATCGACGCCGGTCCGGAGCAGCAGCACGCGCTGCTGCGCATCGTTCAGGAGGCGGTGTCCAACGCGGTGCGCCACGGCCGGGCCGAGAAGCTGTGTCTGCGGCTGGCCCGGAACGGCGACGGCCGTCGCCTGGTGGTCAAAGACGACGGCGCCGGTTTCGACGTCCGTCGTGCCACCGGGACGGACGCCGGGTACGGTCTGATCAGCATGCGGGAACGGGCGGGGTCATTGCCCGGAGCGCTGGAGGTGTGCTCGGAACCGGGCAGGGGGAGCGAGGTGACGGTCACGTGGTAGACGGGAATACGGGGAACGGCGGCGCCGCGAGCGGAGGCCGGGCGGACGGCTGCTCGGCGGGCGAGGAACGGATCCGGGTCGTGCTCGCCGACGACCACGCGCGGATGCGGGCAGCGGTCCGACACGCTCTCGAAGCCGGCGGGTGCGAGGTGTGCGCCGAGGGTGCGAGCGCCGACGACGCCGTGCGCCTGGCCGCCGAGCACCGTCCGGACGTGGCACTGCTCGACATCCACATGCCCGGCAACGGGATCAGGGCCGCCGAGCAGATCAGCCGCAGCCTGCCCCAGACGGCGGTGGTGATGCTCACCCGATCGGACGACGACGAGGACCTCTTCGACGCACTGCGGGCGGGCGCGGCCGGATACCTGCTCAAGGGTGCCGACCCGGCGACCCTGCCCGGGGCGCTGCGCGGCGTCCTGGCCGGGGAGGCCGCGATGTCCCCGGCGCTCGTCACGCGTGTCCTGCAGGAGTTCCGGGCCCCGGGCCGGCGGATGTTCCGTCGCAGGTCCGACGCCGCGGGCAAGCTCAGCCCGCGGGAGTGGGAGGTCATGGAGCTGCTCGCGGAAGGGCGGTCCACCGAGGAGGTGGCGGCCAAGCTCTTCGTCTCGCCGACGACCGTGCGGGTCCACGTCTCGACGGTGCTGCGCAAGCTGCGGGTCAAGGACCGGGAGAGCGCCTTCCGAGTGCTCAAGGGGGAGTAGGGCCCGTCCCGGTCCGGGCGAGCGCGACCAGCGCAGCGCCGAGGGCCTCAGCTTCGGACAGCGTGTGCTCCGTGGTTCCGACCAGCACGTACGGCCCGTCCACGGCGCCCGTGTCCGGGTTGACCGACATGCACAGGCGGGCCACGACGCCGCGAGCCACCATGAGCGGTTCCCCCTGGTGCAACCAGTCCTCCTCCCCGCGGTGGACGCCGTGGCCGGACACGCACCAGTGCGGGCAGGAACGGCGGACCCTGCCCCCGGGGCGTTCCCGGGCGCGCTCGGTGTCGGTCATGAATCCTCCCCTCTGGCGGCAGGGACCTGGGGTGCGGCGTCGCCGCCGGATCGACGAGGAGGGTTCCAGGCCCCGTCGGCCTGGAACCCTCCTCTGTCAGAACCTGTGATCGACGTCCCCTAGGAGAGAGGCACGCCGTTCACGGTCAGGGAACTGCTGGAGGACACCACCTCAGGCTCGCCGGCGGGCGTCGTCAGCGTCCAGGAGCCGGCGCTGTTCGGGCAGGAGTTCAGCTTCGGTCCCTCGCTGGTCGAACTCTCCGTCAGTGTCCCGGTGTAGCCTTTGAGGTCCCATCCAGTGATTTGGTTCTTCACTCGGGCGTCGGCGGAGACCAAGCCGCTCGTGGAAGTCGTGGTGGTCGACTCCCTCGGCTGGACCTTCTCGTTATTCGAGTTGGTGCACTCCCATGAGTACTCCGAGACGGTGGTGCTCACCGCAGCAAAGACAAAACTGCCGTTTTGTACCTGTGCGTTGTTCAGGTTGAGCGCCAGCTGGACGTCGCCCTTGCCGACGAATCCGGTGCCGTCCGTGTTGAGTGTGACCGCCGCGGAGGCGGGTGCTGCGAATGCCAGGGACGCGGCGAACGTGGTCGCCGCGATGCCGGACAGAAGGTGCTTGTTCATGGTGTTCCCCCAAAGTTCTTGCCCCCGTGACGGAGCTTCTCCGATGCCGCAGGGATGTCGGCGTTTCCGTCGACGCGTCCACTTGAAGTGGCCCCTGCTGTTTGGTGAGCCCCCCCGGCTCGCCGTGTACTTCGAGGCTATGGCCGGGGTGGAACCGGAAGAAGACGGTGCGGCGTTCAAACGCCTGAACACCGGCCCCTGAGGCGTTCAAACCCCTGAACGGATACAACGACGCGGGGAACTCGGTCACGCGGCCGGCTCCTACTGGCCTCGGGCGTCGCCCCGGGGACGTTCCCGGGCTTGCTTCGAAAGAGGGCAACGACATGTCAACACGTTTAGGTGGTTGAACACCGAGGCACTGGAATTTGCTATGGCAATACTGCAGACTCACCCTGGGGATCGGCCCACAGGGGGTGGGCCGAATGATTCGGGGGGAATTCCATGCCTTACTCACGCACGTCCAACGCCACGTCCGGTGCATCTTTCAAGCGGGCGTCCGGTCGCGCTGTCGCGGCCCTGGCCATCTCAGCCGTTTTCGGCGGGATCGCCGTGGCTGCACCGGCGCACGCGGCGCCGCCGTCCACCGCCGGCGGGGTGTGCAACGGCGTCGTCAACCAGACGGCGCACCGGGGTACGGTGCAGCAGGGCCTGCTGAAGGCGGCCGCGAAGAAGAACGCGGACCAGATCACCAAGCTGCAGGCAGAGAAGGCGGCGCTGACGAAGAAGGCCGAGGATCTCACGGCCGATATCAGTGCGGGCCAGAAGGCCATCGTCGCCCTCGAGAGCGAGGAAGCGCAGACCGACCTCGACATCGAGGCGGCCGAGAACGAGCACGCCGGCCTGGTCGAGCAGCGGGCCGAGACGGTGGAGGCCGTGGCCGCCGCCGAGGAGGCTCTCGCCGCGCTGCAGTCGCAGCAGACCAGCCTGCGCGAACGCCTGGCGCCGCTGGAAGCGGACCTGGAGGCCGGGAAGCAAGCGCTCGCCGCCCTGGAGGACCAGGCCGCCGGGGCGACCGCGGACGCCGTGGTGAAGCAGGAGCAGATCGACGCCGCCCAGGCCGAGCTGACGACGCTGGAGGCCGCCGCCGCAGCGGCCCAGAGTGCCCTCACCGCGCAGAACGAGCAGGTCACCGGGGCCGAGGCCGAGCTCGCCGCTCTGGAGCGCGCCGCCGCCACGGCCGGGGACGCCCGCACCGCCGCCGAAGGAGCCGTCACCGCGGCCGAGTCGGAGCTCCAGCGGCTGCAGGACAGCGGCGCTGCCGCCCAGTCCGAGCTCGACGCCCAGCAGGCGGAGATCGCCGAGGCGAAGGAGGCCCTCGTCGTGGCCCAGGCCACCGCGGAGCGCGCCGCCGACGCGCTGGCCGCCCAGCAGGCGGAGATCGCCGAGGCGAAGGAGGCCCTCGTCGTGGCCCAGGCCACCGCGGAGCGCGCCGCCGGCGCGCTGGCCGCCCAGCAGGCGGAGATCGCCGAGGCGGAGGCCGAGCTGGCCGCTCTGGGGAACACGGCGAAAACCGCCGCGGATGCCGCCGCCGCGAACGACACGCAGATCGCCGCGACCGGTGCCGAGATCGCCGCTCTCCAGCAGCAGATCGACGAGCAGAACACGGCCATCGCTGCCAAGCAGGCGGCCCTCACGCAGGCCCGGAACGATCTGACGACCCTGCAGGAGCGGACGACGTTCCTGGACCAGGAGATCGCCCGGCTGGAGAAGACCAACGGCGGCAAGAAGGAGGAGCGGGAGGCCCGGGAGGCGCAGATCGCCGCCCACAAGGCCGAGCTCACCACGCTGACCACCCAGATCGGCGACAAGACCACTCTGATCTCCGGTCTGCAGGGAGACCTCACCACCCTGCAGACGCAGGTGAACGTCCTGTCCCAGCAGCTGACCACCAAGCAGCAGGAGAGCGCCGGCCTGCAGCAGCAGGCCGCTCCGCTGCAGGCCTCGCTGACCGCCGCCAACACCGCGGTGGCCACGAAGCAGGCCGAGCTCGCCGCCCAGCGGGCCGAGCTGCCCGCGCTCGAGACCGCCGTGACCGAGGCGAACACGGCGGTGACCGCGGGACAGGCCGAGCTGACCGGGTTGCAGGGTCAGCTGCCGGCGCTGCAGGACGCGGTCACCGCCGCGGGCGACAGCGTCACGGCGCAGGAACAGATCGTCGCTGAACTCGAGACCGCCCTGCCGGGTCTCACGGAGGGCGTCGAGGCCGCCCAGCGGGAGGTCGCCGCCCAGCAGTCGATGCTGCAGGACCAGCAGGACCGGCTGGCCGAGGCCACGGCGGCTCTCGAGGCCGCGCAAGCGGCCGTCGCCGCCCAGGAGGCGGAGCTCCGGACGCTCCGGGCAGAGCTGCCCGCGCTCCAGGCGGCCGCGGAGGACGCCGCCGCGGCCGTGGTCACGAAGCAGGGCGAGATCACCGCGCTCAACAGTGAGATGGACGCTCTCGTGGTCACGGTGACCAAGCTCAACACGCAGGTCGCGGCCAAGGAGGCCGAGGTCCTGGACCTGCAGGGACGCGTGGCTCCGCTCCTGGACCAGCTGAACGAGGCCAACGGCGAGATCACTGCCGCGGAGTACCGGCTGACGACGCTGCAGGAACAGGTCGTGACGCTGGACGGACAGGTCACCGCGGCGCAGCAGAAGCTCAATGAGCTGAAGGCGGTCAAGAAGCAGAGCCAGGGCGCGATTGCCGCCCAGACGTCCGTCGTGAAGGGCCTGCAGGACCAGCTCGGGTCGGTCCAGAAGGAGATCAACGCCATCGACGGCATGATCGCGCTCGGCGGCTGCATCGCCTGACCCCAGGCGACCAGGGGCGCTCACCGAATGGGCACCAGACAGGCCCCGGATCCAACGATCCGGGGCTCGTCCGGTACCGGATCCGGGCTGCGAGCAGCGCGGAAGGAGATACGCCGTGCACGAGACCACCGAGAGCCGTCACCCTGGCGACGATGTGACCAGCTCGAGCCGGAACTGCCCCGCAGGGTGCGTCGTCCGGCACGGCGCACTCCCCGGCGAGGAGGGCCGGATCCACGTGGGCGAGCCACGGACCGTCGTCGAGGAGGGCGTCACCGCGCGGTTGTGCATGTCCCACGTCCCGGACAGCGGCGAGCAGGACGGTTTCTACGTCCTCATCGGCACGAACGAGTACACCCCACCGCGCGGTTGTCCTGGGGCGGTCCCTGACCGCGCCGGCGGCCCGTGCGGATTCCCGATCACCGCGGGCCCGGCCGCCGCCGGCCGGAAACGGCCTCGCCGAAGTGCTCGTGACCTGCCGCGTGGCGGAGCGGGCCGCGCGGCAGGGCGCGCCGCGGGGCCGGTGCTAGCGCGCGCCGCGCCGGAGTGCAATAGGAAGCGCTTGTAGCCGAAGACGTCGTCGCCGTGCAGCTCGCGGGCGTGGGGCGTGTTGCCGGGGACCGCCCCGTCCCGGAAGCCGACGTCGGCGAGGCAGCAGGTGCTCGTCGTCGGTCAGCTGCGGGACCTCACGGCCGCGCAGGGCGGCCCCAGGGGCGCGACGGCGACGACTCTGCCGTCGAGCACGCCGATCTCGCGGACCGCGGAGCGGTCGCCGCAGGAGACGTTCCTGCCCGGGAGCACCGCGATCGAACTCGCGGTGGCCGCGAGCGTCGTCGTCGGTTCCGGTGCGCGGGGCGTCTGCGGCGTCCTTGGGACAGCCGTGCTCCGAGTGCTGCGGCAGCGTCATGGACGCGCCTTCGGGCCGGGCGTGCCGGCACCGAGCGCCGGGTCGGTCAGCGGGGGTGCGCTGCGTCGAGCAGCGCGGGCAGGTCGTGGGCGAGCTGAGCCCCCACGGACTCCAGCAGCCGTGCGGCCTCCCGCATGCACGTACGCGGGTCCGGCTCGAGCTCGGTCAGGGCGTAGGTCCGCAGGAAGCCGGCCTCGCGCAACACACGCGGCTCCAGGGTGGTCCGCCCGCACACCGCCACCGCGGGCACGTCCACGTCGCGGGCGGTGTCGAGCACCCCCAGAGGGGTCTTCCCACCCAGGGACTGCTCGTCCAGGCTGCCCTCGCCGGTGACCACGAGATCCGCGCCGGCGAGCTGTTCGGCGAGGCCCACGAACTCCAGGACCACCTCGACCCCCGGGCGGCGGCGGGCGCCGAGCACGGCGAGCGCGGCATAGCCCACGCCGCCGGCGGCCCCGGCGCCGGGGGCCTCGGCCGCCTGCAGCGCAGACTCGCCGAGGGCGTCCGCGAGCCGGTCCCGGAAGACCGTCAGCGCGGCATCGAGAACGCGCACCTGCCCGGGGTCCGCGCCCTTCTGCGGGCCGAAGACCGCCGCGGCACCGCGCTCGCCCAGCAGCGGATGGTCCACATCGGCGGCCAGGACGAACTCCGTGCGTCCCAGCCGTGGATCGAGGCGGGTGAGGTCCACCCGGTCGAGCTCGGCCAGGGCGGCCCCGCCCCTGCCGAGCTCGTCGCCGGCGGCGTCCAGCAGCCGGGCACCCAGGGCCTGGAGCAGCCCGGCCCCGCCGTCGGTGCAGGCGCTGCCCCCGACGCCGAGGACCACGTGCTCGGCCCCGGCGTCGAGGGCGGCGCGGACGAGCTCGCCCGTGCCGCGGCTGGTCGCACCGCCGGCGTCGAGCACCGGCTCCCCGTGCTCGTCCACGGGCAGGGCCGCGAGCCCGGAGGCGAGGGCCATCTCCACCACCGCGGTGCGGTCCCGCAGGGCGAACGCCGCGTCGACCGGCTGCCCCACGGGCCCGGTCACCGTCACGGGCCGGGCGGTGAACCCGGCACCGAGGGCGGCCTCGAGGGTGCCCTCCCCGCCGTCGGCCACGGGCAGCCGGAGCACCTCGGCCGAGGGGTCCGCCGAGCGGATCCCCGCCTCGAGGGCCGCAGCCACGTCGGAGGCCTCGAGGGACCCCTTGAACTTGTCCGGTGCGACGACGATGCGCATCTCCGTCCTCCTGTCCTGGTCGGTGCCGGCGCCGGGCCGGCGGATTGGTCGAGCGGGGTGGATCGCGGTGGGGTGTCCCAGCCGCGACCCGCCCGCGGGGTCAGTGCAGCTCCGTCTGCGGGTCGGCGTCCTTGTGGAGCAGGTGCCGCAACCGGTCCGGGCCGCCCGCACAGCAGGCCTCGGAGGCAGAAGGCCCGCAGCCCCATGGAGTCGCCGGCCTCGACCCCGCCCCGGTCCTGGTCGAGCCGGTGGACGTCCTTGTTCTCGAAAATGTACAGGGCCACGGAGCTGCCGGCGGGGCTGAGCACGGTCCGCGGCGCGTTGCAGCCCGACGTCTCGCACCGCCCGGAGCCCGGCTTTCCCGTCGAGGGGGTGAGGTGGGCGGTGCTCTTGATGGCGAACCCGCACAGTGCCGCAGGATCACCGCCGGTGCCGGTGCAGGCGAAGAAGGGCGCATGGGCGGTGGAGACCGAACTGGCGATGATGATGACGACGTCGAGTTCGTGGGACGTCGTCGGAACTCGGTCGGATGAGATCCACGCGGGACAGGGAAGGCCGCCGAGAGGTGAGCGGAGGCGTGGCAGAGGCACGGAGAAGGCGACGGCGCAGCTCAGGCGCGGAAGGTCAGCTCGGTGCAGAGGTCGTCGCCGAGCACGAAGCGGCGCACCGGGGCGCGCAGGGCCCCGGAGAGGTGCTCGGCGCCGGCGAACCGGATGCCGGGCACGCCGTCCCCGATGAGCATGGGCGCGGTGGTGAGGTAGAGCCGGTGCAGCGTTCCCGCGGCCAGAAACCGGGAGACGGTGCGCCCGCCGCCCTCGACGAGCACGCGCCGCAGGCCCCGCCGGGCCAGCACCTCGAGCACCGCCGAAGGGGCCAGCCCGTCCTCGCCCACGGGCACCCGCAGCACCGTGACGTGCGGCGCCGGCGCCGGCAGCACGTTCACGTGCTCACCGACCACCCACAGCGTGGGCGCGGCGCCGTCCGTGAACAGGGCCGAGGCCAGCGGAGCCCGCGCCGAGGGGTCCAGGACCACTCGCGTGGGGTGCGGGCCGGGCACGGCGCGGACGGTCAGCAGGCAGTCGTCGGCGACGACCGTGCCGACGCCCACGATCACGGCGTCCACCAGCGCGCGCAGCCGGTGCAGGTGCTCCCGGTCCTCCGGGCCGGTCACGAACTCGGCGTGGCCGGTGTGGGAGGCGATGAACCCGTCCAGGCTCTGGCCCAGCTGGGCGAGGACGAGGGCGCCCCGGTGCGCCACGAGGGGTCCGTAGCGCTCGACGAGCTCCGCCCCCGAGGGCGGGACGGGGCGGGCCCGGCCGGCCAGCAGGGCCTCCCAGGCGGCGGCCGTGGAAGCAACGGCTGCGGAGCCGGCGGCACCGGGCGCGGGATTGCCGGTGACGGGGCCGGTCACGAGATCAGTCCCGGGCGAGGAACCGGTCCCGTGCCGTCTCCTCGGCGATGGTCCGCAGGCGGTCGTACTGCTCGGCCGCGTCGGCCTCGAGCTTCCTCAGCTCCTCGGTGTCGAGACGCGGTTCTGCGGGCGCGAGCTCCAGGAGCGTGACCCACATGCTGCGCTTGGCGACCACGAGGGACTGCAGCATCTCGAGCTCCCCGTGGGCGGCGATGCCGGCCCGCTCCCGGATCCGGCTCAGCGGATTGAGCCGGGAGGCGATGCCCGTGACGGTCCCGAGCCCCTTGGCCACCTTGCGCCGGCCGGAGCCCAGGCGGTCGATCATCGCCTCGAGGTGGTCGATGTCGTTCTTGATCTCGTCCACGAACGTGGTGAACCGCTCCTCGTACGGGGTGCCGGCCCACGTGGTGGCCGCCTCGTCGAAGAGCCGCACCCCGGAGAGAGCGCCCATGTAGTGCCCCAGCATGTACGCCTCGAGCTTGTCGGACTGGACTCCTGGGCCCGCGGTGCCGTTCGGGCCGGTGCGCGGCTGCTCGCTCATCTGCTTCTCCTCGCTCGTGGGTAGGACCTCGCCGGGGCGCGCGCCAGGGGGCTCCCGGCACCCCGCGCGGAGCTCCTCGGTCCTCCAGCCTACTGATTCCGCCCCCGCCGCGGCAGGAACGGTGCGGACCGCCCGGCCGGGGCGGAACCATAAGGGGTATGACTATCATGGGCGCATGACTGAGAACGCGAGCGGATCCCCGGATCCCGACGAGCAGCAGACCATCGGCGCCTCCAGCCCCGAGCCGGGCAGCGGGCTCGACCGCGACCCGGACGACTGGGCCACCGGCGAGGAGCCGATGACCAGTGCGCAGCGCAGCTACCTCGACACCCTGGCCCGCGAGGCCGGCGAGGAGCTGCCGGCGGACCTGACCAAGGCCGAGGCGTCCAAGCACATCGACCGCCTGCAGGGCGAGAGCGGCCGGGTCCAGGACCAGTAGGTCCGTTCCGGCGGAGGGGGAGCACCGTGAAGATCGTCGTCCTGGGAGCCACGGGCAACGTGGGCACCGCGGTGCTCCGCCGGCTGCACGCCGCGCCGGAGGTCACGCACATCGTCGGGGTCTCCCGCGAGGGGCCCGAGCGGGAGGGGGAGCCCTACGAGGGCGTGGAGTGGCACACCGTCGACGTCGCCGCCAAGGAGTCCACCGCCGCGCTCGCGGAGATCCTGGCCGGCGCGGACGCCGTGATCCACCTGGTGTGGCTCATCCGCCCCAACCGGGACTTCGCGCTGATGCACGAGACCAACGTGGACGGCCTCGTCCACGTGCTCGACGCCGTGGTGCTCGCCGGTGTGCCCCAGATCGTCTACCCCTCCTCGCTCGGGGCCTACAGCCGCGGGCCCAAGGACCGGGCCGTGGACGAGTCCTGGCCCGTCGGCGGGGTCGAGACCTCGCACTACAACGTGCAGAAGGCCGAGACGGAGGCGGTGCTCAACCGGTTCGAGGAGGCCCATCCCGGGGTCGTGGTGACCCGGTTGCGGCCCGGCTTCCTGTTCCAGGCGGACGCGGCCCCCGAGATCGGGGACTACTTCTTCGGCGCCCTCGTGCCCAAGAGGCTCATCGCCCGGCTGCGCCTGCCCGTGCTGCCGTTCCCCGAGAAGTTCCGCTTCCAGACGCTGCACACCGACGACGTCGCGGACGCGTTCTGGCGGGTCATCCAGCACCGTGCCGGCGGGGCGTTCAACGTCGCGGCCGAACCGGTGATCGGCGCCGACGGCGTGGCCCATGTGCTCGGCGCCCGGCGCGTCCTGCCCGTGCCGCCGGCGCTCGTCCGTGCGCTCGTGGCGATCACCTACCGGTTGCGCCTGCAGCCCACCGACCCCGGCTGGATCGACCTCGCCGACGCCGTGCCCATCATGGACACCACGCGCATCCGTGAGGCAACCGGCTGGTCGGAGACCGTGAGCTCGCTCGAGGCGCTCCGGCAGCTCGTGGACAACCTCGACGGCGGCGAGGGCCTCGGCAACCGGGAGCACCGGACCAGGTCGCCGCTGGTCTAGCCGTCCCGGCGTCCCCGGACGGGCGCCGGGGGTCAGCGCTCCCGGTGCCGGAGCAGCGCCAGCGCCGCGCTGATCAGGACCATGGCGCAGGCCGCGCCGACCGCGGCGGTGAACGCGCCCCGGTGCCCGGCGGTCTCGGCCAGCAGGCCGGCCAGTGCCGCGCCCACGGCGGAGCCGAGGACCACGCCGCTCGCGAGCATCGTCATGACCGTGCCCAGCCGCTCCGGCCGGGCGACGTCCCCGCCGATGGTGTAGATCGTCACCATGGCGGGCCCCAGGGGCAGCCCGGCGAGCAGCAGCACCACGAGCATCGGCCCGATCCCGCCCGGCAGCAGGAACAGCATGCTCAGGGCGGCCATGGCGCCGGAGCTGACCACCCAGCGGGAGGCGGGCCGGAAGCTCGGCGGCCACCACGCCACGGACAGCGCCGCGGCCGCCGAGCTGATGCCGAGCACGGCGTAGAGCAGGCCGGTCGCGCTCTGGATGCCGAACTCGCCGCCGAAGGCGTTGAGGCCGTTCTGCACGGCGCCGAAGAACGCGCCCATGGCCACCATCCCCAGGACGGGGAGCAGCACGAGGAGCCGTTCGCGGCCGGTGACGGGACGGGCCGCCGCCCGCCGCCGGTCCTCGCGGGAGACGGACGGGACCGCCAGCCGCGTGGGGTGCACGGCGAACGTCGTGACCATCGTGAGCGTCAGGATCGCCGCGAGGACGAAGGGGGACCAGGGGGCGACCACGGAGGCCAGCAGACCCACCAGGGCCGGGCCGAGCACGAACGTCAGCTCGTCGGCGGTGGACTCGTAGGACAGGGCGGTGTCCAGCTCGCGCCGGTTCCCGCCGACCAGTCCCCGCCACCGCACCCGGGCGAGCGGGCCCACCTGGGGGCAGGTGGCGCCCACGAGCAGGGACGCGCCGACGAGCAGCGGCACAGCCGGTGCGCCCGGCCCCGCGGAGGCGTGGGCGGTGACCAGCAGCAGCCCGATGGCCACGGCGTGGGCGAGGGCGGAGACCAGCAGCACGGCCCGCTGGCCCAGGCGGTCGGCGAGGTGGCCCATCAGGGGCCCGCCGAGTGCCGATCCGATCCCGACGGCGCCGGCGGCCAGCCCGCCGACGACGTAGGAGTCGTTGACGGCGGTGGCGAGGGTGAGCGCCCCGACGGTGAGCATGGCCAGGGGCAGGCGGGCCACGAAGGCGACCGGCAGGAAGTCGCGCCCGGCGAGCTGCACCAGCCGGGCGTACCGGCCGCCGGGCGAGGGTGCCGTCCGGCGGCCGGTGCCGTGCTGGGCGGCCGCGGGGTGCTCCGCGGCGGGGACCGGGGCGGCGCGCTCAGCCGTGGAGGAGGAGGTCAGGGGGTTCACAGGGGTCCTCGGAGGATGTGCGCACCGTCCCCCCTCCCGGTGCGCCCGACCCGGACAACGCGGCCCAGTCTACCGCCCGACCCCCCCGCCGCCAGGGGTGGAGGACCGGCCGCCGTAGGTGATCTCCGCCGCGCCCACGGCCGAGGAGACGTACAGGCAGGGGCGGTCGCCGGGGGCGTCGGCGCAGACCGTGGCCGCCGTCAGGGCCTCGGGGTCGCGCTCGTCCGCGCCGGGCACCGTGGGGATCCACCAGGCGGCGTCCGGGACCGCGGCCTCGACGGCCCCCGCACGGGTCGTGACGGACACGCGCTGCGGGGCCTCGCCGAGGAGCCGGACCTCGGTGGCCCCGACCTCGGTGTGCACGTCCAGGTCCTCGCGCACCCGGACCCCGTCGAGGTCGACGGCGCCGACCTCCGAGGCCGCCCACAGGGTACGCGCGCCGCCGCGCACCTCGATCACGCCGGCCTCGGTGTCGAGCCGGACGTCGCCGTAGTCGCCCTCGATGCTCAGGGCGCCGGCGTCCCCGGAGAGCCGCAGGTCCACGGGCTCGTCCTCGGCCGGGACCGTGATCCGCACGTGCATCCCGCTGCCGGCGCCCGGCCAGGAGCCCGACGGGAGGGCGTCGATGCTCAGCCGGCCGTCCTCGACGCGGGGCTCGGGGGCGCTCTCGAGCTGGAACCCGGCGTACACGGACTCCACCCGCAGGTCGGGGACGTCGGCGGTCACGACCTCGATGACGGCCGACCGCCCGTCCACCACCACCGTGTCCACGGTCTCGGTCACGGTGGTGTCCACCCGGTGCTCCTGGACGGACAGGGACGCCGCCGCGGTCGCGCCGCCGGCGCCCAGCAGGAGGAGGGCGCCGATGCCGCCGAGCACGGCGGTGGGGACGAGCCAGGCGGTGCGCTCGTTGTCGCTGGGGACGTCCTGGGCGGCGGGGTGCTCGGGGTGGGTGCTCATGGCCGGTGCTCCTGGTGGGACGGGTGGGCGGACGGGGTGTGGCCGGGCCCGGGGTCCGGGTAGCCGAGGTAGCGCAGGACTGCGCGGACGCGGCGGTTGCCGCCGTCCTCGTGGGCGAGGCCCAGCTTGGTGAACACGGAGCGGATGTGCTTCTCCACCGAGGACTCGGTGAGGAACAGGTTCGCGGCGATCGAGGCGTTGGAGAGCCCCTGGGCCATGAGCCCGAGCACCTCGTGCTCCCGCGGGGAGAGGAGGTCCAGGTCCTGGCGGTGCCGCGAGCGCACGAGCAGCTGGGAGACGACCTCCGGGTCGAGGACGGTGCCGCCCGCGCCCACGGTCTCCACGGACTCGAGGAACTGGTCGACGTCCGCGACCCGGTCCTTGAGCAGGTATCCCAGGCCGTCCCGGCGGGACGCGATGAGCTCCGAGGCGTAGCGCTCCTCGACGTACTGCGAGAGCACGAGCACCGCGATCCGCGGGTGCTGGGAGCGCACGAGGACGGCGGCGCGGATGCCCTCGTCCGTGAACGTCGGCGGCAGCCGCACGTCCACGAGGGCGAAGTCCGGTTCGTGCCGCTCGACGGCCTTTAGCAGGTCCTCGGCGGTGTCGACGTCGGCGACCACCTCGTGGCCGGCCTCGGTGAGCAGGCGGACGAGGCCGGCGCGCAGGAGGACGGCGTCCTCGGCGATGACGATGCGCATCAGGATCCCGCCCCTCGGGCGACCGGCAGCTCGACGGTCAGCTCGGTCGGCCCGCCCGCGGGCGAGTCGAGGAAGAAGTGCCCGCCCGCGGAACGGATCCGGTCGGCGATCCCGGACAGGCCGCCGCCGGGGACCACCACGGCGCCGCCGCGGCCGTCGTCGGCGATCCGGGCGATCACGCGGGCGCCTCCCGCAGGGCCGGTCTCGAGGCCCACCCGCACCGACGCGGCGCCGGCCTGGGCGTGCTTGACCATGTTGGCGATGCCCTCGGAGACCGCGAAGTACACGGCGGCCTCGGTCTCCGGGGCCAGCCGCGGGACCCGCACGTCCACGGCGACCGGGACGGGGGACTGGGCGGCCACGGCGGACAGGGCGGCGTCGAGGCCCCGGTCCTCCAGGACCGCCGGGTGGAAGCCCCTGGCCAGGCGGCGCAGCTCGGCGATCGCGGCCTTCGTGGTGGCGTGCGCCTCCCCGATGAGGTCCTTGGCCCCGGCGGGGTCGTGGTCGATCCGACGCTGGGCCATCGACAGGTTCATGGCCACGGACACGAGCTGGGGCTGCACGCCGTCGTGCAGGTCCCGCTCGATCCGGGAGCGCTCGGTGCGGGCGCCGCGGACGGCGGTCTCGCGGGCGGCCGCGGCCTCGGCGGCCCGGCGGCGCAGCTCCGCGGCCTCGTCCACCCGCAGCAGCAGCCGGGACAGGCCCCGGTGGGCGGCCACGGCGAGGACCACGACGAGCAGCCCGAGCAGCGCCAGGGCGAGCCCGGCCAGGACCACGGCCCAGTCCGGCCACGTCCCGACCACGTCGGAGGGCCAGAACGGGTTGTTCGGCGCCGCGTACAGCGGCGCGAAGGCCAGGGCCACGGCGGCGCCGGTGCCGGCCAGGGCCGCCACGGCGACCCAGCCCAGGGCCGTGGTGAGGAGCAGGTGCAGCAGCCCCGTCCAGAAGGCGGCGTCGGAGACGTCCAGCCACCACTGGTGGGCGATCCGCCAGCCGTCGGTGCGCGGCGAGCGGCGCCGGCGCGGGGCGGGCAGGTGCAGCCCGAACGCCGCCTGCGCGCGGCGGCGCTCGACCCACTCGATCCCGCGGACCGCGTAGATCGCGGCCACGAGCAGGACCACGCCCACCAGGGCGGCGAGGGAGGCGAAGCCGGCGGAGACCAGGGAGACGAGGGCGGTCAGCCACAGCGTGCCGAGCGCGGCGTCCACCACGAGGTCGGTGGTGCCGAAGAAGAGGGTCCTGGGGGACCACGGTCCCCACTCCCGGAACCGGGGACCGGTGACGGGGCCGGCGGGTCGGGAACCGCCTGCGGGGCGGTGGGCGTCGTCGGGGCCCCTGGTGCCGGGGCCGTCCTGGGGATCGTGGTCGGGTCTGCTCCACGGGGCGGGTGGCAGGGGCCGGGTCTCGTGCGGTGTGCTCATGACCTTCACGCTACGGTCGCGCGGGCCTGTCCCGCTGCGACGTTCTCCACCTGTTGCTCCTGCGGTTTTCCGCACCCGGGCCCGGGGCTCCCGGTGCGGGCGCGGCTCATCCGGCGTCCAGCAGGCCCACGCCCATGGCCGCCAGCGCACCGAAGGCGACGCCCCACAGGACGATGGAGACGACCTGCCACAGAATGACGGTGTTGCGGTCCGCGCCGAAGGAGACCATGGCCGTCGCCGTGATCTGACTCGGGAGCATGGTCTGGCCGAGCAGGCTCACGCCGGCCACGCCGTACCTGTCGAAGGCTCGGCGCAGTCTCTGCCGTCTGGGCGAGGGCTCCCGGGCGTCGCCGGTGAACCTGCGGCGGAGGCCGTGCGCGCCCAGGACCAGCACCAGCATGGAGGCGACGTTGCCGACGACGGCGGCCCCGACGGCGATGGCCGGGTCGAGGCCGGCCAGGACACCGATGACGGACCCGAAGTAGGACTCGACGAACGGGATCGCTCCCGCCGCCACCACTCCCAGCCACTGGAGCAGCGGCGGCAGGGAAGAGGTGAGGTCCTGCAGGGCGTCGATCATCGGTGTCCTTCCGGGAGACGGCGGCGCGGCCCGCCCGCGTCCGTCGCCGGGGCCGCTCCCAGCACGCTATCGGCGGGGCCTGCCCCAGGGCCTCCCCCGGCAGGCGGAGCGTCGGCCGGTCCGTCGGAGGGAACCGTCAGCAGCCGCCGCCGGCTCCGCCCCGGGGCGGAGGTGCGGGAGCCGGAACCGGGCCCGGTCCCGGGGCACGTCGCCCTCGTGGTCGGTGTAGACCTGTTCCTCGAGATCCGCGCCGAGCTCCTCCTCGGCGGTGAAGCACCGTTGTCCGGCTGCGTGCTTCCGCACCGTGAGCAGGACTTCTGCGCGCTCACCAGGCGTGACGCCGGACTCTGCGGATCTTCCCCCGGCCTCTCCGGAGCGCTCTGCGCCGGTCGTGACGCTCGCGCGACGCGCCGGCCGGGGGCTCAGATCCTGAGGTGGACGAGGCTCGGCCCGTGCACCGCGAGCGCCTCGGCGATCTTCTCGGCGAGGTTCTCCTGGGTGGCCTCGAGCCCGACCGCGCCGAAGGCCTCCGCGAGCGCCGGCCAGTCCGGCTGCCGCAGGTCCACGGCCAGCGGGTCGATGTCCCGGTCGGTCATGTTCTGCCGGATCTCGCCGTAGCCGCCGTTGTCCACGCACACGATCGGCAGGTCCAGGCCCAGCTCCACGGCGGTCATCAGCTCCTGGATGGAGAACATCAGGGCGCCGTCGCCCACGAGGCAGACCACCGGCCGGTCCGGCGCGGCGAGCTTCGCCCCGATCGAGGCGGGCAGGCCGTAGCCCAGGGTCGCGTAGGTCCCCATGTAGAGCAGGGAGTGCGGGAGCCGGGCGCGGAAGAACGTGGTGGAGCCCAGATAGGTGACCTGGGAGGAGTCGCCGCCGATGATCGTGTCCTCCGGCACGACGGCCATGATGGTCTCGTTGAGCGCCGCGAGCTCGGGGGCGGTGCGGCGGCCCTCGTCGTCGAGCCGGGCGAAGACCTCGGCGAGGTCGCGCGGGGGGCGCGGTGCGATCGGGCCGATCGCCTCAATCAGCTGCGGGACCACGGCCGCGGAGTGGCCGGGCAGCTCGATGTCCGGGTCGAGGTTGCACAGCATCTGGTCCCGCATGATGTCCACGCGCACGACCGGTCCCCGGGGCGTGATGTCCCCGCCCCACAGCTCGGCCTCGCCGACCTTCGAGCCGACCACCAGCAGGGCGTCGGCGGAGCGCAGGTACTCGTGGGCGGTGCTCAGGCGCAGGTCCGCGCCCAGCGAGAGGCGGTGCTGCTCGGGGATGGCGCCCTTGCCGTTGGTCGTGGTGATGACCGGTGCCTCGAGCAGCTCGGCGAGCTCGAGCAGACGCGTGCCGGCGGCCAGCGAGCCGCCGCCCGCCAGGATGACCGGGTGCTCGGCGGCCCGCAGCACCTGGGCTGCGCGGTGCACGTCGTCGACCGGTGCCGGCTGCGGGGCCCCGAGCCGGCGCGGGGCCACCTGCCGGTCGGTGTAGTCGAGCTCGGCCTCCAGCACGTCCAGCGGGATCTCGATGTGCACCGGACGGGGGCGGGAGTGGGCGAAGTCCCGGAAGGCGTCGTGGACCATGGTCACGGCCTCGGCCCCGCTGGTGACCCGGCGGCTGCGGCCCACGATCGCGTCCACGGCCGCGGACGGGTTCTTCGTCTCGTGCAGCGAGCCGATGTCCCGGAAGTCGTGGCCCACGGGACGCCCGGGGGACAGGATGATCATCGGACGGGACTCGGCGTAGGCCGTGGCCGCCCCGGACAGCGAGTTGAGCAGGCCCGGACCGGACGTGGTGATGACGACGCCCGGCAGCCCGGAGACCTGGCTCCACCCGTCGGCGCCGTACGCGGCGCCCTGCTCGTGGCGGGTGGTGACCGCCCGGATGCCCAGCTCGCGCAGCGGGCGGTAGAACTCGAGCGAGTGGGTCCCGGGAATGCCGAAGACGGTGTCGACGCCGTAGCCCCGGAGTGTCTCCAGCACGGCACGGGCGGTGGTCCTGCGGGCGGTCATGAGCGGTCCTCCAGGGGGTGGGGCGGGTGCGGATCTCTTGCGGTGGGGGCGCGGGCGGGTCAGTCCTCGCCGGCGGGTCGGTCCTTGACGTAGAGCAGGCGCTTGTTGACGAACTCGTCCATGCCCAGCGGCCCCAGCTCCCGGCCGTAGCCGGAGCGCTTGACCCCGCCGAAGGGCATCTCGGCGCCCTCGGCCTCGGCGGCGTTGACGGCGGCCATACCGCACTCGAGGCCCTCGGCGATCTTCCGGGCCCGGGCGGGGTCGGTGCTGAAGACCGCCCCGCCCAGCCCGTAGGGGGTGTCGTTGGCCAGGGCGAGGGCTTCGTCGTCGTCGGCCACCCGGTAGACCACGGCCACGGGGCCGAAGAGCTCCTCGTGGTGGGCGGCCATCTCCGGGGTGATCCCGGAGAGCACGGTCGGCTCCAGGTAGGCGCCCGGGCCCTCGAGCAGCCGGCCACCGGCGTGCAGGGTCGCACCGGCGTCCACGGCGTCCTGGATCCGGGCGGCCAGGTTCTCCGCGGCGGCCCTCGAGGACAGCGGGGCGAAGGTTCCCGGCGCGTCCTCGGCCGGATCCCCGGGGGTCAGCGCGGCGGCCTGGCGGGTCAGCTCGGCCAGGAACTCGTCGTAGATGTCGGCCATGACGATCATCCGCTTGTTGGAGTTGCACGCCTGGCCGGTGTTGCCCATCCGGGTGGCGAAGGCCGCCCGCGCGGACTCCTGCACGTCGGCGGTGTCGAGCACCACGTAGGGGTCGGAGCCGCCCAGTTCCAGGACGACCTTCTTCAGGTTGCGCCCGGCGATCTCGGCCACGGCCGCCCCGGCGCGCTCCGACCCGGTCAGCGACACTCCCTGGACCCGGGGGTCGGCGATGATGTGCTCCACCTGGGCGTGGGAGGCGAAGAGGTTGGCGTAGACCCCGATCGGGACCCCGGCGTCGTCCAGCAGCTGCTGGATGGCCAGGGCCGCCCGCGGGCAGGACTCGGCGTGCTTGAGCACGATCGTGTTGCCCAGCACGAGGTTGGGGGCCACGAAGCGGGCGACCTGGTAGTAGGGGTAGTTCCACGGCATGATCCCCAGCAGCACCCCGACCGGGCGCTTCTGGATCACCGCCCGGCCCCCGGCCGAGGCCGTGATGGACTCGTCGGCGGCCAGGGCCGGGCCCTGGGCGGCGAAGTAGCCGAAGATCTCGGCGCAGAACTCGACCTCGTCCCGGGCCTCGGAGAGCGGCTTGCCCATCTCCTCGGTGATGATCGCGGCCAGCTCCCCGGCCCGCTCGGCGAACAGCTCCCCGGCGCGGGTCGCGACGGCCGCCCGCTCCTGGATGGGACGGGCCCGCCACGCGCGGAAGGCGGCGTCGGCGGCGGCCAGGGCCTGTTCGACCTCGCCGTCGGTGGCGGTCGGGATCTCGGCCAGCACTCGGCCGGTGGCCGGGTTGACGGAGCGGTAGGCGGACGAGGGGGTGGGGCGGGCATCGGCGGTCATGGCGGGGTCTCCTCTGCGGGGTCGGGGGGTGTCGACGGCGTCGACGGTGTCGTGGCGCTCGGGGCGGCGAACGGACAGGGCCCGGGTGGGTCTCACAGCTGCATCGCCACCGCTCGCACCGGGGAGCCGTCATGTCCGCGCAGCCGCAGCGGCAGGGCGCTCAGCAGCGGGTCCTGCCAGGTGACGGCGTGCAGGTTCGTCAGGTTCTCGACGATCGCCCCGCCTGCCCCCAGGACCGCCGCGTGCACCGGCAGCGCGAGCGGGCCGGTCGAGGCGGCGTCCGGGGTGCGGTCAGGGTTGAGGGTGTCCACGCCGAGCACGCGCACGCCCGCCGCCAGCAGGTGCTCGGCGATCTCCACGTCCAGCACCGGGTGCGCCAGGTAGCGCGGGGTGCCGAAGTGCCGGGACCAGTCGGTGCGGAACAGCACGATCGTGCGGCCCCGGACGTCCTCCAGCTGCGCGCGGACGTGCTCCCAGCGGACGGTCTCCCGCTCCCGGAGGCCCGGTACGTGCACGATGCGCGCCGGTCCCACCAGGAGGGAGAGGTCGAGCTCGTCCACGGCCGGGCCCCCGTCCACGGTGTGCAGGGGTGCGTCCACGTGCGTCCCGCTGTGCGTGCCCAGGTGCAGCTCGGCCACCTGGAAGCCGTCCCGCGGAACGGACGCCGCGAGCCGGCAGTCCACGGGCGGGTCCCCCGGGAAGACCTGCATCCCGGCCTCCACGGGGTGGCTCAGGTCAACGAGGCGCACTGGCGTTCTCCTCCGGCTCGCCGACCCGGCCGGCCGCGCCGAGTGCGCCGACCCGGCCGGCCGCGCCGGATCCACCGGCCCCGTCCGCAGCCTCGCTCCCGTCCGCCGCCTCCGAGAGGTGGCGCTGCGCCGGCCGGCCGGCCACGATCCTTCCCGCCGCGAGAGCCCAGACCAGGTAGAGCGCCGCAGAGACGAGGAACGTGGGAATGGTCGCGCCCACGGGGCTCGGCAGCACGTAGGTGAGCACGAGCGAGGTGGCGGCGCCGACGGCCCACACGGCCACGGCGGCGGGGTTGACCCCGCCCCGGTACCAGTACCGGCCGCCGCGCCCGCGCAGGATGTCCGCCGTGTAGGCGCCGCGCCGGACCACGTAGTAGTCCACCAGCATGACCGCGAAGACCGGGATGAACAGTGAGCCGATCAGCACCAGGAACTCGGTGAACTGGTCCAGCAGGCCCAGCCGGGTGGAGCCCAGGATCGAGACGGCCCCCAGCACGAGCGCCGTGGGCAGGAACCGGATCCTGCGCGAGGGCGCGAGGTTCACCACGGAGGAGACCATGCCGTAGACGACCATGGTGTTGGTGGCCATCACCGACAGGAAGACCACCACGGCCAGGGGTGCGCCGAAGGCGGCGACGAGCACGGTCGGATCGAAACCGACCGCCTCCCCGCCGTCGAGCACCACGTAGGCGATGGCGGTGGCCCCGAGGCTCATGGCCGCGACCGTGGACAGGACGTACCCCGTGCCGGATCCGACCATGCCCGCGGACTGCCTCCGGGCCAGCCGGTTGAACTCCGCGGAGAGCACGGTCCAGGAGATGGCCGTGGCGATGACGACGTCGAGGACCGCGACGGAGGACCAACCCGCCTCGGGATCCGCGGGCAGGGCGGCGAAGTCCGCCACCGGGTAGGAGGTGAACGCCACCGTGAAGACCCAGGCCATGATGCCCAGGATCACCACAGCCAGCCACGGCTCCACGCGCGCGATGCCCTCGTGGCCGAACACGGCCAGGGCCACGACCAGCGTCTGGCAGAGCACCGAGAACAGCACCGGACTGGAGAAGCCGGTCGCCTGCGACACCAGGAAGTTCACGGTGACACCGGCGAGCATGGCCTGCACCCAGCTCCAGCCCATGAGGATGACCACGTTCGCGGCCACCGGCAGGAAGGACCCGCGCAGCCCGAAGGAGCCCTTGGTCAGGGACATGGTGGCCAGGCCGGTGCGCGTGCCCATGTTCCCCACGAGCACCAGCACCGCCCCGCCGATCAGCGTCCCCAGGACGATCAGGGCCAGGGCCGTGGGCCAGGACACCCCCGGCACGAACAGCGTCCCCGTCAGGAGCGTGGTCACCACCAGGTTCGCCGCGAGCCAGATCATCCCGATCCGGCCCGCCCCCAGCGTGCCCCGCAGTGGGCCGTAGCCCTCGGAGTTCTCGTCGAGGTGGTCGGCGAGCCGGGACCAGGCGCTCACGGGCGGGCCTCCGTGCGGTCGGCGCCGACCGGGCCGGAGCCCGCGAGGCGCTCGTTCCACTGCCGCAGCACCCCGGGGTGGGTGGGGCGGGACAGCAGCGAGACCACCACGTAGACCAGCGCCGAGCTCGCCAGTCCCAGGTAGATGGGCGCGTTGGCCAGGACGCCGAACACCGCCATGGACGCCACGGTCACCAGGGACCCGACGAGCATGGACAGGGCCGCGCCGAGGCTCGTGCCCCGCCGCCACAGCAGCCCGCCGAGGATCGCGACCAGCAGGCCGCCCACCAGGATGTCGTAGGCGATGGTCAGAGCAGTGACGGTGTCGGAGACGAAGATCGAGATCACGGTGATCAGCACCCCGAAGACGAGCACGTAGACCCGGTCCCCGCGCAGCGCCTCGGCGGTGCCCTCCGGGGCGGGGACCGCGTGCCGGGTGAACAGGGACCTCAGGGTCGGCACGACGTCCACCCGGGCGACCGTGGCCGCGGCGATGAGCGCGCCCGAGGCCGTGGACATCATGGCGGCGACACCGGCGGCGAGCACGACCCCGCCGAGCCCGGCCGGGACGTACTGCTGGGCCATCGTGGCGAAGGCGTCGTCCGGGGAGGCGAGGTCCGGGGCCACGGCGGCGGCCGTCATCCCGATGACGGCCCCGGCCACGCCGTAGAGCGCCACGTAGGCCGCGGAGGCGAGCCCGCCCCAGCGGGCGACCTGCGGGGAGCGGGCGGTGAACACGCGCTGCCAGATGTCCTGGCCGATCAGCATGCCGAAGCCGTAGACCACGAACTGGGTGATGATCGCCTGCGTGCCCATGCCGCCCCAGGTGAAGAACGTGGCGTCCAGGCGCTCCTCGAGACCCGTCAAGCCGCCCGCGGCCGAGAGGGAGAACGGCAGCAGGACCAGGAAGATGCCGACCGTCATGAACACGAACTGCATCATGTCGGTGAGCGTGATCGACCACATCCCGCCGAGCACGGAGTAGCCCACGACCACCACGCCGCCGAGCAGGATCGCCCAGGCCCGGTCGAGCGGGAACAGCACCGAGAAGATCGCGGCGTACGCGGAGGTGGACGTCACCGACAGCATCACGGTGTAGGCCAGCATCACGAACGAGGACGCCTTGGCCCCGCCGCGCTCGCCGTAGCGCAGCTGCAGCATCTGGGAGACGGTGAACACCTTCAGGGACTGGATGCGGCCGGCGAAGAACAGGCTCAGCACGGCCAGGCCGGTGGCGATCGCCACGACCAGCCACATCCCGGAGATGCCGTAGGTGTAGCCGAGGCCCACCCCGCCCACGGTGGAGGCGCCGCCGAGGACCACGGCGGCCATCGTCCCGGTGTAGAAGCCCGGGCCCAGGCGGCGGCCCGCCACCCGGTAGTCCTCGGCGTTGTGCGCCCGGCGGCTGGCCCAGAGCCCGACCGCCACCATGGCGACCAGGTAGAGCACGATGATCAGCACGTTCATGGTGGTCACTTCTTCCTCGGAGCGCGGGCGCCCACGGGGTCGATCGACAGCTCCCCCGGGACGGGGTTGCTCGGCAAGAAACAAAAGTTGTCCCACATAGTATGATGCAGATCATGTTTTGGAAACCGGTCAGGTCGTGACGGGCGGGTAGAACCGTCCGGGAGGAGGCGCCGTCGTGAAAGCACTGCCCATCGAGAGCTCCGGGCACACCGCCGCCGTGGGGTCGCGGCTGCGCAACCACCGGCGGCGCAGCCACATGACCATCGACCAGCTCGCCTCCGCCGCGGGTCTCACCAAGGGCTTCGTCAGCCGGGTCGAGCGGGACATCACCTCCCCGTCCGTGGACTCCCTGGTGCGGATGTGCCAGGTGCTGCGGATCGACGTGGGGGCGCTCTTCGCCGGGCCCGCCGACGTGGAGGTCGTCCGGCTCGAGGACGCCCCGCACATCGACCTCGGCGGCGAGGGGATCGAGGAGCAGCTCGTCACGCCGTCGGCCCAGCGCCAGGTCCAGGTCATCCGGGCCCGCGTGGCCGCCGGCGGGCGGGGAGAGGACGCGATGTACAGCATGGACTGCGAGACCGAGGTCCTGCACCTGATCAGCGGCCGGTTCCGGCTCCACGTCCCGGACCGCACCTACGACCTGGAGGCCGGCGACACCGTGACGTTCCCCGGCTCCGAACCGCACACCTGGGAGAACCCCGGGGCCGAGGAGGCGGTGCTGCTGTGGATCCTCGGCTCCTGAGCGCCCCGCCCGTCCCGGCCACCAGCACCGTCAGCACCCCTGTCATCACTCACCGAGAGGACCGCACACCATGAACCCCGAGCGCATCACCGGTACTGCCCCGGACGGCGCCCCCGTCCTCGGGCCCGTCAATGCCGCCCTGACCCCCCGCTGGGCCGGGCTGGGCACCTTCGCGCGCCTGCCGCGCACGGACGAGGTCGAGCACACGGACATCGCGGTGGTGGGCGTGCCCTTCGACGCCGGGGTCTCCTACCGGCCCGGTGCCCGCTTCGGGGCCAACCACGTCCGGGAGTCCTCGCGCCTGCTGCGCCCCTACAACCCCGCGCAGAACGTCTCCCCGTTCGCCGGGGCCCAGGTCGCCGACGCCGGGGACATCGTGGCCAACCCCTTCGACATCTCAGAGGCGATCACCTCCATCGAGGCCCAGGCCAAGGAGCTCATGGGCGAGGACACCCGGCTGGTGGCGATCGGCGGCGACCACACCATCGCCCTGCCGCTGCTGCGCGCCGCCCACGCCCGCCACGGCAGGCTCGCGCTGCTGCACTTCGACGCCCACCTGGACACCTGGGACACCTACTTCGGCGCCGAGTACACCCACGGCACCCCCTTCCGCCGGGCGTTCGAGGAGGGGCTGCTCGACCCGGACGCGGTCTGCCACGTCGGCACCCGCGGGCCGCTCTACGGCACGCAGGACCTCGACGACGACGCCCGTTTCGGGTTCGGCATCGTCTCCTCCGCCGACGTCATGCGGCTGGGGGTGGACGCCGTCGTGGCGCACCTGCGCGAGCGCGTGGGGGACCGCCCGCTCTACGTCTCGCTGGACATCGACGTCCTGGACCCGGCCCACGCCCCCGGTACGGGGACCCCCGAGGCCGGGGGAATGACCAGCCGGGAGGTGCTGGAGATCCTGCGCGGCCTGCGCGGGACGAACGTGGCCGGGGCCGACGTGGTCGAGGTCGCCCCGGTCTACGACCACGCCGAGATCACCGGGGTGGCCGCCGCGCACGTGGCCTACGAGCTGATCACCCTGCTCGCCCTGGGCCCCGGCGCGGCCCCGGGCGGACCCGCCTACGGGCTGGCCGGGCACGTCTACGGGGACGCCGGCCCCGAGCCGGCCCAGCAGCCGGCGGGGGAGAGCCGGTGACCGGGGGCGCGGCCGTGACCCCCCGGCCCGACCACACCGCGCTGTTCGCCCACCGCTCCGAGGAGTTCCGGCCCTCCCCGGTCCGGGCCGTGTTCGAGATCGCGATGCGCCCCGGGATCATCTCGCTGGCCGGCGGCAACCCCGACATGAGCGTGCTCCCGCACGACGTCGTGGCCGCGATGGCGGCGCGGATCCTGGCCGAGCGCGGGACCGAGGTGCTCCAGTACGGCTCCGGGGCCGGGGTCGAGCGCCTGCCCGGGCTGGTCGTGGAGCTCATGCGCCTGCAGGGCACGGAAACCGCGCCCGACACGATCCAGATCACCGCCGGGTCCCAGGCGGGTCTCGACCTCGTGACCAAGCTGTTCTGCGACCCGGGGGACGTGGTCGTGGCCGAGGGGCCCACCTACGTGGGTGCCCTAAGCGTGTTCGGCAGCTACGAGGTCGAGATCGCCCACGTGGACGTCGACGAGGACGGGCTGGACCCCGAGGCGGTCGCCGAGCGGATCGACGGGCTACGGGCCGCCGGGCGGAGGGTGAAGTTCGTCTACACCGTGCCGAACTTCTCCAACCCCACGGGCGTGACGACCACCGAGGAGCGGCGCCGCCGGCTCGTGGAGGTCTGTGCCGAGCGCGGCGTGCTCATCCTCGAGGACGACCCGTACGCGCTGCTCGGCTTCGACCGCGCCCACCGCCTCCCGTCCCTGTACTCGCTGGACCCCGGCACCGTGATCCACCTGGGCAGCTTCTCGAAGATCTTCTCGCCCGGGCTGCGGGTCGGCTGGATCGCGGCGGCGCCGGCGGTGCGGGCCCGGCTGCAGATCGCCGCCGAGGCCGTGACCATCCACCCGTCCGTGCTCGGCCAGGAGCTCGCCGCCGAGTACGTGGGCAGCGAGCACTGGCGTCCGGCCCTGGACCGGGCGGTGGAGCGGTACCGCTCGCGCTGCGCCGCCATGATGGCCGCCCTCGAGCAGGAGATGCCCGAGGGGGTGCGCTGGACGCGTCCCGCCGGCGGCTTCTTCACGTGGCTGGACCTCGACCCGGCCCTCGGCCACGGGGACCTCCTCGGCCGGGCCGTCGAGCACGGGGTGGTGCTGGTGCCCGGCGGCGCCTGCTACGCGGACGGGCGCGCCTCCGCGAGCCTGCGCCTGGCGTACTCCGCGACCTCGGAGGAGGACATCACCGAGGGCGTCCGGCGGGTGGGGGAGATGCTCCGCCGCTGATCCGCTGAGCTGCGCCGCCCCGGAGGTGCCGGACTCCATGGTGGACGCCTGCGCGGAGGTCTCCCCGACGGGCGCGCTCCGGCCGGGTCGTGGAGAAGCTGCGGCAGATGCACGAGCGGGAACCTGCCCTCACGGGCGCGGACCGGGACCCCGGCGGGCGGGCCCCGAGGGCTCACTAGCACATCTGCCGCGGAATCCGAACTCACGCCGGTTCATGACGATTCCCGGGAGCCGAGTGGACCGGAGAATGAGGGTAGCCTAACCTCTCCTCCGGGGGATTTCCCGATCATTCACATGTCCTCGGCGGGCGCTCCGTCCAGGGACGTCGAACTGAGGTGGTTTTGTGCGCGCTGTGCTCCGGGCATCGGCATCGATGGGTGTCGTCACCGTTCTCACGTTGTCAGGCTGCGGCTTCAGCGGCGGGGACGGGGAGGCCGATCGGACGGCCGACCCGGACCAGCGCATCGTGGTGGACAACTTCCGCGCCCCGGTGGCCGACTGGGCCCTGGAGAGCGACGCCGCCTACATCCTCTCCCTGTCCGGATGCCTGGAGACCCTGACCCGCTACGACGAGGTCCAGGGCGAGATCGTGCCGTCCCTGGCCACGGAGTGGCGCCAGGTCTCGCCCACGGAGTGGGACTTCACCCTGCGGGACGGCGTGCAGTTCCAGGACGGCACCGAGCTCACCGCCGATGTGGTGGTGACCTCGCTGCAGAACGTCCTGGACGCGGAGGTCCCCGCGCGAGCCTTCAGCCCGACCGTCGTCAGCGGCGTCGAGGCCGTCGACGAGCGCACGGTGCGGGTCACCACCCCGACGGAGAGCCCTCTGGTGCCTTACCGCCTGGCCAGTGTCAACACCGGAATCCTGGCCACCGCCGCCTTCGAGGGCGAGAGGGTGGACCCGTTCGGGCACTGCACCGGGCCGTTCACCCCCGTCTCGGAGCAGCCCAAGCAGTCCCTGACCCTGGACCGGAACGAGGACTACTGGGGCGGTCCGGTGCAGCTCGCCGGAGCCGAGGTGCGGTTCATCACGGACGGGGCGACGCGTGCGACGCAGGTGCAGACCGGCGAGGCCGATGTCTCCCTGTCCATTCCCGTCGCCAACCTGTCCGCGCTGGAGGCCGACCCCGAGGTCGAGGTCCTCAAGGCCGAGTCCCCGCGGACCGCGACGCTGTACATGAACAACAGCAGGGCGCCCTTCGACGACGTCGACTTCCGCAAGGCCGTCCGCTCGGCGCTGGACCTGGATGCCCTGGCCGGCAGCGTCTACGAGGGCGCGGCCCTGCCGAGCTCCGGGCCCTTCGCCCCGTCCGAGCCCTGGGCGGCCGAGGAGGCCGGGACACTGCAGCAGGACACGGAGGCGGCGAAGGAGCTGCTGGCCGCCGCCGGCTACACCGCCGAGCGGCCGCTGGAGATCATCGCGATCGTGGAGCGGGCGGAGTTCGCCGACGTGGCGACCGTGATCCAGGAGAACCTGAAGAGCGTCGGCGTCCCCGTCACCATCACCACCAAGGAGTATGCCGCGGTGGAGCCGGACCTGCTGGCCGGGGACTACGACATGGTGCTCAGCCAGCGCAACCGCCTGATCGACATCGCCGACCCGATCGGGTTCCTCACCGCCGACTACACCTGCGAGGGCAGCTACAACCTCAGCCACTTCTGCGACGAGGACTACGACGAGCTGATCGCCCGGGCCGCCGAGACGGCCGACACCGAGCAGCGCTACCAGTTGTACGCCGAGGCGGGACAGATCCTCGAGGAGCAGGCCGTGAACGTCTGGCTGGTCAACGAGCAGGCCATCGACGCGGTGCGCAGCGACCTGCAGGACTACGTGCAGGACCCGCTCTCGCGGTACGTGCTGCGCGCGGAGACGGCGAAGTCCGGCTCGTGAGCACGACCCGCACCAGCCGCGACCCGAGAGCACAGGGGCCTCGATGACGGCGTTCTTCGCCAGGAGGACGGCGACCCTTGGGGTCACCGTCCTCCTGGCATCCTTCGTGGTCTTCCTCATCCCCTACGTCACACCGGGGGACCCGGTGCGCAAGATCATCCGGTCGCGGGTCGCGGGAGAGGTGGTCGACGACGCCGCCGCACAGGGGCTGGCGCTCGAGCTGGGACTCGAGGATCCGCTGGCGGTGCAGTACCTGCGATGGCTCGGGAGGCTCGCCGGCGGTGACATGGGCCTGTCCTATGCCAGCCGGACACCGGTGATCGAGCAGGTGCTGCCCGCCCTGTGGATCACTTTGAGCCTGGTGGTCATGGCCCTCGGGGTGGCTGCCGCGGTGTCCGTGGTGCTGGGGATCGTCGCCGCCCTGCAGGAAGGGCGCCCGGCCGACCGGGTGATCACCACGGTCACCCAGGCCTTCATCGCGATGCCGGAGTACTGGCTGGCCCCGATGCTCGTGCTGGTCTTCGCCCTGCAGCTGTCCCTGCTGCCCTCCGCCGGCTGGGCGAGCCCGGCATCCGCGGTGCTGCCGGTGGCGGTCCTGGCCCTGCGCCCGATCAGCTACTTCACCTCGGCGGTGCGCGAGGGCATGCTCGAGGCGCTGGGCGCCGAGCACGTCGTCGCCGCCCGGGCCCGGGGGCTCAGCTACCCGCAGGCCGTGTGGCGTCACGTGATCCCCAACGGTCTGCTGCCCCTGACCACGCTGATGGCCGTGTGGTTCGCCGGGCTGCTGGGCGGGTCGGTCATCGTGGAGGTCGTCTTCGCGATCCCGGGCATGGGGAGGCTGCTGTTCGACGCCGTCCTCAACAGCGACATCCCGCTGGCCCAAGGAGGCGTGGTGGTGGTCGTGGGGCTGGCGGTCGCGCTGACGACCGCGGCGGACCTGGTGCACGGACTGCTGAATCCCCGGTTCAGGGGCCACCTTGGGTAGGCGGCCCGTGCTCGTCTGGGCGGCGGCGGCCGTCCTGGCCCTGATCGTGCTGTCCGTGGCCGTCGCGCCCTGGATCGCACCGTATCCGCCTGCCGACCAGGACCTGGGTGCCCGGCTCGCCCCGCCCGGCCCGGACCACTGGCTGGGCACGGACCACCTGGGCCGCGACGTCCTGAGCCGGCTGCTCGACGGCGGCCGGTTCTCCCTGGTGACCGCCGCGGCGGCCACCGCGCTGACCGCCACGGTCGGCACCGGGATCGGCGTGCTGAGCGCCCGGCGGCGGGGCTGGCTCGACGAGCTGCTCACGCGCACCAACGACGTCCTGCTGGCGCTGCCGGAGATGGTGGTGGCCCTGTTCCTGGTCGCCGTGCTGGGCCCCGGCCACCTGAGCCTGTTGCTGGCCCTCACCGTGACCGGCTGGACGCCCTTCGCCCGGCTGGCCCGGGCGCTGACCTACGACGTCTCGGCCCGCGGCTTCATCGAGGCCGCCCGCGTGCTGGGGTGCTCGCCGTCCTTCGTCGTCCTCCGGCACATCCTGCCGCACCTGGCCGGACCGTTGCTCGGGCAGGCCGCACTGCGGTTCGGTCAGTTCCTCATCACCGTCGGCGCCCTGTCCTACCTGGGGCTGGGGGTGCAGCCGCCGCAGTCGGACTGGGGGGCGATGCTGGCCGCGTCCCAGCCGTACGCCGCCAGGGCGCCGGTGACGATCCTGGCCCCGGGCCTGGTGGTCTTCACCGTCGCGCTGTGCGTGACCCTGATCGGCCAGCGGCTGGCCCACATGAGCAGCACGCGCATGCTGCTGCCGGCGTCGGCGCGGACGGAACGGGATGACTGAGCCCCTGGTCGTCGAGGACCTGCATCTCAGCCACCGGCCGGCCGGTCCCGGGGCCGGCGGCCGCCCGATCCTGTCCGGGGTCGACCTCACCGTGGCCCCGGGCGAGTTCGTGGCGCTGGTGGGCGCCTCCGGGTCCGGCAAGACCCTGACGGCCATGTCCGTCCTGGGCCTGCTGCCCGCCCAGGTGCACCGGGACGCCGGGACGATCCGGCTGGGCGGGACGGACCTCACCCGGGCCGGCGAGGCCGAGCTGACCCGCGTGCGCGGCGGCCGGATCGGCATGCTCTACCAGCAGCCCAAGCGGATGTTCAACCCGCGCCGGACCATCGGCGACCACCTCCGGGAACCGCTGAGGCTCCATGCCGGGCTCCGCGGCGCGCGGGCCCGTGCCCGGACGCTGGAACTGCTCGCCGAAGTGGGGTTCGAGGACCCCGAGTGGTGCGCCCGGGCCCATCCCCACCAGCTCTCGGGCGGCATGGCCCAGCGGGCCATGGTGGCCCTGGCCCTGGCAGGCCGCCCCGGGCTGCTGCTGGCCGACGAGCCGACGTCAGCCCTGGACACGGTGCTCGAGCGGCAGATCCTGGAGCTCATCGACCGCGAACGGCGCGACCGGGGACTGGGGGTCCTCTACATCACCCACAACCTGGCCACGGTGTCCGCCTACGCCGACCGGGTCGTGGTGATGGACGCCGGACGCGTGCAGGAGTCCGGGCCGGCCGGCACCGTGCTCAACGACCCACGGAGCCCGTGCACGAAGACCCTCCTGGAGGCGGCGGCCCTCACCCCCAGGGAGAGGCCGCGCGCCACCGACGGGGCGCGCCCTGTCGTGGTGCTGGACGAGCTGACCAAGCGGTTCGGCCCGAACCGGCGGAAGGCCCGTCCCGCCGTGGACCGGGTGTCCCTCGACGTGCGGGAAGGCGAGATCCTCGGGGTGCTGGGGCAGTCGGGCTCCGGCAAGAGCACCCTGGCGCGGCTGATCGTCGGGCTCGAGACACCGGACAGCGGTCGGGTCACCGGCCCCCCGGGCGGCGGTGGCACCGGTGCGGCGGGCTCGCACGTGCAGCTCGTCTTCCAGGACCCGCACGACTCCTTCGACCCCCGCATGCGCCTGCGCACCAGTCTGGAGGCCCCGCTGCTGCGGCACCGGAACGGCACGCCCGAGCAACGGCGTGCACGCATCCACGAGGTCGTGCGGGAGGTGGGCCTGGAGCCCGGGCTGCTGGACAGATATCCCGGCCAGTGCTCCGGAGGCCAGTTGCAGCGGCTCACCATTGCCAGGGCACTGCTGCTGGAACCGGCGGTGCTCATCTGCGACGAGGCCACCTCGGCCCTGGACGCGGTGACCCAGCGCACCGTCCTGGACCTGCTGCTGCGCCTGCACCGGGACCGGGGCCTGACCCTGGTGATGATCTCCCACGACCTGAGCGTCGTCCGCTACCTCAGCCACCGGGTCGCGGTGCTCTTCCAGGGCCGGCTGGTCGAGCTCGCGGAGACCTCCGAGCTCTTCACCCGTCCGCAGCACGAGCACAGCAGGCAGCTGGTGGCAGCGGCGCTGCCCCAGGTGTGCGCGATCCTGGACACCCACCGACTGCCCGAGGAGCACCTCGATGCCCTGGCGTGACCACCGGACCGAGACGCGCACCCTGCTGGGAGCGCAGCTGGTGTTCAACATCGGCTTCTACGCCGTGGTGCCGTTCCTGGCCGGAGCGATGGGCACCGAGTACGGCCTGGACGCCGCGGCCATCGGGCTGGTGCTGGGGGCCCGGACCTTCAGCCAGCAGGGCATGTTCCTGCTCGGCGGGATGCTGGCCGACCGATGGGGTGCCCGCCGGGCCATCCTCACCGGCTGCCTGGTGCGCATCGTCGGCTACGCGACGCTGGCGGCGGCGTCCGACTTCGCCCTGTTCCTCCTGGGCGCAGTGCTCACCGGTGCCGGAGGCGCGCTGTTCTCGCCCGCCCTGGAGTCCCGGCTCTCCCACGCCGACCAGCCGGCCGGCACACACGGGCCGGGACGGGGGAGGGGAACCCGGCGGTCGGTGTTCGTGTGGCTGGCGATCACCGGAGAGATCGGCGCCGTCCTGGGCCCGGTGCTGGGCTCGGTCCTCCTGGGCTGGGGGTTCGACGCGGCCCTGGCCGTGGGGATCGGGGTGTTCGCGGCGGTGACGGTCCTGCTCTGGTACCTGCTCCCGGCCGAACCCGCCCACGTGCCGGCGGGCCGGGACGTCGACGTGCCCGCCGCCGCGCCCCCCGCGGCCGGCTCCCGGTGGGCCTGCCTGCGCGACCGGCGCTTCGTGGCGTTCTGCGCACTGGCCGGGATGAACATGCTGGCCTACCACCAGCTCTACTTCGCCGTGCCCGTCGAACTCAGCAGGCGGGGGCTCGACGGCGCCTGGCTGGGCGCGCTGTTCCTGCTGGCCTCCGTGCTGACCCTGCTGCTGCAGCTGCCTGTCTCCGCCGCCGGCCTGCGCATGGGCCCCGGCCGTGCCCTGGCGGTCGGCTTCGCGCTGGAGGCCGGCGCGTTCGCCCTGGCCGCCCTGACCTCGATGCACCCCGGGACCGCTGCCGGCTCGATGGCGCCGCTGCTGGGCGCCGTCGCCGTCCTGATCCTGGGCCACATGCTCCTGACCCCCACGATCCTGTCCCTGATCCCGTCGTTCGTCCCCGTGGAAGGACTCGCCTCCGGGCGGGGCGCCTACTACGGGCTCGCCGCTTCCTGCGGCGGCGTCGCCGTGCTGGCGGGCAACGCCGTGCTCGGGCAGCTGCTCGATCTCACCGACCGGCACCACTGGTGGCCCGGCACCCCCTGGCTGCCCCTGGTCGTGCTCGCACTCCTCGCCGCCGCAGCACTGCCGGTCGTGCTCCGGGGGCACGGCGCCACCGGGGCCGCCGGCTCGTCCTCCAGCACGGCGCCGGCCAGAAGAGCCCGCTGACGACCGGCCGGCCCGGATCCGGGGAGCGCTGCGTCGACGAGCTGGTGGACCCGGCGCGGCCCACGGTCCCGGCCGGGGCACGGCACCCGCGGTCATGTCCGCCGCCGCGCGGCGCCGCCTTGGCGGGAGCAGCACCACAGGGCAGGATGGCCGCAACGGAGCACTGTGGCGCCGCGCCCCCGGGGGTGCGGCGCCGAGGAGGCGGGATGAGCACGCAGAGCCCTGGCGCGGACGTCGTGATGCCGGCGGCGTTCTTCGGGCACGGCAATCCGATGAACGCCCTGGAGACCAATCGGTACACCACCGCCTGGCGGGCGTTCGGGGCCTCGGTGCCACGGCCCCGGGCGATCCTCGTGGTGAGCGCGCACTGGTACATCAACGCCACCGCGGTCACCGCGATGCCGGCCCCGCGCACCATCCACGACTTCTACGGCTTCCCGCAGGAGCTGTTCGACGTGCAGTACCCGGCGCCCGGGCTGCCGGGCCTGGTCGAGGAGATCAGCGACACCGTCCACCCCACCTGGATCGGGGCCGACGTCGACAGCTGGGGGATCGACCACGGCACGTGGTCCGTGCTCGTCCACGCGTTCCCGGACGCCTCGATCCCGGTGCTGCAGCTGAGCATCAACGCCGACAAACCCCTCGGCTACCACCTGGACCTCGGGGCCCGCCTGGCGCCGCTGCGGGAGGCGGGCGTGCTGATCGTCACCAGCGGCAACATCGTGCACAACCTGGGCGGGATGGACTGGACGCGCACCGACGAGGGCTACGACTGGGCGAGACGCTTCAACGAGGACGCCAAGGAGCGCATCCTCACCGATCCCGTCGAGCTGGCGGCTCTGGACGCCCACCGCGACTGGGACCTGGCTGTGCCCACCCCCGACCACTTCATCCCGTCCCTGTACCTGGCCGGGCTCGCCGGGGCGGCCGGGTCCACGGACACCGGCGTGCTCGTGGACGGGTACTCCTACGGCTCGCTGTCGATGACGGCCTACACCTTGGGCATGGACTGCCCGCCGGCCGTCGGTGCGGGCGGGGCCCCCCGGCCGCCGGCCGACCTGCCCCCGGACGCCTCCAACATCTGAGGCCGCCGCGCGCCGGTGCCCCGCGGGGCCCGCCCGTCCGCCGGTTCCCCGGCGACTGGGCTCGGGCTACGACGTCGAGCTGTTCCTCGGAGCAGCCCCCGGTGCCACGGCACCGCCTGCGCTCGGGGAGGAGGCCATGTGCGGACACTGACCGTAGGAGTGCTCGCCGATCCGGGGCTGCCGGACAAGGTGGCCCGCAGCGTGGCCGAGGCACTGCCCCGGGCGGCCTCGGAGCACTCCGGCCCGGACGTCGTCTGGGAGGTGGAGGTCAGCCGCGAGACCCTGCCCCTGACCGCGGAGGGGGAGATCCCCCTGCTGGACTGCGCCCGCGGGCTGCGTGACGAGCACGGATGGGACTTCGTGGTGTACCTGACGGACCTGCCGCGCGCCTACGACGGGGACCCGCTGCTCTGCGAGGTCGGTGCAGCCGCCGCCGCGGCGATGATCTCGCTGCCGGGGCTGGGCGCTGACCACTTCTCGCGCAAGGCCTGCCGGCTGCTGGTCACGCTGCTCCGCTCGATCCGGGACGGCACCGAGGACCAGCCCACGCCGGCGGCGGTGCACCGGGCGCTGGGCCGGACGGCGACCGGTTCAGCGCCCGGCTGCGCCGGATCCTCCTCGAGGCCGCCGCGTCGCCGGAGGTACCGTCCCGGGGCCGGTCCGGCCCTGCAGCCGGCGGGCCAGGTTCGCCGGCGACGAGGCGAGACCGGCCGCATGCTCCTCCGCGGAGATGCCGGCGGGGATGTCCTCGGCGCGCACGTCCACGCGGGTGCCGCCCTCGGCCCGGGCGGCCTCCACCCGCGAGGCGGTGTCCCTGCGTGTCATGGCGACATCGTAGGACGCTGCCGCGCGGTGCGCCCCGGAGCCGGGCCTGCCGGTCCCGCACCGGCGGATGTGCCCGGCGCCACCGGCGGAGGGGACCCGGGCTCAGGCCAGCAGGGCCTCGGCGGCGCGGCGCCCGGAGCGCAGTGCCCCCTGGGTGGAGCCGTTGGTGCGGTGGTCCCCGCACACGTACAGGCCGTCACCGAGGGCGGCGGGCCGGTCGGTCACGAGCCCGGGCGGCTGCTCCGGCAGCGCCCGGCGCACCTCGTGCACGGTCAGCAGGTCCCAGGCTGCGGCGTCGGCGGACCAGATCGAGCCCAGCTGCCGGCGGACGTCGGCCTCGGCGGGCAGCTCGGCGCCCCGCGGCAGGAGGGCGGTCGCCTGGATCAGCGCCCGGCCGTCCGGGGCGTAGCTGGGGGCGGCGTTGCTGACCACCGCCGTGTCGATGAGCGGGCCGGCGGACTCCCCCGGCAGGACCAGGCAGCCGACCTCCGAGGGGGCTGACTCCGCCGCGAACCACCAGGTCGCCTCGCCCTTCATGGGGGTGTCCGGCAGGTCCAGGAGCCGGGCGGCCGCAGGGCCCTCGGTGGCCACGACCACGCAGGGCGCCCGCCAGGCGGCGTCGCCGGCGCCCACGGTCCACCCGTTCCCGGTGCGCTCCACCACGTCCACGCGGGTGTCGAGGACGGCCGGGGCGCGGAGCCCGTCGTGGATCCAGGCCGGGAGCGCGCCCATGCCCCCGGCCGGCAGACCCGGCGTGCCGAGCAGGAACCAGCCGACGAGCTCGCGCACGAAGGCGGCCGAGGTGCGGCCCTCGTCCTCGAGGATCACGCCGGCCAGGAACGGCTCGAGCACCCCGTCCCGCAGCGGTCCCCGCACCCCGGCGGCGTCGAGCGACTCGTGCCAGGCCCGGTCCCGCTGCTCCTGGCGCCGCGCGCGGGGGTCCAGCCCCGGGGCGAGCCAGGCCGCCAGGGCGGGCAGCCGGCGCAGCTCCACGAGCGGGCTGCGCAGCGTCCCCGGCAGCCGGCCGGGGACGCGCCGGGGGTCCGCGAGGACGTCGATGCCGTCGCCGCGGCGGACCCCGGCCGCGGCGTCGAACCTCTGGATCTCCAGGGCCGCGACGTCCACGCTGCGGCGCAGCTCGGTGTAGGCGGGATTGAGCACCTGGAACCCGCGGTCGCACCGGTGGCCGTCGACCGTGTCGGTGCGGATCCGGCCCCCGATCCCGTCGGAGGCCTCCAGGACCAGCACGTCCAGTCCGTGCCGCTCGAGCAGGTGGGCGCACTGCAGGCCGGCGAGCCCGGCGCCGACGACGACGACATCGTGGTCCACGGGGACCTCCTAGCGGATCGGGGCGGCGGGGGCCGGCTGCGCGGCCGGCGCCGCGGCCCGGGCGGGGATCGTGAACAGCGCCGACTCTACGGTCAGGCCCGGTCCGAACGCCAGGGCGCAGACGGTGCGGGCCTCGCCCGCGGGGGCCGCGTCGATCACCTGGCGCAGGACGTGCAGGACGGTCACGCTGCTCATGTTGCCGCGCGTCGCGAGGACGTCGCGGGACTCCCGCAGGGCCTCGGGTGGCAGCCCGAGGGTGTCCTCGAGCTTGTCGAGGATGCCCCGGCCGCCCGGGTGGAGGGCCCAGTCGGTGATGCTGTCCCGGTCCACGGTCCCCTCCGGCCCGTCCAGCAGCGCCGCCAGGGCGGTGTGGATGTTGTCCTCGAGGACCTGGGGCACCGCGGCGCCGAGGATCATCTCGAAGCCGGTGTCGCCGATGGTCCAGGCCATGGCCGCTTCGCCGTCGGGGATCACGAGGGTGCGGAACCGGTCGAGCTCGAGCAGCGGCGTGACGCCCTCGGGCCTCCTCGCGCTGACCACTGCCGCCGCCGCGCCGTCGGCGAAGAGGGCGGCCCCCCGGATCGTGTCGGTGTCCCGGGCCGGGCGCAGGTGCAGCGTGCACAGCTCCACGGCCACCAGCAGGACCACGGCGTCCGGGTCCGCCGTGGCGATGGCCGCGGCCTGGCGCAGCCCGATCAGCCCGCCGTGGCAGCCCATGAAGCCGATGTGCGCGCGCCGGACAGCCGGGTCGAGGCCGAGGTCCCGAACCAGCTGGTAGTCGGGGCCCGGGGCGAAGAAGCCGGTGCAGGAGACGGTCACCACGTCGGTGACGGCCGCGGGGTCCAGTCCCGGGCAGCGTGCCAGGGCGTCCCGCGCGGCCTCGGCGAAGAGCGCCGGAGCCCGCTCCACGTAGGTCCGGTTCCGAACGCCGGTCAGGGGGGCCAGGAACCGGCCGTCCGTGGTGATGTAGGGGGACCCGGCGCGGGCGTCGTCCTCGACCAGCTCGGAGAGCACCGTGTGCCGGCGCTCGACCCCCGAGGCGCCGAAGACCGTGCGCAGCAGCCGGGCGTTGAGCCGGTCGGTGCCGGGCTGGGCCTGGTAGAGGTCCTGGGCGTCGGTCTGCTCGAGCACGTGCGGTGGGAGGGCGGTGCCGAGGGACAGGAGTGCGGGCGTCATCCCGTCCAGTATCCGTCCTGGCACCGACAGGTGCCACGGAGGGCGCGCGGGGGCCGGGCGGGCCCGCGCACGGCGGGCCCGCCCGGGGCGGTCTCAGGCAGTGGTGGTCGCGGCGTCGAAGTCCAGGCGCGGCAGCCGGTCGTGGCGCGGGGCGGCAGGGGCGCCGATGTTCACGACCATCAGCGAGCGCAGGCTCGTCCCCGCGTGGAACTCGGCGTCCACTCCGGGGGCGTCGAAACCGCCCATGGGGCCTGCGGCCAGGCCCACGGCGCGCACGGCCAGCACGAAGTACCCGGCCTGCAGATGGGCGTTGTCACGGCCCCACCGGTCGCGCAGCTCCTCGTTGCCGGCGAACATCTCCTGGTTGGCGGCGGCGGTCGGGAAGACGACGGGCAGGTGCTCGTGCCAGTCGACGTCGTAGCTGAGCACCGCGACGACGGGCGCGGCGGCCGTCTTCGCGCGGTTGCCCTCGGCCATGTGGGGGAGCAGGCGCTCCCGGGCCTCCGCGGAGCGGATCCACGTCACGCGCAGCGGCTGGATGTTCATGGCGGTGGGGCCCATCTTGGCGAGCTCGAACGCCGCGCGGAGCTGCTCGTCGGTCACCGGCTCGTCGAGGAACTCGGAGGCCGTGCGGGCCTCGCGGAAGAGCAGGTCGGCGGCCAGGGCGTCGAGGATGAGCGGGTCCTGCAGGGTCTCGGGGGCCATGGGGTGTCCTTTCGGGGGCACGGTCACGTTGGTGTACATGTCAACAAAGGCGGGCGCGGATCTATGCCGGGCCGGTCTGTGCCGTCCGTCACGTCGTGGCAGGTCCTGCCGGATATCCTGGCCGCATGCCCCTCCGCCGCCCGCAGCTCCTGTCCGGTGCGGATCCCCGCGGCGCCCGCTCCCGCGCGGACGAGGCGCGCGCCCTGCGCATGGGCGTGGCCCTGTGCGGAACGGGCGTGCTCCACCTCGCCCGGCCCGCCGCGTTCGAGGGGCTGATCCCCCGGTCGTTGCCGGGGTCCCCCCGGTCCTGGGCGCTGGGCTCCGGGGTGGCGGAGCTCGGCGTGGGCGCGATGCTCCTCCACCCCGGCACCCGCCGCGCCGGCGGCCGGGCGGCGGCGGCCCTCTTCGTGGGCGTGTGGCCGGGCAACGTCACCATGGCCTGGCGCGCCCGCCGGGGCTCCCCGCTGCGCCGGGCGGTGACGCTGGTGCGGCTCCCGCTGCAGGTCCCCCTGATCACCGGAGCGCTGCGCATCGCCCGGGCGGGCTGAGCGCCCGCCGCCCGGCCCGCAGGGTTCGCATTCGGTCACACGTGCACACCCTCTCTACGCTGGGCAGAGCACAGGAGCGGGGGGCTCCGGTTCCGCAGGGGATCTCTCTCGCTCCAGTCCATCGGGGGGTGGGCCGTGCGCACCGTGCCGCCTCCCGTCCCGACGGCCGGAGGATTCCTTGACGCCCACCCGCAGCTCCACCGCTTCCCTCGCGCTCGCTGCCGCTCTCGCCCTCGTCCCCCTCGGCTCTGCCGCAGCGGTGGACGGTGCCGCCCCGGCCGTCCGACCGCTCCCCGAGGCCGCCGGCACCGCTCCCGGGGCCGGCCCCGCAGCGGGCGCGGCGGTGGCCACCGACCGCGTCGTCGTGCAGTTCCAGGACGGCGACGTCCCCGGGGACTCCCGCGACGCGGTGTACGCGCAGGCCGCCGAGCGCTCCGGGGGGACCGGGCTCGTGGAGACCGCGGTCACCGCGGACGGTGCGCAGGTGGTGCGTGCGGACGGGATGCTGGCCGGCGCCGAGCTCGAGGCGCTGACCACCGCCCTGGAGCAGGACCCCGCCGTGGAGTACGCGCAGCCCGACCTCCTGGCGACCACCAGCGCCGTCCCGAACGACCCGTCCTACGCCGCGCTGCAGTGGAACCTGTGGGACGACCCGGCCGGCCTGGGCATGCCCCTCGCATGGGACCGGGCCACCGGCGCCGGGCAGACCATCGCCGTCGTGGACACGGGCATCACCTCCCACCCCGACCTGGACGCGAACGTCCTGCCCGGCTACGACTTCGTCTCCACGGCCCAGAACGGACGGGACGGCGACGGCTGGGACCCCGACCCGACCGACATGGGCGACCACCCCGACGCCGCGCTGTGCCCCAGCAGCACCATGCCCCCGGACTCCACCTGGCACGGCACCCACACGGCCGGCATCGCCGCGGCCGAGGCGGACAACGGCCAGGGCATCGCGGGGGTGGCCCCGGACGCGAAGATCCTCCCGGTCCGCGCCGTGGGCGCCTGCAGCCAGGGGTACATCACCGACGTCGCCGCCGGCGTCCGGTGGGCCGCCGGCGCCCCGGTGGCCGGCGCCGCCGCCAACCCGAACCCCGCGACGGTCATCAACCTCAGCCTCGGCGTCCCGGGGGAGTGCCCGGCAGTACTGCAGTCCGCGATCAGCGAGGCCCTGGGCCGAGGGATCCCCGTGGTGGCGGCCGCCGGCAACCAGGGCGTCAACGCCGCGCAGTCCGCCCCGGCCAACTGCGCCGGCGTGATCTCGGTCGCCGCGACGGACGTCGCGGGTGCCCTGTCCGCCTACTCCAACTTCGGCGCGGTCACGCTCGCGGCCCCCGGAGGGGACCCCTACGGGCCGGTCCTCTCGACCGGCAACACCGGGACCCAGGCCCTCGGCGCGCCCACCTACACGCAGCACAACGGCACGTCCATGGCGGCGCCGGCGGTCTCCGGCACCGTGGCGCTGCTCCGCGAGGTCTCGCCGGAGCTCGGCGTGGCGGGCCTCCGGGAGGCCCTGACCTCCACGGCCCGGCAGGCCCCCGGCGGATGCGCTCCCGGGTGCGGCGCCGGCATCGTGGACCCGGTCTCCGCGCTGATCGCGGTGCAGGGCGGCGAGCCCTTCGCCACCCGGGGGGGCATCGGGGCGCTGCACCGGAAGATCAGCACGACCACCGGTGAGGCCCGTTCCCGGGAGCTGTGCGCTCTGGGCGGCACGCCCTGCTTCCAGGAGTTCGCCAACGGGTGGATCGTCTGGGACGCCGGTCACGGCGCCCGCTGGCATCAGGTCCTGTCGACCCGGTGGTGGGAGCTTGCCTCCGCCCGCTGACTCCCCGGTCCACCCGGCGCCGTCCACCTCCGCGGGGTGGGCGGCGCCGTCGTCCCCGGCTCGTCCCTCCGGAGGGCCAGCGGTACAACGAAATACATGGATCTTCCCATTCGGTAACAAAAGCAACCGCTCCGTACGCTGAGCGCAGCGGCGCCGACTCCCCGCTTCCCGTGGTCGGTGCGCTGCAGCTCCGGGCTGCGCGCTGACCCCCACCGGCTGGAGAGTCCATGACGTCCTTCCACGGCCGCGCCCTGGCGGCCGCCCTGGTCCTGATCCTCGTCGGTGCCGCGGCACCCGCGGCGGCCGTCCCGACGGAGGTCACCGGGCCGAGCACGCACGCGCCCGCGGCGGAGGGATCCCGGAGCCCCGGTGCGACCGACCGGGTGGTCGTGAAGTTCAAGGACGGCGCGGAGCCCGCCCCGCGGATCCGCGAGCGCATCTACGCGGAGGCCGCCGAACGGATCGCGCCGCGCGGCGCGGCGGCGGCGGGCGAGCACGAGGAACCGGCGCCCCTGCTGGACGAGATCAGCGGGACCGTGGACTCGGCCAAGGTCGTGGCGGCGGACGAGCTCCTCGACGCGCAGGAGCTCGAGATCCTGACCTCCGCCCTGGAGGAGGACCCGGCCGTCGAGTACGCCGAGCCGGACCACCTCGCGAGCATCGCCGGGGTGCCCGACGACCCCTACTACAGGACGTCGCAGTGGAACCTCCAGCCCACGGCGGCGGGCCTCGACCTGCCCAGCGCATGGGACCGGGCCACCGGCAGCGGCCAGACCGTCGCGGTCGTCGACACCGGGATCACGCCCCACCCCGACCTGGACGCCAACGTCCTGCCCGGCCACGACTTCGTCTCCCTGCACGCCGGCGGCGTGCAGCCGGGCCACTCCCGCGACGGCGACGGCTGGGACCCGGACCCACGGGACGAGGGGGACTACGCCGGTCCCGGCGAGTGCGGGCCCGGGTCCGCCGCCAGGTCCTCCTCCTGGCACGGCACGCACACGGCGGGCATCGCGGCGGCGCGCGGCAACAACGCGACCGGCGTGGCCGGTGTCGCCCACGGCGCGAAGCTCCTGCCGGTGCGCGCCCTCGGGGCCTGCGGGGACGGGTACGTGTCCGACATCGCCGTGGCGATCGCCTGGGCAGCCGGCGACGACATCGACGCCGTCCCGCTGAACCCCCACCCGGCGACCGTGGTGAACCTCAGCCTCGGCTTCCTGTCCGGCACGTGCCCGGCCGTCCTGCAGGAGGCCGTCGACCGGGCCCTGTCCCGCGGGGCGAGCGTGGTCGTGGCGGCGGGCAACCACGACCGCGACGCCAGGATGGAGTCCCCGGCCAACTGCCGGGGGGTGATCACCGTAGCCGCCACCACCGCCCACGGCGCCCGCGCCGAGTACTCCAACTGGGGCAGGGTCACGCTGGCCGCCCCGGGCGGAGACCCCTCCCGCCAGGTCCTGTCCACCGCCAACGCCGGGAGCACCCGGCCGGGCGGCGGCAGCTACTCCTACAAGTACGGCACCTCGATGGCCAGCCCCACGGTCGCCGGGGTCGTGGCCCTGGTCCGTGAGACGGACCCGTCCCTCTCGCCGGCCCAGGTCCGGGAGGTCCTGATCGCCACGGCCCGGCCCCTGCCCGGGCCCTGCCCGGGTGGCTGCGGCGCCGGACTGGTGAACCCGAGGGCCGCCGTCGTCCGGGCCACGCTCCAGGAGGGCTACACCACGCAGGGTGCCATCGGCGCGCTCCACGCACGGATCGGCACGTCCACCGGGGCGCCGCGCTCGCACGAACGGTGCGGCCTCGCGCACAACGGCTGTTACCAGGAGTTCGAGCGCGGAGCCATCTACTGGAGCGCGGGCACGGGCGCCCGGTGGGTGCACGGCGGCGTGCGCAGCGCCTGGAGCCGGTCCGGCGGCGTCAACGGCCCCCTGGGCTATCCCCGGACCGGGGAATTCGGCGACGGCGCCGGCGGCGTCCACCAGCTCTTCCAGCGGGGCACGGTCGTCTGGCACGCCGGGACCGGTGCGGCGGCCGTGCGCGGCGCCATCAGCTCCCGCTGGGCGGCCCTGGGCGGGGCGGCGGGCCCCCTGGGGTATCCGCTGGGCGAGGAGCGGGGCGGCCTGGTCGGCGGCGGGGCGCACCAGGCCTTCGAACAGGGCAGGATCCTGTGGTCACCGGCCACCGGCGCGCAGCCCGTACGCGGGGCGATCGGACGAGCCCACGCCGACCTCCGGGGGGAGCGGGGCCGTCTGGGCTATCCGGTGACCGCGGAGCACCGTTCCGGGGACTCGGTCGTCCAGCGCTTCCGGGGCGGGTCGATCGGCTACCGGCACGGCGGGATCACCATCTCCTACCGCTGAGCGGACCCGCCCCGGCTCAGCGGTCGAGCCGGTGGATGCGGGCGCTGGGAACGGTGGCGAATGCGCACCGGCCGGCGTGGGGGAGCAGGGCCGCGCCGTGCCGCGGCCGTGCCTGCGCCGCCCCCGTCCGCGCGGTGGACCTGAGCAGGTCCGCCCAGGACATGGGTCAGTCCTGCCTCCCGGTGGTGCCCGGATCCCTCTTCCCGGCGGCGTCCGGGGTCCCGGTGGTGCGCGCAGTCCCGGTGGGGTCCTGCTGACCGGCCCGGTCCGGGTGGTCGGCGGCGTCCCCGTCCGCCCGGGGGCCGCCGGAGGCGTCCGTCCGCTGCCGGGCCCAGGTGCCGACGATCCCGGCGACCACCGCTCCCGCGTGGCCGGCGGCCAGATCCCCCATGGTGTCCAGGTAGCCCACGTTCACCTGGGGGTCCACGAGGTAGTAGCCGGCGAACTCGAGGTACTCCCACACGAGGGCCAGCGCCGCGCCCAGGGAACTGACCACGACCACGTGGGACACCGGGCCGCGGGGTGCGAGCCGGGACCAGCGCTCGAGGGCGCGGAACGCGAGCTCGGCCAGCACCGCGGTGGCCGCGAAGTGGACGACCAGGTCCCAGTGCGCGTACCTCTCGTAGAGCAGGAACACCGAGCTCCAGGCCGCGACCAGCAGCGTCAGGTCCGTGGCGATCTCCAGGGCCGCGGGCAGCCGCGCCCGCCACGTGATGGTGACGGCCAGGCACACGAGCATCATCACGGACGCGCCCACAGTGTCGAAGAACAGGGCGGTGAGCAGCACGGAGAGAGGGCCGAGCCACCGCACCGCGAGGGCGAGCCGGCTCACGCGCGGCCCCCGCGCAGCCGGTGCCCCAGCCGGGCCTGCCACCGCTCCCACGGACGCTCCTCGGCCCAGTTGAGCCGGATCGTGCGGAAGGCGCGCGCCAGCCGGCGGACGGCCGGGCGCCCGCCCCGCAGCGCCCGGGGGGACATCCCCACGGACAGGCCCGGCCGGAAGAGGATCCGGTGCGCCGGGTCCAGCCGGAAGCTGAGGTCGAAGTCGTCGTGCAGCTCCGGGTCGTCGCGGTGGACGTGGTCTCGGACCTCGAGCCACCAGGACCGGCGCATCGCCATGTTGGTGCCGAACAGGGGAGGGTGGGCCAGCGCGGCGGCCGTGGTGAGCACGTACAGGCCCATGTAGAGCGCGGACAGCAGCCGGTCGACGCCGGGAGGAAGGCCGTGGAAGCGGCCCGGGCCGGCCACGGCGACCACGTCGGGGCTGGACGCGAGGGCCGCGAGCAGCCCCGCGATCCACTCCGGGCCCGGGAGGCTGTCCGCGTCGCAGCGGATCACCACGTCCCCCCGGGCGGCGTCGTAGCCGGCGGCGGCGGCGGGAGGAATGCCCCGCACGGGCTCGAACACCACGCGGGCCCCGGCGGCGCGGGCGACGTCGGCGGTGTCGTCGCCCGAGGCGTTGTCCACCACCACGATCTCGTCCGGCGCCCGGGTCTGCGCGGCGAGCAGCCGCAGGCACCGCGCGAGGTGCACGGCGTCGTCGCGGGCCGGCACGACCACGGACACCACCGGCCCGGTCTGGTCTCTGCTCTCGGTCATGGCCCCATTCTCTCGTGCCCGCGCCCTAGAATCGGCACATGCAGTCCGACGAGGGCACGACCAGCACGTCCGGCGCCGCGGTGCCGGGCCGGGCGCCGGGCGGCAGCGCGCACCAGGGGCGCCGGGGGTTCGACGTGCTCTTCCTGCTGCAGCAGTTCAGCACCGAGGCCGAGCGCTACGCGGACCAGGTCCGCCGCCGCTTCGGCCTGGCGCACAAGGACGTCCACGCCCTCAACGAGGTCATGCAGGCCAATCGCGCCGGCCGGCCGATCCGCGCCGGGGACATCGCCCGCCGGCTCGTGCTGAGCGGCTCGGCGACCACCACGGTCATCAAGCGGCTGGTCGCCGCGGGACACCTGGTGCGCACCGTCGATCCCCGCGACCGGCGGGAGGTCAGCCTCCGGGCCACCGAGCACGCCTACCGCTCCGGCCGCCGGATGTTCTCGGCCATGGGCGAGGAGGTCCTGGCGGTGCTCGACGACTGCACCGACGAGGAGATCGACGTGCTGCGGCGGCGCCTGCCCCAGCTGACCGAGGCGGTCCGCCGGGCCGGCCACCGGGCGGGGGAGGGCCCGGCCGAGGACGGGGCAAGGCTGGAGGCACCGCCGCTGCCCGGCTCGGCACCGGAGGGGCCCGGGGCGGCTCCGCGCACGGCCTGACGCCGATGATTGGTTCGATTTTCGAAGGACTGTGGTGGAATGGGGGAATGGTGACGGTCTTCTCGCGTGAATCGTCCTTCTCGAGCGCTCGTCCGGGCACCGGGACTCGGACCGGGCACGGTGGCGGGAGGGAGCCTGCCCGGGCGCCCGTCCTGGAGGAGTTCCTCGCCGAGGCCACCGGCCGCGCGCAGGCCGTGGACCCCGGCTTCGCCCGGCTGTGGGGCGAGGTCGCCCGGCTCAGCTCCGGCGGCAAGCAGATCCGCCCGCACCTCGTGCGTCTCGCGGCCGGGTCCTACCCCGCGCCCGAGCCGGCGCCCGTGGTCGAGTCCGTCGGCGCGGCGTTCGAGCTGCTGCACACCGCCCTCATCGTGCACGACGACGTCATCGACCAGGACGAGCAGCGCCGGCACCAGCCCACCATCAACGCCGCCGCGGCCTCCCGGGCATCCGCGTCGGGCTCGGGGCCGGACCGGGCGCGCCAGTACGGCGCCAGCGTGGGCGTCATCGCCGGGGACCTCGCCCTGGCCGGCGCGTACCGGCTCGTGGCCCGCTCCGGGCTCTCGCCCGAGCGGCTGCCCCGCCTGCTCGACCTGCTCGACGCCGCCCTGTTCTCCTCGGCCGCGGGCGAGCTGCTCGACGTCGACCACACGCTGCCCGGGGCCCGTCCCGGCCGCGAGCAGATCCTCGCGGCCACGTGCCTGAAGACCGCGGTCTACTCCTTCGAGACCCCCCTCCAGGCCGGCGGGGTGCTCGGCGGGGCCCCCGACGGGGACGTGGAGGTGCTCGGGCGCCTGGGCCGGACCGTGGGCACCGCCTACCAGCTCGTGGACGACCTGCTCGGCGTCTTCGGGGACCCGGAGGCCACGGGCAAGTCCGCGGTCAGCGACCTGCGGGAGGGCAAGCGCACCATGCTCGTCGCCGCCGCGCAGTGCACGCCCGCCGGCGCGGAGCTCGACGCGATCCTGGGCCGCCACGAGATCAGCAGCGAGCAGGCCCTGCGGGCCCGTGACCTGCTCGAGCAGTGCGGGGCGCGGCAGGAGGTCGAGGACATGGTCGCCGAGTGCGCTGACGAGGCCCTGGCCCTGCTCGACACCGCGGGGCTGCCCGCGTCCCTCGAGCAGGACCTGCGCCGCATCGTGGCCGGGGCCACGGAGCGCATCCGGTGACCGCCGCCCAGCACACCGGGTCACCGGCCGAGGCCGCCGCCCGGTACGACGACACCGCCCGGCAGGCCGCCGCCACCGTCATCCGCCGCTACTCCACCTCCTTCGGCCTCGCCTGCCGGCTGCTGGGCCCGCAGGTCCGACCGCACGTCTACGCCGTCTACGCCCTGGTGCGGATCGCCGACGAGATCGTCGACGGCGCCAGCGCCGGCGCCGGTGTCCCGCCCCAGGGCTCGCGGGAGCTGCTGGACGGCCTCGAGGAGGAGACGTACGCGGCGATCGAGCGCGGCTTCAGCAGCAACCTCGTGGTGCACGCCTTCGCCCGCACGGCCCGCCACGCGGGGATCGGCCGCGACCTGGTGCGCCCGTTCTTCGCGTCGATGCGCGCCGACCTCAGCGCGGACCGGCACAGCGCCGACTCCCTCGACGAGTACGTGTACGGCTCGGCCGAGGTCGTGGGGCTGATGTGCCTGCAGGTCTTCCTGGCCGGCCGCCCCGTGCCCGAGCAGTGCAGGGCGCAGCTCGTGGCGGGGGCCCGCCGGCTGGGCGCGGCGTTCCAGAAGGTCAACTTCCTGCGCGACCTGGCCGAGGACTACGGGGAGCTCGGCCGCGTGTACTTCCCCGGCGTGGAGCCCGGGGCGTTCTCCGAGACCGAGAAGAACCGCCTCCTCGACGACATCGACGCCGACCTCGCGGCCGCCCGCGCGGTGATCGACGACCTCCCCGCGTCCTCCCGCGCCGCCGTCCTCGCCGCCCACGACCTGTTCCGGGAGCTCTCCGTGCGGATCCGCGCCACCCCCGCCCGGGGGCTGCTGAGCTCCCGCATCCGCGTGCCGAACCCCCGCAAGGCCGGGCTCGCCGCGGCCGCCGTGGTCAGGGCGCGGACCCGCCGCCGCCCCACCGGGCCCCGGGGACGGCACGCCGTGGTGGTGGGGGCGGGGATCGCCGGGCTCGCCGTCGCCGGCCTGCTCGCGAAGGACGGCTGGGACGTGACCGTCCTGGAGCGAGGGTCGACGACGGGCGGGCGCGCTGGGCGGCTCGAGCGCGACGGCTTCCGCTTCGACACCGGGCCCTCCTGGTACCTCATGCCCGAGGTCTTCGACCACTTCTTCCGGCTCATGGGATCCAGCGCCGCCGAGGAGCTCGAGCTGCTCCGCCTCGACCCCGCGTACCGCGTCTGGGGCGAGCACTACGAGCAGCCGATCGACATCCGCTCGGACCTCGAGCACACCGTGGCGCTGTTCGAGTCGGTGGAGCCCGGCGCGGGCGCGCGGATCCGCGCGTACCTGGCCTCGGCGAAGCGGACCTACGAGCTCGCCGTCGGCCACTTCCTCTACACCTCCTACGCCTCGTTCACGCCGCTGCTCACCGGGCCGGTCGTGCGGGGCCTGCCGGCGCTCGCCCGGCACCTCACCGGTTCGCTGCACGACTTCGCCGCCGGCACCGTGCAGGACACCCGGCTGCGGCAGGTGCTCGGCTACCCCGCCGTCTTCCTGGCCAGCGCGCCCCGGATGACGCCGTCGCTGTACCACCTCATGAGCCACATGGACCTCACGGACTCCGTGCAGTACCCGCGGGGCGGGTTCCGCCGGGTCGTCGAGGCGGTCGAGCGGCTCGCCCTCGCCCACGGGGCACGGATCCGCACGGGGGCGGACGTGGTGCGGATCAGCACCTCCCCGGCCGCCGACGGCCCGGTGCGGGCCACCGGCGTCGTGTGGCGGGACGCGGACGGGGCGGAGCACGAGCTCGCGGCGGACGTCGTCGTCTCGGCCGCGGACCTGCACCACACCGAGACCGTGCTGCTCCCGCGGGAGCTGCAGAGCTATCCGCAGCGGTACTGGGACAGGCGCCAGACCGGCCCCGGCGCGGTGCTCGTGATGCTCGGGGTGCGGGGGGAGCTGCCCCAGCTGCCGCACCACAGCCTGTTCTTCAGCGAGGACTGGGACACGAACTTCCGGGCGATCTTCGAGGAGCCCACGAGCGTCCCGGACCCCGCGTCCGTCTACGTGTGCAAGCCCTCGGCGACCGACCCCGGCGTGGCCCCGGAGGGGCACGAGAACCTGTTCGTGCTGATCCCGGTCCCCGCCGACCCCGCGCTGGGCGCGGGCGGACCGGACGGCACCGGCTCCCCGCGGGTCGAGGCCGTCGCGGACCAGGTGATCGACCAGGTCGCGGCGTGGGCCGGCGTGCCGGATCTGCGGGAGCGCATCGTGGTGCGCCACACCGTGGGACCGGAGGACTTCCGGCGGGACCTCAACGCCTGGCGCGGCAACGTGCTGGGACCCGCCCACGTGCTCAAGCAGTCCGCCTTCTTCCGGGGGGCCAACCGCAGCCGCAAGGTCGCCGGCCTGCACTACTGCGGGGCCTCCACCATCCCCGGCATCGGACTGCCCATGTGCCTCATCAGCGCGGAGATCCTGCTCAAGGACCTGCGCGGGGACACCTCCACCGGCCCCCTGGCAGAACCCCTGGTGCCGCGCGGATGAGCTTCGTCTACCTCGGATTCCTGCTGTTCAGCCTGGCCGGGATGGTGCTCCTCGACGTGCGGGAGAGACTGTTCTTCGCCCAGGACCCCCGCCGGGCGGGCCTCGTGCTGCTCGCGGGCCTGCTGTTCTTCCTCGCCTGGGACGTCGCCGGGGTCAGCCTCGGGATCTTCCTGCACAGCCCGAGCGCCTGGGCCACCGGCTGGATGGTCGCCCCGCAGATCCCCGTCGAGGAGGTCGTGTTCCTCGTGTTCCTCTGCTACCTGACCATGAACCTGGTCCGGCTCACGGAGAAGGCGCTGGCGCGCCGCTCCGCGGCGGGCGCTCCGGACCGCCGGGAGGCGGGCACCCCGTGACCTACGCCCTCGTCATCCCCGTCTTCCTCGCGCTCGCCCTGACCCCGGCCACCCTGCTGGTCCGCCGGCCCTCCCCGGCGCCGCCGCGGCGCCGGGCCCTGGCCGTGCTCGGGATCTCCTTCGCGGTGCTGGCGGTGCTGACGGCCGTGTTCGACAACCTCATGATCGCCGCCGGGTTCTTCGACTACGGGGCCGGGCACATCACGGAGCTGCGGATCGGCCTCGTGCCGGTCGAGGACTTCGCCTACCCGCTGGCGGCGCTGCTGCTGCTGCCCTCGCTGTGGTGGGGACTGGCCGAGCGGGGCCGGCTCACCGCCACCGTGCGCACCCTCGTGGCCACGTCCCGGCCGGTCTCCTGGGTCAACACCGCCTACCCCTTCGCGGCGGCCTACGTCCTGACGACCGGCCGGGTGGACCTGAGCCTCGTGCTGGGAACGCTGTTCTTCCTCTTCCCGTACAACCTCCTGATGTACGGGATCAACGACGTCTTCGACTACGAGTCCGACCTCCGCAACCCTCGCAAGGGCGGGGCCGAGGGCGCGCTCGTGGACCGGTCCGAGCACCGGATGATCCTCGTGGGATCGGTGCTGACGGCCCTGCCGTTCCTGGCGTACCTGTTCCTGGCGGGCGGGGCCGCCGCGGCGGGGGTGCTCGTGGCCGGCCTGTTCGCGGTGGCGGCCTACAGCCTCGGGGGGCTGCGCTTCAAGGAGGTCCCGTTCCTGGACTCGGCCACCTCCGCCACCCACTTCGTGTCCCCGGCGGTCTACGGCCTCGTGCTCGCCGGAGCGGACTGGTCGGCGGGCCTCGTGGCCCTGTGCGCCGGGTTCTTCCTGTGGTCGATGGCCTCACAGGCGTTCGGGGCCGTCCAGGACGTCCAGGCGGACCGGGAGGGCGGGCTGCGCTCGATCGCGACGGTCCTGGGCGCCCGGGCCACGGTGTGGGCCGCCGCGGCGTTCTACCTCGCCGCCGGGGTGCTCCTGCTGCTGACCCCCTGGCCCGGGCCGGTGGCGTCCTTCCTGGTGCTGCCCTATCTCGCCAACCTCGTGCCGTTCCTGACCATCACGGACGCCGGCTGCGAGCGCGCCCACCGGGGCTGGCGGCGGTTCCTGTGGCTCAACTACCTCACCGGGGTCCTCGTGACGCTGCTGCTGCTCCGGGCGTGGGAGCTCGCCCGCTGACCGGCCGCCCCGACCGTGGCCGCGGACCCGCCGGTGGGCTTCCGCCCTATCCGAGGCGCTTCAGCAGCTTGCCGGTCGAGATCATGGCCCCGCCCAGCACCGCGGGCAGCCCGCCGCCCGGGTGCACGGAGGCGCCCACCCGCCACAGCCACGGCCGCAGGGGGCTGGTGTGGGCCGGGGCGTGGAACGGCCCGCTGCGCCACGACGGCCGCACGGACCCGTACAGCGCCCCGCCCTCCGAGCCGTGCGCGGCGAAGTACGCGGGGTCCAGGATCCGCGTGCTGCGGAAGCGGTCCGTGATCGGTCCGGGCAGTCCGAGCACCCGTGCCGTGCGCCCGAGCTCGCGCGCGACGAACGGGTCCTCGAGGGTGTAGGACTTCCCGTTGGCCGGCGCGGTCAGCAGCAAGGCGAGCGTGGCCGCGCTGTTGGGCCGGGCTGCCTGCGCCGGGTAGTGGTTCGCGAAGGCCATGGTCTGCTCGGGCTCGGAGCCGGCCTCCAGATCGGCGTAGAGGTCGGCGGGCCGGTCGGGCAGCACGACTCCGTGCCGGGGCGTCCCGTCGGGCAGCTCGGAGTCGAGCACGGCGTAGACCGCGATCGCCGAGCAGCTGAGCCGGCGCGGGGACCGGGGGGCGCGCCCCGTCAGCAGGCCCTCCAGCCGGTGGGCGTCGATCCCGCTCACGACCGCGTCGGCCGGATAGGCGCCCCGGTCCGTGCGGACGCGCCCGGGCGCCACGGAGGTCACCGGTTCACCGGTGCGGAGCTCGACCCCGGCGTCCGCGGCGAGGCGCCGGAGCGCCTCGACGAGCTCGTGCACACCGCCCCGGGGGATCCAGACGCCGTCGCGGGCCATGACGGCGGGCATGCTCGCGTAGAGCGCCGGCGTCCGGGCCGGGCCGACGCCGGCGTTGAGGGTGTGGATGGCGATGACCTCGCGCAGGCCCTCCGGCATCCAGGTGAGGCTGTCGAGGTAGTCGCGGGTCGTGAGCCTGCGCCCGTACAGCTTTCCGAGCCGGCCCAGCGCGGGATAGGCCGCCCGATCCAGCACGTCGGTGGTCAGCAGCCGCGTGATGTCCGGGCCCAGCACGCCATGCTCGGCCTCGAAACGGGTCCACGCCGGATGCCAGGGGTGCCCGTGCGGAACAGGCAGCTCGCACCGGGTCCCGCGGTAGTAGTAGGTGCCGACCGCGGGCAGGCGTTCCAGCTCGAGCCCGGCCGTCTCCTCGGCCCGGGGGGCACGCGCCGCCGTACCCGCGGTGCCGGCGGCACGCAGGCGGTCCAGGCGGCGGAGGAGCTCCTCCCAGACGCCCGGGAAGGTGAAGAGGGACGGGCCGGTGTCCAGGCGCTGCCCCTCGGCCTCGAGACGGCGGCTCTTGCCGCCGAGGTGCTCGGCGGCCTCCAGCAGGGTGACGCGGTGGCCGGCGTGGCCGAGCAGCACGGCCGAGGTCAGCCCGCCGACGCCACCGCCGACGACGACGACGCGGCTCACGGGTACAGCCCGAAGAACAGCGCCAACGTCAGCTGCACACCGGCCACGGCGCCGGCGACGTAGGGGAAGGCGATGGAGTGCCGGTAGAGCCGGTGCCCGGTCCCGGGGCTCGGATCCCGCAGCAGGGAGACCACGAGCCACCCGGCGATGAGGGCGTTGACCGCGGCCACCAGGAGGCTGACCAGCGCGAAGCCCAGCGTGGACGCGGCCCACCAGCCGGCGCACCACAGGGCCGTCCCGCGCGGTCCCAGCCGGACCGCCGTGGTGGTGATGGCCACCGCGCGGTCCTCCTCGATGTCCTGGACGGCGTCGAACGCGTGCTTGGCGACGCTCCAGGCCATCAGGCCGAGCGCCGCGGGCCACACGGGAGCCGACCCGAGCGCGATCGCGACGAAGACCAGCGGCAGCGCGTAGGCGGCGTTGCTCAGCGAGTCCAGGTACGCCCGGGCCTTGAAGCGCAGGGGAGGAGCCGAGTAGAAGACGAAGACCAGCACGTACAGCGCGATCCAGCCCAGCGCTGCCGGGGGCAGGGCGACGGCGAACCAGACGACGAACGGCACGTTGGTGACGAGCACCGAGGTCCAGATGGTGCGGACCTCGGAGGACTCGATCAGGGCTCCCTCGAGCGAGCCCTTGCGCGGGTTGAGGGCGTCGGTGTCCTGGTCGAAGATGTCGTTGACGCCGTAGATCAGCAGGTTGAACGGCAGGGACAGCCACAGCAGGAGCGGCAGGGCCTCCCACTGCCAGAGCGATCCGGCGAGCCACATGCCCACCACACCGGGGCCCAGGGTGTTGACCCAGAGCACCGGCCGGGAGATGTGCACGATCCGGTGCACCGCGGGGGCGGGTCTCGCCTCGGGCACGGAGAGCCTCCTCGGACGGCAGGGGACCGGGGGAGCCCGGGTGCTCCCACCCTACGCGGGGCCGGGGCCCCCGGCACGGCCCCGCCGCCGGTCCGTCCGTGCTCCCTCCCGCCGCGGGGCAGACTGTGGGGGTGCGCATGATGCTGCTGACCTCCGGAACCCGCGGCGACGTGGAGCCCTTCGTGGCCCTCGCACGGTACGCCGCCGCACGGGGCCACCAGGTCCGGCTGGGGGTGCCGGAGAACTCCGGGGCCGACCTCTCCGGGGTCGACACCGTGAGCCTGGACGTGGACTTCCACCGGCTGATGGGCACCCGCGGGCTCTCGCCGTGGACGGCGGTGCACCACTTCCGCTCCGAGGTCGGCCCGGGGATGCGGAGGATGCTCTCCGCGGCGGTGCGGGAGACCCTCGCGTTCGCACCGGACCTGGTCCTGCACCACCCGCTGGTCCTCACGGCACCGGCCGTGGCGGACGCCCTCGGCGTCCCCCGCGCCCTGGCCGAGTTCGTGCCGGTGGCCACGCCCACGCAGGAGTTCTCCGCGCCGGGCGGGCCCACGGTCTCGAAGGACCTCGGGCCGTTCAACCGGGCGACCTACGCGGTCCCCCGCAGCGGCGCCCGGCTGTTCCGGCGGGACGTCGAGCGCGCCTGTCGGCAGCTGCCGGGCGGCCGGACGGCCTCACCCCCCGCGGCGTCCCGTGCCACGCTGATGGGGATCAGCCCGCAGCTGCTGCCCCGGCCCGCCGACTGGCCGGACAGGGTCCACCTGACCGGTTCGTGGCACTGCGACGCCGGTGCCCCTGACCCGGACCCGGCGGTGGCCGGGTTCGTCCGGGGCGGGCCGTGCCTGGTGGCGACCTTCGGCTCCATGACGGGCGGCGACCCGTCCGCTGGGGGCAGGACGGTCGTGGACAGCGCGCGCGCCCACGGCCTGCGGACCCTCCTGGTCACGGGCTGGGGCGGACTGACCCTGCCGGAGGACCGCCGCGGCGAGGACGTGCTCGTCGTGCCGTCCGCGCCGCTGGACGCCCTGCTCCCGGACGCCGCCCTGGCGGTCCACCACGGCGGGGCGGGCACGGTGCACACGGTGGCCCGCGCGGGCATCCCGTCCGTGGTGGTGCCCTTCCTCGTCGACCAGCCCTTCTGGGGCCGGCAGCTGCACCGGCGCGGGATCGCCGCCGCCCCGATCCCGCGCCGGTCGCTGAAGCCGCAGACCCTGGTTCCCGCCGTGGGCGACGCCCTCGCCCGGCGGGAGCAGGCCCAGCGCGTGGGGCGCGCGGTCCGGCAGGAACAGGGACTGCCGGCCGCCCTCGACGTCCTCACCGGGCTCTGAGCCCGGGCGCGGCGGGAGCACGCCTGCGGAGCACGCCTGCGGAGCACGCCCCCGGAGGTGGGGGCCCGGGCCCTCGCGGCCGCGGGGACGGCCCCGGGCGGACCCATCAGGCCGGCTGACGGATCAGCATCGGATTTCATCGCTGTTCCTGACGCGTGGCGCCCTCGATACTGGAGGGACCGGGCGCCCCGCCCGCCACCACCCCTCCCGGAGGACAGCCCCATGACCGTCGACCTGCTCCCGTCCCGTTCCGCCCAGGCCTCCTCGCGCCCGGACGAGATCTCCGACCGAGCGCCCGCACCGCGGACCCTCGGGGCCGGACGGCGCAGCTGGTCCGACATCGAGCAGGACTGCCCGTACTGCGCGGGCCCCGAGACCGACTGAACGGCGCACCGCCCCCGCGGCGCGGGCACCCGGCGGCAGGATCTCCGTCGTAGTGTGGTCGGGAGCACACCGACCGTCAGGAGGTCCGCCATGCAACGGCGCCTGCCCCAGTGGTCCGAGCTGCGCCCGCTCCTGCAGTTCGAGACCCCCGCCCTCGACCGCCGCGCGGCCCGGCTGGCCGGCGCCGCGGACCTCTGGGACCTGCGCCGGATCGCCCGCCGCCGCATCCCGCGCCCGGCGTTCGACTACGCGGACGGCGCGGCCCAGCGCGAGCTGACCCGCCGGCGCTCGCGGGAGGCCTTCGACGCGGTCGAGCTGCTGCCCCGGATCCTGCACGGCATCGCCGCCCTGGACCTGTCCACGCCGATCTCCGGGGTCCGGTCCGCGCTGCCGTTCGGCATCGCCCCGACCGGGTTCACCCGCTTCATGCACGCGGAGGGCGAGATCGGGGGCGTCCGTGCGGCGGCGCGGGCCGGAATCCCCTTCACGCTGTCCACCATGGGCACCCGTTCGCTGGAGGAGGTCGCCGCGGCCGGCCCGGACGCCGTCCGCTGGTTCCAGCTGTACCTGTGGAAGGACCGGGCCCGCTCCCGGGACCTGCTGGAGCGCGCCGCGGCCGGCGGCTACGGCACCCTGCTCGTCACCGTGGACACCCCGGTGGCGGGCCAGCGGCTTCGGGACGTGCGCAACGGCATGGTCATCCCGCCGAAGCTCACGCTGCGCACGCTGGCCGACGCCTCCTACCGGCCCGAGTGGTGGTTCAACTTCCTGACCACGGACTCCCTGAAGTTCGCGTCCCTCTCCAGCACGAGCGCCGACCTGCCCACCATCACGAACGCGATGTTCGACCCGACCCTGTCCTACGAGGACCTCGAGTGGATCCGTTCCGTGTGGCCGGGGAAGCTCTTCGTGAAGGGCGTGCTGACCCGCGACGACGCCCGGCAGTCCCTGGCCGCCGGGGCCGACGGGCTGGTGGTCTCCAACCACGGCGGCCGCCAGCTGGACCGCGCCCCCGCCTCGCTGCACGCGCTGCCCGAGGTGCGGGACGAGGTGGGCGAGGCCGTCGAGCTGATCCTGGACTCCGGGATCATGAGCGGCGCGGACGTCATCACCGCCCTGTGCGCCGGCGCGGACTTCGTGCTCGTCGGCCGGGCCTACCTCTACGGGCTGATGGCGGGCGGGCAGCAGGGCGTGGAGCGGGCGATCGAGCTGCTGGCCGAGGAGGTGCGGATCAGCATGCAGCTGATGGGCGCGGAGACGATCGCCGACCTGGGCCCGCACCTGCTCGGCACCCGCCGCCACCCCGACCTCTCCCGCAGGGACGCCCCGGCCGACCAGCCCTGATCCGGCGGACCCGGCACGCAGGGGGCCGCGACCGGGTCCGCCACCGGCCGAGGGGCCGCGCCCTGCCGGTGCGCGGCAAGGATCCCGGCAGGACGCGGCCCCCCGCGGCCGGGACCGCAGGACGCGACCTCGCGCGGCCGGCGGGGCTACAGGTCCGCGAGCACCGACACCGGGTTCTCCACCGCGTCGGCCACCATGCGCAGGAAGCCGCCGGCGGCCCCGCCGTCGCACACCCGGTGGTCGAACGCGAGGGAGAGCTGGGTGACCTTGCGGACGGCCAGCTGCCCGTCGACCACCCACGGGCGGTCGATGATCCGGCCGATCCCGAGGATCGCGACCTCCGGGTGGTTGATGATCGCCGCGGCCCCGTCGGTGCCGAACACCCCGTAGTTGTTGAGGGTGAACGTGGAGCCGGACAGCTCGGCGGGGCCGGCCCGGCCGGAGCGCGCGAGCTCGGTGAGCCGCCGGAGCTCGGCGTCGAGCCCGCGGGCGCTCAGGGTGTGCGCGTTGCGGATGTTCGGCACCACGAGCCCGCGGTCGGTCTGCGCCGCGAAGCCCAGGTTCACGCCGTCGAAGCGCACGATCTCCTGGCTGCCGTCCTCGAGGGTCTCGATCCGGGTGGCGAGCTCGGGGTGGCGGGCCAGGCCGGCGAGCACGAACCGTGCGATCAGGGCCATGAGCCCCGGCGCGGTCGCGGGGTCCTGGGCCTTGAGCTCGGCCCGCAGCTCCACCAGCCTCGTGGCGTCCACGTCCACCCAGACGGTCGCCTCGGGGATCTCGGTGCGGGAGCGGGTCATGGCCTGCCCGATGACCTTGCGGATCCCGGCGACCGGGAGCCGCTCGGCCACCCCGAGGCCCGTGCGGGCGTCCACGGCTGACGGCTCCGGGGCGGACGGCTCCGGGGCGAGGAGCGAAGACGACGGGGCGGCGCCCTCCTGCGCTGCCGGCGCCGTGGGGCCGGCCGCCGCCCCCACGACGTCGCGGCGCAGGATCAGCCCGCCGGGACCCGAGCCGCGCACGGTGGAGATGTCGACGCCGCGGTCCTTGGCGAGCTTGCGCACGATCGGCGAGACGACCGTGGGCGCCAGGCGCGGGGCCGAGGCCATCGCGTCGTGGGCGGCCCCCGCGGCCCGCGCCGCCTGGGCCGCCGTCAGCTCCGGGGCCTGCGGGGAGCCCGTCCCGGCGGCGGCACCGGCCGGGGACCCGGTCGGGGAGCCGGTCCGCTTCGGCCGGCGCCGGCGCCCGGCCGTGCCGCCGGCCGGGGTGCCGTAGCCGATGAGCACGCTGCCCGATCCGGCGTCGTCGCCGGAGGCCCCGGGGTTCCCGGAGCCGCCGGCGGCCGCCGCGGGGTCCGCCCCGGCGCGCTCCTCCTCCCGGTAGGACTGCCCGCCCTTGGGGCCGCCGCCCTGCGGGGCGGGGGTCCCGGCCCGGTCCCCGGTGTCCACGGAGATCAGCGGGGCGCCCACGTCGAGGGTCTGCCCCGAGGCGCCGTGCAGCCGGTGCACGGTCCCGGCGAACGGGCACGGGACCTCCACGGCGGACTTGGCGGTCTCCACCTCGGCGATCGGCTGGTCCACGGCGACGGTGTCGCCCACCTGGACGAGCCAGCTCACGAGCTCGGCCTCGGTCAGTCCCTCGCCGAGATCCGGCAGGGTGAACGTCTTCACGGTCATGGTCAGTCCTCCCACTGCAGGTCGTCCACGGCGTCGAGGATGCGGTCGACGCTGGGCAGGTAGTGCTCCTCGAGCTTGGGCGCCGGGTAGGGGATGTCGAAGCCGGTCACGCGGCGCACGGGCGCGGCCAGGGAGTGGAAGCAGCGCTCCTGGACGCGGGCCACGATCTCGGCCGCCACGGACGCGAAGCCCGGCGCCTCCGCCACGACCACCACGCGACCGGTCCTCCGCACCGACGCGGCGACCGTCTCGTCGTCGAAGGGGACGATGCTGCGCAGGTCCACGACCTCGAGCGAGCGCCCCTCGGCGGCGGCGGTCGCCGCGGCCGCCAGGGCGGTCGGCACGGACGGCCCGTAGGCCAGCAGCGTGGCGTCCTCGCCGGCGCGGGCGACGACGGCGCGGCCCCCCCGGCGCTCGGGCGCCCGGTTCTCGTAGCGGTCCTTCAGCTCTGCCAGGTCCACGGGGGCCTTGGACCAGTAGAGCTTCTTCGGCTCGAAGAACACGACCGGGTCGTCGGAGTCGATCGCCTCGCGCAGCATGAGGTAGGCGTCCTCGACCGTGGCCGGGGTGAAGACCTTCAGGCCCGGGGTGTGGGCGTAGTAGGCCTCGGAGGAGTCGCAGTGGTGCTCCACGCCGCCGATGCCGCCCGCGTACGGGATCCGGATGACGATCGGCAGGCGCACGGCGCCGCGGGTGCGGTTGTGCATCTTCGCGATGTGCGAGGCGACCTGCTCGAAGGCCGGGTAGGCGAAGGCGTCGAACTGCATCTCGATGACGGGTCGCATCCGGTTCATCGCCATGCCCACGGCCATGCCGGCGATCCCGGACTCGGCCAGCGGGGTGTCGAAGCACCGGGTGCGGCCGAAGCGCTTCGTCAGCCCGTCGGTGATGCGGAAGACGCCGCCGAGGGTGCCGACGTCCTCGCCGAAGACGACGACGGCGTCTTCGGCGGCCAGCGCGTCGGCCAGGGCGGTGTTGAGGGCCTGGGCGAAGCTGGCGGGCTTGACCGCCGGGGCCTCGCCGGCCGGGGCGGTGGCGTGCAGGGTGCTCACTGTCCGGTCTCCTCTCGGGCGAGCTCGGCGGCCAGGAACTGCTCCTGCTCGGCGAGCTGCGGGGTCTGCTCGGTGTAGACGTGGCGGAACAGCTCGAGCGGGTCGATCTCCACGTCGGCGTTCATGCCGTCGCGCAGGACCGTGGCGACGTCCTCGGCGGCGGCGGCGATGCGCTGCTCCGCCGCGTCGTCGAGCACGCCCTCGGCGCCGAGGTAGGCGCGCATCCGGGTCACCGGGTCCTTGGCGATCCACTCCTGCACCTCGGCGTCGTCCCGGTAGCGCGTGGCGTCGTCGGCGTTGGTGTGCGCCTGCATGCGGTAGGTGTGCGCCTCGACGAGCAGGGGCTCGGACTCGGAGCGCGCCAGGTCCACGGCGCGGCGCAGGGTGGCGAGCAGCGCCACGAGGTCGTTGCCGTCCACGCGCTCGCCCGCCATGCCGTAGCCGACCGCCTTGTGCGCGAGGCTCGGGGCGGCGGACTGCTGGGACAGGGGCACGGAGATCGCGTAGCCGTTGTTCTGCACGAAGAACACGACCGGCAGCTTGAACACGGCCGCGAAGTTCAGGGCCTCGTGGAAGTCGCCCTCGCTGGTGGCGCCGTCCCCGCACATGGCCAGGACCACGGTGTCCTCCCCGCGCAGCTTGGCGGCGTGGGCCACGCCCACGGCGTGCAGCAGCTGGGTGGTGAGCGGGGTGGACTGGATGCCCACGCGGTGCTCGTACGGGTCGTAGCCGCCGTGCCACTCGCCGCGGAAGATCGCCATGACCTGCAGGGGGTCCACACCCTTGGTCATGACCGCCACGGTGTCCCGGTAGGTGGGGAACAGCCAGTCGCCCTCCGCGAGGCACAGGGCGGCCGCCACCTGGCAGGCCTCCTGGCCGTGGCTGGACGGGTAGACGGCCATGCGGCCCTGGCGGACCAGGGCGGAGTTCTGGTCGTTGACCCGCCGCCCGACCACCAGCTTCTCGTAGGCCTCCAGCAGGACGTCCCGGGCCGGAAGCGGGTACTCGTGGCCGGGGCCGGTGCCCTGCTCCTCGGGAGCGAGCAGCCGCCCGCTCGGATCGACCATGCGGATCTCGCCGCGTGCCGGGAGCATGTACTGCTCCGGCGTGATGCCGAAGGTCTGGGAGGCCCGGAGGATGGGGTCCTCGGGGGTCTCGACGGTCTGGCTCATGATGTCCCCTCGGTCGGTCCCGGCCCGCTCGCAGGCCCGGGGAGGCAGGAAGGCTGGTGCAGCTCTGTCTTCCCAGTATGGGAACCGGGCATGCTTCGTATCCACAAAGCCGGAGAAGTGGAGAAGTCTGAGACAGACGGTGCACCGTGCGTGGACGAAATGTTCTAGTGTGGCGTGGAGCACACGCATTCGTCCGACCCGGTCCGGACGCTGCGCCGACCCACCCCGAGGAGCCCGCCGTGCCTTCCACCCCCGTGCCGCTGGACGAGACCGACCGGAAGATCCTCGAGGAGCTGTCCCGGGACGCGAGGCAGTCGGTGACCGCCATCGCCGCGGCCGTGCACGTCTCCCGCGCCCACGCCTACGCCCGGATCAACCGGCTCCGGGACGAGGGAGTGATCCTGCGCTTCAGCACCGTGATCGACCCGGTGCGGGCGGGCCTGCAGGCCTCGGCCTACGTGACGCTCAAGCTGCAGCAGAACACCTGGCGGGAGCTGTGCGCCCAGCTCCAGGCGATCCCCGCCGTGCACCACATCGCCCTGGTGGGCGGGAACTTCGACGTCATGCTCCTGGTGCGGGCCGTGGACACCGTGCACCTGCGGCAGGTGATCTTCGAGCACATCCAGCAACTGCCCGGCGTGGTGGACACCCAGACGTTCCTGATCTTCGAGGACATCGACACCCGGGCATGACACGCGGGCCTGACGCACGGACCGGACACCGGCGCACGTCCGGTGTCATGAACCGTCACGGTCGTCATCTTCCGTCGCGGAGGGACACCGACTACCTCTGCGCATAGTGTTGTTCCAGCTTCACGAGACGTGACCGCCAAGCTCCGACTGGGTCACGCACCAACCCCATGCTCATTGGGTGGTTCGGATGAGGAAGCGGCCTGCATCTTCCGCGGCGTGCCCACCCGGCGCACGCGGACGACCGGTGCGGGTAAGAGCAAGGCACAGGAGCAGCGCCATGTCCATCCCCGTGACCGACCACGACCTCGCGACCCGGCAGATCCACGCCGGCACCCACGACCAGGTCACCCAGCGCACCCTGACGGTGCCGATCTACCAGACCGCGGCGTTCGAGTTCCCGGACTACGAGGCGGCCCGGCAGATGTTCGCCCAGACCCGCGCGGGCTTCACCTACACGCGCACCGGCAACCCCACGGTGGCCGTGCTCGAGCAGCGGATCAGCGACCTCGAGGGCGGTGCGGGCGCCGTGGCGACCGGCTCCGGGCAGTCCGCCGTGGCCGTCGCGCTGCTGGCCCTCCTCGGCCAGGGCGCCGGCAAGCACCTCGTGGCCTCCGAGAAGCTCTACGGCGGGACGGTGGACCTGCTCACCGACTCCTTCGCGGACTACGGCATCGAGGTCTCCTTCGTGGACCCGACCGCCCCGGGGGCGTGGGCCGCGGCCGTGCGCCCCGACACCCGGGCGTTCCTGCTGGAGTCCATCGGCAACCCGCTGGCCACCCTGCCGGACCTGCCCGGCATCGCCGACGTCGCCCGGGCCTCCGGGGTCCCCGTCGTCGTCGACAACACCCTCGCGTCCCCGGCCCTGTACCGGCCGCTGGAGAAGGGCGCCGACATCGTGGTGCACTCGGCCACCAAGTTCCTGGGCGGGCACGGCAACGCGCTCGCCGGGGCGGTCGTGGACGGCGGGAGCTTCGACTGGTCCGCGCGGCCCGAGAAATGGCCGCAGTTCACCCAGGCCCGTGCCCGCTGGGGCGGGCTGAGCCTCGCCGAGAAGTGCGCCGGGGCCAGCCCCTACCTGCACCTGGTCCGGGCGAAGTACGTGCACGACCTCGGCACCACGCTGTCCCCGTTCAACGCCAGCCAGATCCTGCAGGGCACCGAGACCCTGGACCTGCGCGTGGCCCGCCACACGGCCTCCGCCCTCGAGGTGGCCGAGTTCCTGGCCGGCCACCCCACCGTTGCCCGCGTCCACCACCCCGGCGTGCCCGGGAACCCCGGCGCCGGGATCGCCGCCCGGGACTTCCCGCGCGGGATCGGCTCCGTGTTCTCCTTCGACCTCGCCGCCCCGGACGGCGCCGTGGGCCCGTTCATCGACTCGCTCCGGCTGTTCAAGCTGGTCGCCAACATCGGGGACACCCGCAGCCTCGTGGCCCACCCGGCGGCGATGACGCACTGCCGCCTGACTCCCGAGCAGCGCCGGGCCGGCGGGATCGCCGAGACCACGATCCGGCTGTCGATCGGTCTCGAGTCCCCCCAGGACCTCGTGGCCGACCTCGGCCAGGCCCTCGACACCGTCCAGACCTCCCGGAAGTGAGCCCCGCCATGACGTCCGCCACCGAGACCCGCACCCGCCACCGGGGCTTCACCACCACCGCCGTCCACGCCGGCCAGGAGCCCGACCCGCTGACGGGGGCGGTCATCCCGCCGATCTACCAGACCTCCACGTTCGCCCAGGACGGGATCAACGTGCTGCGCGCCGGCCACGAGTACAGCCGCGGCTCCAACCCCACCCGCAGCGGCTTCGAGGCGCAGCTCGCGGCCCTGGAGCGCGGCGAGCGCGGCTTCGCGTTCGCCTCGGGGATCGCCGCCGAGGACGCCCTGCTGCGCGCGGTGCTGCGCCCGGGCGACCACATCGTGCTCGGTGCCGACGGCTACGGCGGCACCAACCGGCTGATCACCACGGTCCTCGCCCCGTGGGAGATCGCGCACACGCCCGTGGACATCACGGACCTCGACACCGTCCGGGCGGCGGTGCGGCCCGGCGCCACGAAGGTGCTGTGGCTCGAGACGCCGTCCAACCCGCTGCTCGGCATCGCCGACGTCGCGGCCTGGGCCCAGCTGGCCCGGGACGCCGGGGCGCTGCTCGTCGTCGACAACACCTTCGCGTCCCCGTACCTGCAGAACCCCCTCGAGCTCGGTGCGCACGCCGTGGTGCACTCCACCACCAAGTACATCGGCGGGCACTCCGACGTGCTCGGCGGAGCCGTGGTCGTCGGGACGGCCGAGTGGCGCGGGGCCCCGCTCGCCGAAACCGTCGGCTTCCAGCAGTTCGCCGCCGGCGCCGTGGCCGGCCCCCAGGACAGCTACCTGGCCGCCCGCGGGCTCAAGACCCTGAGCCTGCGGATGGAGCGACACCAGGACAGCGCGCAGCAAATCGCCGAGTGGCTCCTGGAACGCCCCGAGGTCTCGCAGGTCCTCTACCCCGGGCTGCCCGAGCACCCCGGCCACGCCCTCGCCGCCGCGCAGATGCGCGGGTTCGGCGGCATGGTCTCCTTCCGGCTCGCCGGCGGGGAGGCGGCGGCCCGGACGGTGGCGGAGGGCACCCGGCTGTACTCGCTGTCGGTGAGCCTGGGCGGGGTGGAGTCCCTGATCTGCTACCCCTCGGAGATGACGCACGCCTCCGTCCGGGGCACCGCGCTGGCCGTGCCCGTGGACCTGGTGCGGCTCTCGGTGGGCATCGAGGACGTCGAGGACCAGCTGGAGGACCTCGAGCGCGCGCTCGCCGGCGTCGCCTGACCCGGCGCCCCGCCGCTGACGGCGCTAGCCTGGGGCGCATGAGCAGCAGCACCCCGCAGAACGGCACCCCGCAGAACGGCGCCGCGCACGACGCCGCCCCGCTCGAACTCCCCGGGCCCGTGGTGAGCGCTCCCTGGCTGGCCGAGCACCTCCACGACCCCCGGCTGGTGCTCGTGGACGCGAGCTCCACGCTCAACCGGGCGGAGGAGGCCCTGCCCGGGGCAGTGCTCCTGGACCTGGACGGGGACTTCTCGGACCCGTCCTCCGGCCTGCCGCACACGGCGCCCCCGGCGGAGCAGCTGACCGCGGCGGCCCGTGCGCTCGGCATCTCGCGCACCAGCACGGTGGTGGCCTACGACGGGAAGGGGATCTTCGCGTCCGCCCGGGTCTGGTGGATGCTCCGGACCGCGGGCTTCGACCGGGTCGCCGTCCTGGACGGCGGCCTCCCGGCGTGGGTCGCCGAGGGCCGGCCCACCGGGACGCACGCCGCACCGCCCGCCCAGCCCGGCGACGTGGAGCTCGTGCCCCGTGCGGGCGCCTTCGCCGGGGCGGAGGACGTCGCCCGCGCCCTGGCCGACCCGGACGCCACCGTCCTGGACGCCCGCTCCGCCGGCCGGTTCGCGGGCACCGAGCCCGAGCCGCGGCCGGGTCTGCGCCCCGGGCACATGCCGGGGGCGGTCAGCCTGCCCTACACCGACCTGCAGGATGCGCACGGCCGGCTGCTGCCCCTGCCGCAGCTGCGGGAACGGATCGCGGCGGCCGCGCCCGAGGGGCGGATCGTCACCAGCTGCGGGTCGGGCCTCACGGCGTGCGTCCTGGCGCTCGGCGCCCACCTGGCCGGGCGTGAGGACGTCGCCGTCTACGACGGCTCCTGGAGCGAGTGGGGCCGGCCCGGCCCCCGGCCCGTGGCAGGCCCGCAGGGGGTCAGCCGCGGACCGGGCCCTGCCCGGGAGCAGTGATCCGCCCGGCCGCCTGTTCCGCCCCGCCCGCCCGGGCCTCCTGGGCCCCGGGACCGTCCAGCGCGGCCGCGGCGGCGAGGATGTTGCGGGCCATCGACGGGAAGATGAACCCGTGGAAGGGCCACACCCCCCACCAGTAGAGCCGGCCCGGCAGGCCCCGGGGGAAGAAGATGGCCCGCTGCGTGTACCGGCTGCCGTCGCCCTCGGGCGCCACGGACAGCTCGAGCCACGCCCGGCCGGGGGCGCGCATCTCGGCGTGCAGGAGCAGCTTGCGCCCCTCCTCCATGGCCTCGACACGCCACCAGTCCACGTACTCGCCCACCTGCAGGTCCGTGGCGTCACGGCGGCCGCGGTTGAGGCCGGCCCCGCCCACGAGCTTGTCCATGACCCCGCGGACCTGCCACGCCAGGGGCAGGGAGTACCACCCGTTGCGCCCGCCGATGGACTCGATCACCCGCCACACCTGCTCGGGCCGCGCCGGACCCGTGCGGCTGCGCTCGTCCACGAACACCGTGCGCCCCGCCCAGTCCGGGTCCGAGGGCAGCGGGTCCGCGGCGGCCTCGGAGGAGCTGTAGTGGACGTCCCACGTGGTCTCCACGGAGTTGTCCTCGATCTTCTTCAGGGCGAGCGCCACCGCGCGGCGGTAGCCGGCCAGCCCCTCGGGGGGCGGCGGGATGTGGTCGTCGATGTCGTGCTCGCCCGACACGGCGTCGTGCTGCAGCGACTGCACCAGCGGCACGGCCAGCCCCAGGGGGATCGGGGTGACCATGCCCACCCAGAACCCGGACAGCCGGGGCGCGGGGAGGGGGAGGTGGAAGACCACCCGCCGGCGCAGCCCGGCGACCCGGGCGTAGCGGCGCATGGCGTCCGCATAGGTCATGACGTCGCGGGAGCCGATGTCGAAGGTGCGGTTGAGGTCCTCCGGCAGGTCCATCGCGCGGACCAGATAGTGCAGCACGTCGCGGACGGCGATGGGCTCGATGCTGTTGGTCACCCAGGACGGCGCCGGCATGATCGGGAGGGTGTCGCCGAGGTGGCGGATCATCTCGAAGGACGCCGAGCCGGAGCCGATGACCACACCGGCCTGGAAGACCACGGCCGGGACGGGGCTCTCGAGCAGGATCTCGCCCACCCGGACCCGGGAGCGCATGTGCTGGGACAGTTCCACGCCCTGGGGGTGCAGGCCCGAGAGGTAGACGATGCGCCGCACCCCGGCCCGCTCCGCGGCCCGGGCCACGGTCCGGGCCATCCCGGCCTCCTCCTCCTCGAACTGCCGGGAGGCGCCCATGGAGTGCACCAGGTAGTACAGGGTGTGCACGCCCTGGCACGCGGCGGTCATCCCGTCGAGGTCGTTGAGGTCCGTCTCGGCGACCTCCACCCGGTCCCGCCACGGCACGGCGTGCAGCTTGCCGGGGGACCGGACCGCGACGCGCACGGTGTGCCCGGCCTCGAGCATCCGGGGCACCAGGCGCCCTCCGATGTAACCGGTGGCACCGGTGATGAGGACGCGCCGGGGAGAGCTCATGGCCTGCCTTTCGTGCGGGTTCCGCGAGCCTACCAACGCCGCCCGACAGCCGCCCGGACAACCGACCGACAGCCGCCCGGCCGGCTCCCGGTCCCGCCCGCGCCGCGTGCTTCGCCCCCGCCCCCGTCGGCGCTCCGGCACGCGGAACGGCCGCGTGCCGGAGCATCGCGGCCGTTCGGCCTGCCGTCGTGCGAAGGGCGGATCAGGGCAGGGCCAGGCGGAAGATCTTCGCCCAGTACGAGCCGACCTGCTTGGGCAGCGGCCCGGTGGTGTAGGACAGCCCGTAGCGCTCACAGATCTCGCGCACCTTGACGGCGACCTCGGCGTAGCGGTTCGAGGGCAGGTCGGGGAACAGGTGGTGCTCGATCTGGAAGGACAGGTTGCCCGTCATGAGGTGCATCAGCTTGGACCCGGAGATGTTGGCGGAGCCGAGCATCTGCCGCAGGTACCAGTCCCCGCGGGTCTCGCCCTCGATCTGCTCCTCGGTGAACGTGTCCACGCCCTCGGGGAAGTGGCCGCAGAAGATCACGGCGTGCGCCCAGATGTTGCGGGCGGCGTTGGCCGTCACGGTCGCGGCCAGCGCCTGCTTCCCCGAACCGGTCAGCCTGGCGGCGGCGGGCGTGGCCACGTAGTCCTTGGCGACCTGCTTGAGAAACTTGGCGCCGAGGGCCTTCAGCCCCTGCTTGAGCTCGGCCTTCGACTTGGTGCCCTCCCGGACCTGGTCGAACTCAAGGTCGTAGATGGCGATCCCGAACTCGAAGAAGGGGGCGAGCAGCGCGTTGTAGAGGGGGTTGCCGAGGTTCCACCACTGCCAGGGCTGGCCCTCGTCCACGCGGAAGACGTTGTACCCGACGTCGCGGTCCTTGCCGAGCACGTTCGTCCAGGTGTGGTGCAGGTCGTTGTGGGTGTGCTGCCACGCCTTGGACGGGGTCACGAAGTCCCACTCCCAGGTGGTGGAGTGGATGTCGGGGTCGCGCATCCAGTCCCACTGCCCGTGCAGCACGTTGTGGCCGATCTCCATGTTCTCCAGGATCTTGGCGACGGTGAGCATGCCGGTGCCCGCGAGCCAGGCCGGTTTGTGCTTGGCGAACAGGAGGGTGGCGCGCCCGGCCAGCTCGAGGGTGCGCTGCGTGGCGATGACGCGGCGGATGTAGGCCGCGTCCTTGGCCCCGCGGGAGGCGATCACGGACTCGCGCAGGGCGTCGAGCTCGCGGCCCAGCTCCTCGATCTGCTCATCGGAGAGGTGGGCGGCGGCGGAGGGCTTGGCCGACTCGGTGGGCCGGCCCGAGTCGAGCAGGAACGGGGTGACGATGGTCATGGTGTCTGTCCTTCGGGAACGAGGTCGGGGGAGGAGTGCTGGGAGTTCGGGTCAGGCGTCGAGGCTGACAGGACCGGCGGCCGTGGACACGCAGGTCTGGACGAGGTGGCCGGGCTCGCCGTGGACCTCGCCGGTGCGGGTGTCACGGACCTGCCCGGAGAGCAGCGGCGTCACGCACGCGTGGCAGATGCCCATGCGGCAGCCGCTGCGCATCATCAGGCCGGCGCCCTCACCGGCGGCCAGGAGCGTCGTGCCGCTGTCGGCCTCGACCTCCTTGTCCGACTTCTCGAAGGTCACGCGCCCGCCCTCCCCGCCGGAGCCGGGAGCGACCACGGCGGCGAAGCGCTCGACCCGCAGCTCGCCCTCCTCGCGCTGCCACAGCGACTCGGCGGCGTCGAGGAAGTCGGCGGGGCCGCACGCGTAGGCGGCGCGGTCGCGCCAGTCGGGGCACGCGGAGTCGAGGTCGGCGGTGGCCGCGAGGTCGAGGCGGCGGCCGCGCTCGCCGGTGAACCACTGGACGAGGCGGAAGCCGGGGAACTGGTCGGTGAGCTCCAGCAGCTCCTCCCGGAACAGGGACTCCTCCGGGGAGCGCGAGGAGTGCACGAGCACGAGGTCGGCATCCGCGCGGCGGGGGACGAGGGTGCGGATCATGGACATGACCGGCGTCAGCCCGCTCCCGGCGGTGAGCATCAGCAGCGGGCGCGGGCTCTCGGGGAGGACGAAGTCGCCCTCGGGCGGGGCGAGGAACAGGACGTCTCCGGGCCGGGTGCCCCGGACGAGGGCGGTGGAGACCTTGCCCATCGCCGTCACCGTGATGGCCGGGTCCTGGCCGGCGCCCGTGCTGAGGGAGTAGGAGCGCCAGTGCCGCACGCCGTCGATCTCCACGCCGATGCGGGCCCACTGGCCGGCCTCGTGCGGGTTCCAGCCGCGGCCGGGGCGGAAGCGGATCGTCACCGAGTCCGCGGTCTCGGGCACCACGGAGGTGACCAGGCCGCGCAGCTGGCGGGCGCTGGCCAGGGGATCGACGAGCCGGAGGAAGTCCTCGGGGGAGCGGGGGGTGGTGAAGGCCGAGGCCAGGCGGGTGAACAGTCGCAGTTGAGGCACCTAATAACTGTGCCCCAAATCGGGCGGCGGTTCTCGTCCCGTCGCGTACTCTTTCAGCAGAGAAATTGTGGTGTCGGAATGAAGGCGGGGGATCGTGGCGCAGGTGGACCACACGATGGAGCACGCGCAGCCGGCGGGGCGGGCGGACCGGGAACTGCCGTGGACCTCCTTGCCGCCGGCGCTCACCCCACTCCTGGTCCCGCACCTGCCCGCGGTGACGGAGGAGCTGCTGGACGCCGTGCGGTTCGACGTCCCGGTCTACGCCCGGCCGCTGGAGGGCCTGTTCGGTGACAGCATCCGGCGTGGGGTCGAGGTGGCCCTGACCCGGTTCCTGCAGCTGCCCGGCACCCAGCAGTCGGCGCTGATGGGCGACGACCGGCGGGTCTACGAGGGGCTCGGCCGCGGCGAGGTGCGGGAGGGGCGCCCGATGGACGCCCTCTTCGCGGCCTACCGCTCCGGGGCGCGCACCACGCTGCGCTCGCTGTCCCGCGTGGCCATGGACGCGGGGTTCGAGGCGTCCGTGCTCATCGGCCTCGCCGAGTCCGTCTTCGCCTACATCGAGGAGCTCTCCGCGGCCAGTGCCGAGGGCTATGCCATGGAGCAGTCCGAGCGCGCGGGAGAGCGGGACCGCCTGCTGGACGCGCTCGCGGACATGCTCGTCCGCGGCCACGTGGCGGAGGACGCGGTGCGCACCGCCGCCGCCGCCGCCGGGTGGCCGGTGCCCGACCGGGTGGTCGTGGTGACGCTGGCCGCGGACCGTCGGGTGGGGCTGCGCTCGCGCCTCGGGGAGCGGGCGCTGCTCACGTCCCGCCCCGGCGACGTCGTGGCGGTGGTCCCCGAACCGTCCTCGCCGACCGGCCGCCGGGAGCTGGAGCGCGCGCTCACCGGGCGGGGCGCGGTGATCGGCCCGGGCCGGCCCTGGTACGCGGCCCCCGAGTCCCTGCGCCTGGCCGTGCTGACCCGGGACCTGCTGCAGCGGGAGGAACCGGCCGACGCCGGGCCGCTGTGGGTCTCGGAACACCTCATGGAGCTCGTCCTGCACAGCGAGCGCAGCGTGGTCGAGGACCTCGCCGCGCAGAGCCTGGCCCCGTTGGAGGACCTCAAGCCCGGGCAGCGGGAGCGGCTGGCCGCGACCCTGCTGTGCTGGCTCGAGCACCACGGTCAGCGCGCGGCGATGGCGGCCGAGCTGAACATCCACGAGCAGACGGTGGGCTACCGGGTGAACCAGCTCCGGGAGGTCTTCGGGGACTGCCTCAACGACCCCAAGAGCCGGTTCGAGCTCGAGCTGGTGCTGCGCGCCGGCTTCCGGTGAGGCCGTGCCCCGGCGCGCCCGCCGGGCTCAGCCGGTCCGCTTGTAGGCCTCCCGCTCCCGGGCGTCCGCGTCGATCTGCTCCTGGACCGTGATCGCGCTCCCGCCCAGGTGCGCCGGCATCCACCACGCGCCGGGCTCCGGGGTGACGGGGTAGCTCTCGATGCACCGGTCGATCCCGTCCTGCAGCACCGCGCGCAGCCGGGCGCTCGCGGCGCGGACGTCCTCGTCGGGGGCCACGTGCAGCACCGGGCCGACGTGCACGCGCACCGGCGTGCGCCACACGTCGCGCAGCCGGATCCGGCCGCGACCCCGGGTGAGCATCCGGTGGCCGCCCCACACGGACACCGGGATGACGGGGGCGCCGGTCTCGGCGGCCATCCGCACGGCGCCGGTGCGCAGCGGGCGCACCGTCCAGCTGCGGCTGACCCCGCCCTCCGGGAACACCGCGAGGTACTCACCGCGCGCCAGCTTCGCCACGGCCTCGGCGTAGGCCGGAGCGCCGTCGGCGCGGTCGACGACGACGTGGTCGCACAACCGGCACACCGCCGTGACGAGGGCGCTGCCCGTGTGCTTGCGGGTGATGAGGAAGCGGGAGTGGGCCCGCAGCCGTCGCCAGACCACCAGCTGCGCGAAGACGAAGTCGAGGTAGCCGAAGTGGGTCACCGCCACGACGGCGCCCCGGCCCGGGCGGACCTCCCGGTGCAGGCCGTGCACCACCTGGTCGGTGGGCAGGTGCTCCTCGCCCGAGGCGAGCAGGGGCACGCGGAAGAGCTTCACCGCGGCGAGGCCGGCGAGCACGATGGCCCGGTAGGCGTACTTGTTGGGGCGCAGCTGCGGGGCCACGGGCCTCCCTCGGGCAGAGGCCCGCGGGAGGCGGGCCGGGAACGGTCTGCCGAGAATGGTAGACCAGGGCGCGGCCCGGTGCCGTGCGTGGCGGCGGAGAACCGCCGCTGCCACGTGCGGTCATCCCCCATACCGGGAGCGGACCCGGCCCCGATACGCTGGCAGCACCGCGCCGGGCCGGCACCGGGTGCCGCGGCCGGCTCCGCCTCTGCCCACCAGGAGAACCCGATGTCCTACCTTCCACCGTCAGCACCCCGTCCGCAGTACCGGGCGCAGGGGGACGACCGCACCATCGCGGTCCTCACCCACCTGTCCGGCCTGATCGGCGCGCTGGTCTCCGTCGGGTGGCTCGGCTTCGTGGGTCCTCTCGTGGTCTGGCTCGTGTACCGGGACAGGAACGCGTTCCTGCGGGCCACCTCCGCCGGGTCGTTCAACTTCAACCTGTCCATGTGGCTGCTCAACGTGGCGGCGTGGGTGTGCCTGTTCACCGTGATCCTGATCCCGGTGGCGATCGTGCTGTGGATCCTCGCCGCGGTGCTGCTCGTCGTGTGCCACGTCCTGGCCGTGCTGAAGGCCAACAAGGGCGAGGTGTACCGCTACCCGCTCCAGCTCCCGGTCCTGCAGTGACGTCCTTCCGGACCGGCCGGCGGCATCCTTCGGCCGGTCCGGAACCATTCCTTCGGCCGATGCCCGCGGCCTCCAGGCTCTCGTAGATTCTGAGCCATCACCCGGGGAACCCGCCGGATGATGGACCCCCCCACGAAACCCTCGGGAGCAGAGGAGCTCTTCATGACCACCCCCCACACCCCCTCCGTCCGCACGGTCCTGCCCGCCTCGGCCGCCGCCTCCATCGCCGTCCTCGGCCTCGTCCTCGGCGGTGTCGGCATCGCCTGGGTCGCAGGCACCCTCGGCATCTCCGCCGCGTCCGCGAGCCAGATCGTGGCCGCGGTCGAGGCGGGCGGCTGGGCCCTGACCCTCGTAGCCGCGATGTTCGGCTTCGGCATCGGCGGCGCGATCGTCGCGACCATCCGCTGGTACCTCTCCAAGAAGGCCCGCAACCTGGCCATCGCCTGAGCCGCCGCTGACCGAGCCCCGGACCCCGCCATGAAGACCGTGCCGACGGACACCCGCACCCCTCCCCGTGACGACCGCGCCGCGCGCCGTGCCCTCGGGTGGGCGGCGGCGGCCGCCACGGCGATTTTCGTGGCGGGGTTCCTGGTGGGGTACGGGAGCATCTCCCAGGTCCCCGGGCCGCTGCAGGCCACGGCCGGAGCCGGCCAGGACCATGACGGGTCCTTCGGCTCCATCCTGGTCCGCAACCTCGGCGCCGCCGCCCTGCTCTACGGCGGGGTGCTCACGGGAGGTCTGCTCACCGGCACGTCCCTTGCGCTGCTCTCGGCCTATGTGGGGGCCACGGCGAAGATCGGCGTGCTCAACGTCGGCGCCGCCGCGGTCGCGGGCGCGGCCGGGTGGTACGCGGGGCTGGAGTTCCTCGGCTGCCTGGTGGCCGCGGCCGCCGGCCTGCACCCCCTCGCCGCCGCGCTGACCGGTCGCCGGCACGGCCTGCTGCGCACCTACCTCACGGCGCTCCCGGCCTCCCTCGGCGTCTTCGCCCTCGCCGTCGTCCTCCTGCTCGCCGCCGCCGGGATCGAGGCGGTGCTCATCGCCCGGCGATGAGCACCGCAGCCCCCGCCCGCTCCTGGAAGGAGCCCCATGTCCACCCTCCACGTCCCCGCCGACCCCGGCGCCGGACCCTCCGCCCCCGGCCCGCTGCCGGCGACCACCCGGCCCGTCCGGACCGTCCTGTGGGCGGTGGGGCTGGGGCTGCTGCTGCTGCGGCTGCCCAGGACCACCGACCTGATGCACGACCAGGCCGCGGCAGCCATGGCCGACGACCTGCAGGGGATCGACCCGTCCCTGATCGGGCTCTCCGTCAACGTCGCTGTCCTCGTCGGCGTGCTGGTCTTCGCGGTGGTCCTGGCCCTGTACCTCTGGTTCGCGGGGCTGCTCGAGCGCAGACTCGTCCCGGAGGGCCTGCCGCTCGGCGGTGGGCAGAGGATCGGGCTCTACACCATGGTCGTCGGCGGTCTCACGGTGCTCTCCCAGGGCTGGGCCCTGGCCACCGGGCGGATGGCGGAAGGGCCCGTGGAGGCCGCCGCCGTGCCGGCCTTCGCCCTCGCGGCGGCGCTGCTCTACCGCAGCCGGTGGAGGTCGTCCGGCCCCGGCCGGCAGGTGCTCGTGCTCGTCGTCGCCGTCGCGACCGCCGCGCTCGTCGCCATGGTCTGAGCAGGCCACCGTCCCGACCGCACCCGCTCCCACCGTCCGTCCGCCGCCAGTCCCTCGCCAGTCCCTCGACAGCCCCTCGACAGCCAGGAGTTCACGCCGTGCCGACCCTCACCCAGAACCACGTCCGACTGGTCCTCATCACCGTGGCCGTCCTGGGCGCCGCCGCCCTGACCGCGGTCCTCCTCCAGGGCCGCGGGACCAGCACCGTCCCCGTCGGGCTGTGGTCCCTCCTCGTGGGGGCGCTGGCGGTCTGCGGGGTGCTCCTGCCGCTCGTGGCCGCAGCGACCCCGCTGTCCCGGCCGCGCTCCGTGGTGCCGGCCGTGCTGCTGTTCCTGGCGATGACGTCCCACGCCACCTTCCTCGACGAGCAGCTGAGCGGGTTCCCCGTGGGGTGGCTGTGCACGATGGGCGTGATCGTCTCCCTCGCGGGCACGGTCGTGCTCCTGTTCAACGCCCTCGGGCTGCGCCGTGCGAGCACCGGGACGCGCAGCAGGCTTTCGTGACGACCGGCGTGGCGACCACCGCGACGAGCAGCATGACGAGCACTCCGGCGCGGGCGCGGACGGTGCCCCCGCCGGCGCGACGGCGCCGCCGGCTCCTGGTGGACCTGCGGATCGCGGACCTGCTGCAGGCACTGGGCGCGTCCGTGCCGGTGGCCACGGCCCGCCGCGTCGTGCTCGCAGGGGCGGCGGGGGCCCTGCTGATGGCGCTCGCCGCCGGGATCCTCGTGGCGCGGGTGGCGCCGGTGCTCGCACCGGGCGCGGACGTGGTCGGCCTCTTCGTGCTGCTCTGCGCCTACGCCGGGCTCGGGGCCCTCGCGGCGGAGACCCTGGGACGGTTCCGCAGCTGCGTCAGCGACCACGCGCAGCGGGACTTCTTCGTGGGCCTCGACGTGCGGGCCGCGGACGTGTTCGTCGTCCACGCGCTCCCGCGCGTGGCAGTGGCGAGCGCCGTGTGGGGCGCGGCCGGGCTGGGCGTGCTCATCGGGTCGGTCCAGGCCGGGCACGGGCCCGGCGCCGCGGGGACGGCGCTGCTGCTGGGGACCCCCGTGGCCTTCGGCGCCCTGACGGTCGCGGGCGCCCTGCGCTCCGCCGCCCGGCCCGAGAACGGGCGCCGGCACTTCGCGGCGGTGCTCGCGGCGGCGGCCGGGCTGGCCGGAGCAGGAGCACACGGGGCGGTGCTGCTGCTGGCCCCCCTGGTCCCCGGCGCCCTCGGCCAGGGCACCCCGGCCGGCGCGGTACCCGGCCCGGCCCCCGGGCTGCCGGTCCCCGTCCTCCTCGCCGGTCTCGCGGCGGTCGCGGTCGTCGGCGCGGCCGGCACCGTCACGGGCGGCCGTGCCCTCGCGGCGGTGTCCTTCCCGGCCCGGCACACCGCGCCCCCGGCGCGCCGGCCGCGCCTGAGCGGTCCCGCGGTCCTGCAGTTCGCCCGCGTGCTGGGCGTCCAGCGGGCGCACGGATGGCGTCTGCGGGCGCAGCAGCGGATCACCGTCACGGCTGCCGCCGCCACCGCGGCGCTGCTCGGCGCCGCCTCCGCCGGCCTCCGGATGCCGCCGCTGCCCTCCCTGCCGGACGAGGCGTGGGACGCGGCGCTGCGCCCCACCCTCGGCTTCGTCGCGCTGATGGCGGGACTCGCCCTCGCGGAGCTCGTGAGCTCGGACATCGGCGCCTTCCGCTACGGGCGCCACCTGCGGACCGCCGTCGAGTCCGGGGCCGCCCGCTCGTCCGTGGCCCTGGGGCACCTCGCCGCGCTCACCGTGCCCCTGCTGCTGCCCGCCCTGCTGCTCGTCGTCGTCGCCTGGGTGCTGACCGGGACCCCGTCCGCGGCGCCCGCGGCCGTGGTGCTGGGCGCGGTGTGGGCCGCGACGATCGCGGAGCACCTGCTGCCGCCGCCGCGCACGGTCGAGGGAACGGGCGCGGACAGCCCGCTCACGGGCGTCCTCGCCGTCGTCCTGGCCGCCGCGCCCGTGGCCGTCCCGCTGACCTTCCCCGCCACCGGCCCGTGGCTCGTCCCCCTGCTCGCCCTGACCCTCGCCGGAGGTGCCCTCACATGCCTGCATCGCTCTCTCACCCGCCGCTGATCCACGTCCAGGCGGTGAGCGCCGGCTTCGACGCAGAGCGCCCCGTCCACCGGGAGCTCACGCTGCGGATCGACGCCCCCGGGCTGACCCTTCTGCAGGGTCCCAACGGCTCCGGCAAGTCGACGCTCGTCGAGGTCCTCAGCGGGCACCTGCCGCAGACCGCGGGCACGGTCACGCTCGCCGGCGTGGACTCCCGGTCCCCGGAGGCCTCCCGGGTGCGCCGGATCTGCCGCACCGAACCGGCGCTCTACCCCACGATGACCGCACGGGACCACGTGGTGTTCGCGAGCGCCTGGTGCGGCGCCGACCCCCGGGAAGGGCTGCGCCGGGCCGAGCGCCACGGTCTGGGGCCGTGGCTGGACGAGGCCGCCGAGAACCTGTCCACGGGCAACCGGCGCAAGCTCTGGACGATCGTGTGCACGTGCGGCGACTTCGACGTCGTCGTCCTGGACGAGCCCTTCAACGGACTGGACAGCGCGTCCACCGGGGTGCTGTGCGAGGAGCTCACGGAGTGGGCGGCGCGGCGCACGGTCCTGGTCGTGGCGCACCGCCCGCCCGAGCAGCTGGCGCCGAGCGCGGTGCTGACCCTGCCCGGCGGTGCGGCGCCGGGAGCGGCTCAGGACGACGGCATCGCCACCAGACCGGTCCGGTAGGCCTTGATCACGGCCTGCACGCGGTCCCGGACGCCCATCTTCGAGAGGATGTGGCTGAGGTGGGACTTGACGGTCGGCTCGGACAGGAAGAGCGCGGCGGCGATCTCGCGGTTGCTGAGGCCCTCGCAGAGCAGGGTCACGACCTCCCGCTCCCGCTCCGTGAGTCCCCCCTCCGCGGTGACCTCCTCCGGGCGCGGCCTCGCCGGCTCCGCCACCACGCTGCGGATCAGGGTCGCGGCCACCCGCCGCGAGATCGCGGCCTCCCCGGCCAGCACGCTGCGCACGGCGCCCACGATCTCGTGCGGCTCGGAGTCCTTGACCACGTAGCCGCTCGCCCCGGCCTTGAGGGCGGGGATCACCCACTCCTCCGAGTGGAAGGTGGTCACGGCCAGCACCTTGACGTCCGGGTGCGCGTGCGTGATCGCCCGGGTCGCCTCGACGCCGTCGAGGACCGGCATCTGCAGGTCCATGACGACCACGTCCGGGCGCAGGGCGAGGCACTGCTCGATCGCGGCCCTGCCGTTCTGGGCCTCGCCCACGACGGCGAGGTCCTCCTCGGCGTCGATGAACACGCGCAGGGCACGGAGCATGAGCTGCTGGTCGTCGACGACGAGCACCTTCGCGGGGCTCGACATCGGTTTGCGTTCGTTCATGCCTCTCACGGTAGCGGAGAGCGGCCCCGGCGCACGGGCACCAGCGCGCGGGCCACCGCGCCGCATCCGCCCGATGGACGACCCGCGACCATCCGTCGGAACGACGTCCCGCGCCGCCCCCTCGGCGAGGATGAATTCACGACCGCACACCACCGGGGTGCGGCACCCCATCGGGAGGACCTCCGTGCACAAGCTCTTCATCACCCCGCTGTTCGTCGCCGCGCTCCTCGTCGCCGGCGGCACCCCCGCGGCCGTGGCCCAGGAGCCGCTGACCGCGCCGCTGCCGAGCACGCGGATCGACCCCGGCACCGAGCGGCTGGACGGACACACGAGCCGCGGGTGCTCGTTCCTCTGGCTGCGCTGGTGCTGACCCGGCGCGCTCCGGGACGGTCCGGGAGCCCGCGGCTATCCTCCGAGGTGGAGCGGAGCACCGGACCACCGCCCAGGAGGGGCGGCATGGCACGCGGAGCAGCGCAGCAGGACAGCAGACCCGCCCGGACCGCCCTGCTGCCGCCGGGGATCGCACGGTCACGGCCCCTGCACCGGTGGGTGCGGTCCGCCCTGCTGCTGTTCATCACCGTGAGCGCACTGGACGCCGTCCGCCTGGTGCTGAGCGGTCCGGGCCTGGGTTTCGGCGGCCGGGACTACGAGCTTCTGCTCGTGGCCCTCGAGGCCGGCACGTTCGCCGTCCTGACGCTGCGCGCCAGCTGGACGTGGCTGCCGCTGGCCGCGCTGCTGGTCCTGCTCCACCCCCAGGTGAACCCGGGCAGCTACATGGTCGTGGTCCCGCTGCTCCTGGCCTTCGCCGCCTACGGTGCCGCCCTGCCGGGACTGGCCGCGGCGTTCGGCATCTTCCTCGTGTGGCAGGTCTCGTGGGCCGTGAACGTCTCCGTGGTCGGTCCCCAGTTCCTGTGGAGCTACGTGCCGCTGTCCCTGGTCCTCCTGCTGCCGGGTCTCGTGCTGCGGGTGCTGAGCGCGCAGCGGGAGCTGGACCGCGTCGAGATCGACGAGGGCCGGCAGCGGACGGCGCGGGCCCTCGAGCAGCAGCGCCTCGAGCTGGCCCGGGAGCTGCACGACATCGTCGCCCACGACCTCACCGTCATCGCCATGCAGGCGCGCTCGGGGGCCTACTCCGGGGACCCGGGGACCATGAAGGAGACCCTGGACGTCGTGGGCGACTCGTCCCGGGCGGCCCTGAAGGACCTGCGCCGGCTGCTGGGGATCATGCGCATCGAGCCGGGTGCAGGGCTCGCCCGGGACGCGAGCGCCGCCGCGGCCGTGGACACCGGCCGCGACCTCGAGGAGGTGGCGGCCGCGCTGCGGGAGGTCGGCTTCCGCGCGAAGACCCGGGTGGGAGGGGACCTGTCGCGCATCCCCGAGGGGGTGCGGCCCACCGTGCAGCGGGTCCTCCGGGAGGCGTCCACGAACATCATGAAGCACGCGCCCGCCCGGACGGGCTGCGCGCTGGCCGTGCTGGTCGACGAGGCCGACATCCGGGTCGAGGTGCACAACGACGCGGGACCGGGAGCCCGGCCCGGGCTCCCGGTCTCCGGGTACGGGCTGCTCGGGCTGCGCGAGCGCGTCCAGCTGCTGGGCGGTGAGCTAGCGGCGGGCCCCGCGGACGGGGGCTGGCGCGTCGGCGCCCGCATCCCGCTGGGCCCGGCCGCCGTGTGAGAGCGCCACGACCGCCACGAGGACCAGCAGGGCCGCGCTGAGCCCGTCGAAGCCGATCAGCGCCAGCACCGGTCCGGCGAGCGCGCCGCCGGTCGCGCCGGCGAGGTTCATGAACAGGTCCGAGACGCCCTGCAGCTTCGGCCGCTCGGCCGGCGGGACGGCCTCGGCCACGAGGGTCGAGCCCGCGACCGTCGAGGCCGACCACCCGAGCCCGAGCAGGACCAGGCTGACCGTGACCAGCACGGGGGACGTCGAGCCGAACCAGGACAGCACGAGGGACGCGACGAACAGGGCCTGCCCGAGCAGGACCGTGCGGCTCCGCCCGGCCCGGTCCGCGAGCCGGCCGAACACGGGGGCGAGGGCGTACATCCCGGCGACGTGCAGGCTGATGGTCAGGCCGACGACGCTCAGCGACGCCCCGTGGAGGGTCAGGTGCACGGGCGTCATGGACATGAGCGCCACCATGACGGCGTGGCTCAGCGCCACGGTGAGCACGGCGCGGCGGGCGGGGGCGGAGGACCGCAGCACCGCGAGCCCGCCCGCGGGGGAGGGCCTGTCCTGCCCCGCGGCCTCCCCGTCGGCCACGGCCAGCAGCAGGGGGTCCGGCCGCAGCGCCGTGAGGTACACCAGGGCGCCGAAGGCCTGGGCCACGAGGGCGATGACGAACCCGCCCGTGAGCTCGGGCAGGGCCAGGGCCCGCCCGATCGCCTCGCCGGGGTCGAAGAGGTTGGGGCCGAGCACCGCGCCGATCGTCGTGGACCAGACCACCAGGGACAGGTCGCGGGCGCGGGTGTCGTCCGCGGCGAGGTCGGTCGCCGCGAACCGGGACTGCAGGTTCAGCGCCGAGCCGGCCCCGAGCAGTGCCAGGCCCACCAGCAGCACGGGGAAGCTCGAGAGGACGGCGGCGCCGATCGTGACCGACGCGCCCGCCATGGCGGTGAACGCCCCGGTGCTCAGCGAGATCCGCCGGCCGCGGGCCTGGGCGAGCCGGGCGAGGGGAACGGCGAGCAGTGCCGCGCCCAGGGTGTTCATGGTCGCGGCCATGCCGGACCAGGCCGAGGAGCCGGAGACCTCGGTGACGAGGAGGGCGCCCAGGGCCAGGGTGGCGCCGACGCCCAGCCCGCCGAGGACCTGGCCGAGCGCCAGGACACGGACGACCCTGCGCTGCAGGGCGCGCCGGTCCACGGCGGGGTTCGTCGGGTGCATGGCCGCCATACTATGCCCGTGGGGGTGACCGTCCGGGGTGTGTCCCGGTCCTCCGGTGTGGTTCGATGCTCGGCATGAGCACACTGCCCGAACCCGTGACCGAGCGTGGTGCCGGAACCGATCTCGTGCTCGGCGAGGACGGGCTCGCCCGGCCCGTGTGGGCGGCGACGGACCCCCTCCTGCGCGCGTACTACGACACCGAGTGGGGCCTCCCCGTGCGCGACGAGCGGGGGCTCTACGAGCGGATCTGCCTCGAGGGCTTCCAGTCCGGGCTGTCCTGGGTCACGATCCTGCGCAAGCGGCCCGCCTTCCGGGCGGCCTTCGCGGACTTCGACCCGGACACGGTCTCCGGCTTCGGCCCGGACGACGTCGACCGGCTCCTGGGCGACGCCGGGATCGTGCGCCACCGCGGCAAGATCGAGGCCGCCGTCGGCAACGCCCGCGCCACCGTGGCCCTGCGCGCCGAGGGCGGGCTGGCCGAGCTCGTGTGGTCGTTCCGCCCGGTCCGGACCCCTCGTCCGCGCACGATCGCCGAGGTCCCCACCCGCTCGCCGGAGTCCGAAGCCCTGTCCCGGGCGCTGCGGTCGCGCGGCTTCCGCTTCGTGGGGCCGACCACGATGCACGCGCTCATGGAAGCGGTCGGGATCGTCGACACGCACCTGGTCGGCAGCCACCGCCGGGGCAGCTCCGGGGTGTGGCCGGAGACACCGGAAGGTGCGTAGGATTCCTGGCACCGAACCCGACGACGCCCTGCGTCGCCTTCCGGCAGGAGGCCCGGCCGTGTACGACAACAGCGAGCAGCGCAGCGCGGTGCTGCCCCTGGTGCTGAGCACCGTGGGCTCCGTCCTGGTCGGGCTGGTGGTGCGGAGGGTGCGGGAGGACCGGGCGGCGGCCCGCGGCGGGACTGCCGGCCCGTCCGCCGGCCGGGGCGGCCGGCGGGCGGGACGGGCCCGGCCCGCCCGGAAGAACGCGCGCGGGCCGGTGCTCTGAGGCCGTGACGAGCCACGCGATCAGTTGGGTCGACGTCTTCTCGGCGGCGCCGCTGGGCGGCAACCCGCTCGCCGTCGTGCACGGGGCGGACGCCCTCGGCGAGGACACGATGGCGCGCTTCGCCCGCTGGACCAACCTCTCCGAGACCACGTTCCTGCTCGAGCCCACGGTCCCGGGCGCCGACTACCGGGTGCGGATCTTCACCCCCGGCGGGGAGCTGCCGTTCGCGGGGCATCCCACGCTCGGGACGGCGTCCGCCTGGCTCGGACTCGGCGGGGAGCCCGCGGGCGAGGACGTCGTCCAGGAGTGCGGGGTCGGGCTGGTGACCGTCCGGCGCCGCGAGGGGCAGCTGTCGTTCGCCGCCCCGCCCCTGCTGCGCTACGAGCCCGTGGCCGAACCGGCGCTGCTGGACCGGGTGGCGCGGTCCCTGCGGCTGGACCCGTCCGCGCTGCTGGACGTGTCCTGGCTCGACAACGGACCCGGCTGGATCGGCGTGCGGGTGGCCGACGCCGGGACCGTCCTGGGCGTCCGCGCGGACTGGTCCGCCATGGCGGGGCTCAAGCTCGGCGTGGTCGGGCCGCACCCCGAGGGGGCGGAGTGCGCGGTCGAGGTGCGGGCGTTCGTGGGCGACTGGGTCGTGGAGGACCCGGTCACCGGCAGCCTCAACGCGGGCCTGGCCCGGTGGCTGACCGACAACGGGTGGACCCCGGACCGCTACGTCGCCGCCCAGGGCACGGTGCTCGGGCGCACGGGGCGCGTGCTGCTGGAGCGGGACGCGGAGACGGTCTGGGTCGGCGGGCAGGTCAGCCCGGTGGTCCGCGGGACCGTGGATTTGTAGCCGGCGGCCCGCGGGACGCCCGCCCTCGGTATCGTGGGGGCATGACGACCCAGGACATCAGCTGCCGGGCCCGTCGGCGGGCCGGGGCCCAGCACCTCGACGCCGGCGGCGCCCTCATCGGGGAGAGCCCGTTCCGCTGGACCGGCGCGCAGGCGGCGGTCTGCGCCGACGCCCGGCCCGGCCACCGGCGCGCGGCGCGCGGGAAGGGCCTCTGAGATGGCGGTGCGGCGGCTGAGTGCCGAGCGGATCACGGACTCCGTCACCTACCACGGCGAGGGGCCGTGCTGGTCGGAGTCCTGGGGCGGACTGCGGTGGGTCGACATGCTCGCGGGGGACGTGCTGTCCTTCGGCGTGGACGGCCAGGTGCTCCGCAAGCACGTCGGGGACGTCGTGGCCTGCGTGCGCCCCCGCGCGACCGGGGGCGCGGTGCTGGCCGTCGAGACGGGCGTGGCCCTGGAGGACCCGGACGGGACCGTCCACCCGGCCGAGCTGCTCTGGGAACCCGGGGTGGCGCGGATGAACGAGGGCGGTGTCGGCCCGGACGGCGCCTTCTACGTCGGCTCCATGGCCTGGGACCAGACCGAGGGCGCGGCCACCCTCTACCGCGTGGACCCGGACCTCCAGTGGGAGCCGGTCCTGGAGGGCGTCACCGTCTCCAACGGCATCGCCTGGTCCCCGGACGGCACCCGGGCCTACTACAACGACACGCCCACCGGGAAGGTCGACGTCCTCGACTGGTCGGAGGCAGCCGGGCTGCACGGCCGTCGCACCTTCGTGGTGCCCGAGCTCGAGGGAGGGGACGTCCACCCCGACGGGCTCACCGTCGACGCCGAGGGCGCGGTCTGGGTGGCGCTGCACGGCGCCGGGCAGGTGCACCGCTACACGGCCGAGGGCGCCCTGGACACCGTCGTGACGGTCGGCGCCCGCCAGAGCACCGCGTGCTGCCTGGGCGGGGAGGACCTGCGCACCCTCTACATCACCACGTCCCGGGAGAACCTCGCCGCGGACGAGGATCCCGCCGCCGGCTCACTGTTCGCCGTCCGGGTGGACGTCCCCGGCCTGCCCGTCCTGCCCTTCGGGGGCTGATCCCGGTGCGGAACCCCAGGCGCACCGCCGGGCTGCTGTGGCTGCTCGTGCTCGTGTGGGCCGTCGCCCTCGTGGGCGCCCTGCTCGGCGGGGGCACCTCGTCGGCGTCCTCCTTCGCGGTGCTCGCGGTACTGTGCGCCGCCGGAGCGCTGTTGCTCGGCCGCAGGGCCCGGCGCTGACGGGCTTGACCCTCACGCGACGGGAGGGCCCAGGGTGGAGGACATGGACGGGCAGTGGCCGGGAGCGGCAGGCGAGAGACTCACCGTGGGGCAGGTCGCGGAGCGCTTCGGCGTCACCGTGCGCACGCTCCACCACTACGACGACGTCGGCCTGCTGCGCCCGGGCGAACGCTCGGCGGGCGGATACCGCCTCTACACGGAGGACGATCTGCTCCGGCTGCGGCACGTCGTGGTCTACCGCCGGCTCGGCCTCCCCCTCGAGCGCATCGAGGAGCTGCTGGCCGCGGAGGACCCCGGGTCCGTGCTGGCGCACCTGCGCCGGCAGCGCGAGTCCGTCCTGGCGAGACTGGCCGAGCTGGCCGACCTCGTCACCGCGATCGACCGAGCACTGGAGAAGGAAATGACCGGGATCGACCTCACCCCGGAGGAGCGTCGCGAGCTCTTCGGCGAGGGCTTCAGCGACGAGTACGCCGCCGAGGCCGAGCGCCGCTGGGGCGGCACCGAGGCGTGGGAGCAGTCCCGCCGCCGGGCGGCCGGATACGACCAGGAGGACTGGCGGCGGATCGCCGCCGAGACCACGGCGATCAACGAGCGGTTCGCCGAGGCCAGGCGTGCCGGGCTGCCCGCGGACTCGCCCGAGGCGATGGACGTCGCGGAGGCCGCCCGGCGTCAGATCCACGAGCGCTTCTACGACCTCTCTCCCGAGTTCCACCGGGCACTGGGGGACATGTGTACGTGGCGGACCCGCGGTTCACGAAGACCTACGAGGACCTGGAGCCCGGTCTGGCGCAGTACGTCCGCGACGCGATCCACGCCAACGCCGACCGCGCCTCCGGCTGAGGACCCCGCCGCCCATCCCGCCGGGTCCCCGTGGGCGCGCAGTCCCCCGGAGCGATCCGGGGGGCTGCGAGCCCACGGGGGCCTCGGCGCGCAGAGGGGGCGCGGGTACTGGGGAGTCGTCGGTGCCCGGGCAACGCTCGAGGGCGCCGGCCGGGGAGGGCGCCGGTCTACCATCGGAGCGAGGAGGAACCCATGACCGAGACCCCCCGGGCGGCCCCGGACGTCGTCACCGGCTCGATCCGCCTGCTCGCGGAACAGGGCTGGGAGGCCACGACCGTGGACCGGCTCGCGCTGGCCGCGGGGATCAGCCGGGCCACGTTCTTCCGCAAGTACGGGTCCAAGGAGGACATCGTCTTCGCGGACCACGCCGCGAACCTCGAGCGCCTCGAGCAGCAGCTGGCCCGGGCGGGCGGCGAGCCGGGCGCCGACCCGGTCGTCGCGCTGCGGGACGGCGTGCTGCTGGTCTTCCGCCACCACCTCGACCACCGGGAACGGGCCCTGGCCCGCAACGCCCTGCTCCGGCAGGTGCCGCAGCTGCGGGACCGCGAACTCATCACGTCCCACCGCTACGAGCGGGTCCTGCAGCGCTACCTGAGCTCCGCGCTGCCCGACTCGCCGGAGCGGCCCACGATCGCCACGGCGCTGTCCGCAGCCGCCGTGGCGGTGCACAACGCCGCCCTGCGGGCCTGGTTGCGCGCCCCGGACACCGACCCCTCGGCAGAGCTGGCGGGGCAGCTCGAGCGACTCGCGCGCACGCTCGTCTCCGGCTGCGGGGACGGCGCGGCGCGGCCGGCCGCCGGGGTGCGCCCCGCCGTCGTGATCACCGTCCTGGACCCCGGCGCGGACACGGAGGAGATCCTGGCGTCCGTGCGGGACGCCCTGCGCTGAGTGCTCAGACCTCGGCGGCGAGGACGGCGTAGACCAGCTCGTCGCGCCATTCGCCCAGCTGGTGGTGGCTCTCGCGCAGGGTCGCCTCCAGGCGCATGCCGATGCGCTCGCAGACCCTGGCGGAGCTGACGTTGAGGGCGTCCAGGCTCGCGCAGACCCGGTGCGCGCCCAGCTCGGCGAAGGCGAACTCGATCGCGGCGCGGGCGGCCTCGGAGGCGATGCCCCGGCCCGCGTGGTCGGGGTGGACCACCCAGCCGATCTCCACCTGGGCGGCCGCCGCGTCCGTGAGGGTCAGCACGATCTCGCCCACGAGCTCCCGCGAGCCCCGGGGGGAGACGGCGAAGCGCACGTGGTCGCCGTCCCTGCTCCAGGGGCGCATCCCCGTGTTCTCGGCCAGGGCCCGCTCGCACTCCTCGCGGGTGCGCGGACCCCGCCACGCGTACTGCGCGTAGTCCTCGCGGCTCTGGTACGAGTACATGGGCTCGAGGTCCGCGGCGTCGAAGCGGCGGAACGCGAGGCGCTCGGTCTCTGGGGGCAGCACGTCGATCATCAGTAGCGATACTAAGGCCTCCGTGCCCTCGCGGGGGCGTCCCGGAGCGACACTGAGACTGAATTCCTTGACGTGATACTGCGTATCAGTCAGAGTGGTGGACATCACACCACGCACCAGGAGTCCGTCCATGGCACCCGCCCCCCACGCCCCGTCCTTTCCCTCCACCGTCACGATCGCGGTCGAGCAGCTCGTGCTGCCCGGGCGGACCGTTCCGGTCGCCCTCGTCCGGCTGGACTCGACGCGGCCCGGCGGGCTGATCATCTGGGGGTCCGAGGCCCTGGAGCAGCTCCGGGACGTCCTGGGATCGATCGACCAGTCGGCGGTCGAGGCGATCGTGGTCACGGGCAACGCTCGCTCCTTCGGCGCGGGGGCCGACCTCAAGGAGATCCGTCACGCCCAGCTCAGCGGTGTCTCCGACCGATACGTGGGCCTCGGCCACGAGGCCTTCGGCGTCCTGGCCGACGCGAGGGTGCCCACGTTCTCCCTGCTCACGGGGCAGGCCCTGGGCGGAGGCCTGGAGCTCGCCCTGCACACGGACCACCGCGCGGCCCATCCGCGCACCGGCCCCCTCGGGCTGCCGGAGTGCCGGCTCGGCTTCTTCCCGGGCTGGGGCGGCGTCCACCTGCTCCCGCACCTGATCGGTCCGGCCGCGGCGCTGCGCGTCATCGTGTTCGACTCCCTGCGGGGCCGGAACGTCAAGGCGGCGGAGGCTCTCGAGCTCGGTCTCGTGGACGTGGTGCTCGACGCCGCCCCGGGGACGGGGGAGTGGGACACCGCCTGGCAGCGGTGGGTCGCCGGCAAGCTGGCCACCCTCGACGCGGGGGGAACCCGCCGGCGCGCCGGCGCGCCCGGCGGCACCGGGGAGCAGCATTGGCGGGACGCCGTGGAGCAGGCCCGGGACCGTGCCGAGCGCACCTGGCACGGCGCGGCGCCGGCCCCCCTCGTGGCGATCGACCTCGTGGCCGACGCCCGGACCGAGACCCGCACCGAGAACGGGGCGAAGGCCGTGGCCGCCTTCGCCGAGCTCGTCCGCGGGGACGTGGCCAAGGCCTCCCTCTACGCGTTCGAGCTCGTCACGGCACGGTCGCGGCAGGCCGCGGACGTGCCCGCCGCCGAGCCCGTGCCCCTGCGCAGGGCCGCCGTGATCGGTGCCGGCCTGATGGCCGGCCAGCTCGCCTCGCTCATCGCGAGCGGCGCCCGGATCCCCGTGGTCATGACCGATCTCGACGACGAGCGGCTCGCCGCCGGCGTGGCCCGGACCCGGGAGCGCTTCGCCGCCCAGGCGGCCAGGGGCAGGATCAGCGCGGAGCAGGCCGAGCAGCTGGGCGCCCTCGTCACGGGGGCGAGCGGGCCGGAGGACCTCGCCGACGCGGACTTCGTGATCGAGGCGGTCTTCGAGGACCTCGAGGTGAAGAAACGGGTCTTCGCCCAGTGGGAGCAGATCCTGCGCCCCGACGCGATCCTCGCGACCAACACGAGCTCCCTGTCCGTCACCGCCATGGCGGAAGGGCTCCGGCACCCCGAGCGGGTGGTCGGCTTCCACGTCTTCAACCCCGTGGAGGTCACCCCGCTCCTGGAGGTCGTCGCCGGGCAGCGGACCGGCGACACGGCCCTGGCGACCGCCTTCGAGCTCGCCGCGGCGCTGCGCCGCACGGCGGTGCGCGTCCAGGACGCCCCCGGCTTCGTGGTCAACCGCGTGCTGACCCGGCTGTTCGACGTGATCGTCCGGGCGATCGACGCCGGCTTCGACGTGGCGGCCGCCGACCACGCCCCCGATCCGATGGGCCTGCCCATGACCCCGCTGCGCCTGCTCGACTTCGTGGGCCCGGCCGTGCTGCACCACGTGGACGAGACCATGCACCGCGCCTATCCGGATCGCTTCGCGCGGTCCCCGTGGATGGACGCGGTGGTCGAGGCCGGCCTCACCCACGTGCTGCCCACCGAACAGGCCCCGGAGACGGGCGCGGACGGCTACCTCGCCGCGGAGGCCGCCCGGCTGCTCGAGCGCACCCGGGCGGAGCACCCCGCGGGCGCCCCGGACGCCCCCGTGGCCCCCGCCTCGCCGGAGGAGCTGCTCGTGCGGGTCCAGGACGCCCTGGCCGAGGAGATCGGCGCGATGCTGGCCGAGGGTGTCGTCGCCGGGCCCGAGGACGTGGACCTGTGCCTGGTCCTGGGCGCCAACTATCCCTTCCACCTGGGCGGCATCACGCCGTACCTCGACCGCACGGGAGCCTCGGAGCGCGTCCTCGGCCGCCGTTTCCACCGGGACTGACCGTGTCCCCGACCGATCCCCGCCAGCCCGCCGAACGAAGGATCCTTCCATGACCGCCACCCCCGAGACCGGCGCGAACCTGTTCCCCGCCGGCACCGTGGAGCCCGACTACGTCCTCGACGAGGCCCTCGACACCGACGCCGCCGGCGCCTTCGACGCGGTCTCCGACACCGACCGGGAGCACTGGATGCGCGCCCGCCGGTTCGTCCAGGAGGACCTGCTGCCCGTCATCGCCGAGCACTGGGACCGCTCGGAGTACTCCCTCGACCTCGTCCGCCGACTCGGGGAGCTCGACCTGCTGCGCGACGGCGTGGCCGTCGACGGCTACGAGGCGATGTCCAAGACCGCTGCGGGCCTGATCAGCATGGAGCTCTCCCGCGGCGACGGCTCGATCGCGACCGTCGCCGGTGTCCAGGGCGGGCTGGCGATGCGCTCGATCGCCATGTGCGGCTCCGAGGAGCAGCGGCGGCGCTGGCTGCCGCGGATGGCCACGGGTGAGCTCCTCGGCGCGTTCGCCCTCACGGAGCCCACCCACGGCTCGGACTCGGTGAGCCTCGAGACCCGCGCCACCCCCGTGCACGGCGGCTGGCTGCTCAACGGGGAGAAGAAGTGGATCGGCAACGGCTCGATGGGCGGGATCACCGTGGTGTGGGCCCGCTCCGACGAGGACGGCCAGGTCCGGGGGTACGTGGTCCCGCAGGAGAGCGAGGGCTACACCGGCACGACCATCCGCGGCAAGCTCGCCCTGCGCGCCATCCACCAGGCGCACCTGCGGTTCGAGGACGTCTTCGTGCCCGCGGAGAACGCGCTGCCGGCGGCGCGGTCCTTCAAGAACACCGCCGACGTCCTGTTCGCGACCAGGATCAGCGTGGCGTGGGGCGCGGTGGGCCACGCCCAGGCCTGCTACGAGACCGCCGTGCAGTACGCGCGTCAGCGCGTGCAGTTCGGCCGGCCGCTGGCCGCCTCGCAGATCGTGCAGGAGCGGCTGGCCCGGATGCTGAGCGAGCTCACCCAGATCCAGCTGCTCGTGGCCCGGATGACCGAACGGGAGGAGGCCGGCCGGCTCACCGCCGAGCAGGCGTCGCTGGCGAAGTACAGCTCCACGCGCACGGCCCGCTCGATCGCCGCCAACGCCCGGGACCTGCTGGGCGGCAACGGCATCTTGATCGAGCACCGCGTGGCCCGCCACTTCGCCGACATCGAGGCCCTGCACACCTACGAGGGCACCGAGACGATGCAGGCCCTGATCATCGGGCGCAGCATCACGGGCATCTCCGCGTTCGCCTGAGCCGGGCCGCGGACACGACGACGCCCCGGCCGCCCGGCCGGGGCGTCGTCACGTCCGCGGGCGCGCTCAGGAGAGCGGGTCGCCGCCCCCGTGGAACGAGTCGTTGCTCGAGTCGACCTCGTCCTCGAACTCGGAGTTCCCGGGGACGTCGAGATCCGCCAGGGCCTCTCCCATGCCCGGCTCCTCGGGCGGGACCTGCTCGTCGCCGGCCCGGAAGCGGGCCTCCGCCGTCTCGTCGCGCAGCTGCTGCTCGGACGGGACCACGGGACGGGCAGGATCGGCGTACTCGTCCTCCGGCACATCGGCCTCGGCCCCCTCGATCAGCGGGTCGTCGCGCCAGTGGTCGGGGTCGACCTCCGCGGCGCCCTCGTAGGTGTCGGGAGTCTCCGGCAGCTCTTCCGGTGAGGTGCTCATCTGCTGTCCTTTCGGTTGACGGTCGCGGGGACGTCATCAGCCTACGCACTGTCGCCCGGGGACTCCCGGCCGTCCGCTCGGACCGGGAAGGCATGCAGGAGGCAACGGGGCCGGGCGGGTCGGACGCCGTCACCGGGCGGCTCCCGCCCGGTCCCGCGCGGGCTTTGACGGTCCTCCCGGGCGTGTGTAATGTATTCCGAGTCGCAGCGAGGGACGCGAGAGATCGCCCCGGACGGCAACGCCGAATCCGGCGGAACCACCCTCCTCGAACCATCAGGCCGATCACCGCTGCGCGGTGGCCGAGCACTTGCGGGCCGAGGCCGGGTCGGGTATGCTGGTGGAGCCGTTTCGGGCAGCAGCGAGGAATCGTTGTGGCCCACGGCGCCGAATCCGGCAGATCCAAGACCTCTCCTCCCGAAGAACCGACCGCCGCCCAGCGACGGAAAAGCGATTTGGGGAAGCGGAGAGAATGAGGATAGGCTGAGGAGGTCGCCGCGGGGAGAGCGAGAAATCGCAGGAACCGAGCGAAAAAGAATTCCAACACGGTTTCCGGGTGTGGTGCCTGGTTGCTGGTCTGTTGTTTGAGAACTCAATAGTGT